>NZ_JAQIJT010000002.1:455000-755000 GCF_036946125.1 Sphingomonas adhaesiva
ACGGTTGACACCCCTGATACCCCCCGCTAACCGGACGGCGCCTTGGCGGGGCTGCTCGCCGCCCGCGCGCATTCTCCCTTCGGTTCGAACGATCTCGGGATGAGGATGCGCACATGGCGGAGGACAGGCCCGGACAGGATTTCCACGACGCGGCGGACCCGCGGCTCGCTTCCCTCGATCGACGGCTGGAGCAGGCGCGCAGGGACGAGGCGGTTCGCACGGGGGGCGTGCACGAACAGGGTGATGCCGGCTATCAGCTGGGCAACCGCGTTCTTGCCGCGCTCATCGGAAGTCTTGTCGGTTCGGCGCTGATCGGCTGGCTCGTAGACCGCTGGTTCGGCACCTCGCCGTGGGGACTGATCGTGCTGCTGTTCCTGGGAATAGCGGTGGCGTTCAGGCAGATCATTCGCCTGACGACCAGGCGCCCGGACCAACCGGACGCTTGAACGCCAGGCATTTGACGTATTCGACGTAACCGGGGACCAACACGTGGCGGCAGAAGGCGGCAAGATCGATCCGATGCACCAGTTCCTGATCGAGCCGGTGCTCGGTCAGCGCTGGGTGGTGGCGGGGTACGACCTGTCCTTCACCAATTCCGCGCTGTGGATGGTCATCACCCTCGTCACGCTGTGGCTGTTCATGCTGGGGGGCATGAAGCGCGAGCTAGTCCCCGGTCGCTGGCAGGCCGCGGTGGAGGGGTTCACCGGCTTCGTCCAGAACATGCTGACGTCGAACATCGGGCCGGAGGGCAAGCGCTTCGTTCCGTACGTCTTCTCGCTGTTCATGTTCATCCTCTTCGCCAACATCCTGGGGCTGATGCCGGTCGGCATCGTGCCGGGCTGGCACCCGTTCACCGTCACCAGCCATCTGACCGTCACCGGCGTGCTGGCGATCATCAGCTTCTCGATCGTGCTGATCGTCGGCTTCGGGCGTCACGGCTTCCACTTCTTCAGCCTGTTCGTGCCGCACGGCACGCCGGTGGTGATGATCCCGCTGATCTTCGTCGTCGAGCTGATGAGCTTCCTGGTGCGGCCGTTCTCGCTGGGTCTGCGACTGTTCGTCGCGATGACCGCGGGGCACATCCTGCTCAAGGTGCTGGCGGCGTTCGTCATCAACGGCGTCAACCTGGGGCCGGGCTATGTCGCGATCGTGTCGCTGCCCAGCTTCGTGCTGATGATCGGCATCACGCTGCTGGAGCTGCTGGTCGCCGCGATCCAGGCCTATGTCTTTGCACTGCTGACCAGCGTCTATCTGAACGACGCGGTCAACCTGCACTGAGTTTTCGTTTCCAACCTAATGATTTCAACGGGAGTATTCAAAATGGACGCAGAAGCCGCCAAGCTGCTCGGTGCTGGTCTGGCCGCCATCGGCATGGGCATCGCCGCGCTGGGCGTGGGCAACGTGTTCGCCGCCTTCCTCGAGGGTGCGCTGCGCAATCCGGGTGCCGCCGACGGCCAGCAGGGTCGCCTGTTCATCGGTTTCGCGGGTGCGGAGCTTCTGGGCCTGCTCGCCTTCGTGACCATGATCATCCTGGTGTTCGTCGCGTAACCACGCCGACGAACCGGCCCCGCCCGGCGCGGGCGGGGCCCCTGACCTAGGATAGCGGACCACCATGCCTCAAATCAGTCAGATCGCCGCCACCTACGCGTCCCAGATCTTCTGGCTGCTCGTCACCTTCGGCATCCTGTACTTCGGGATCGGCAAGATGATGGTGCCCAAAGTTCAGGGCGTGATGGACCTGCGCGATGCACAGATCGCACAGGATCTCGCCACCGCGGAAACCGCGCGCGGCGAGGCGGACACGACCGAGGCGGCATGGACCGCGCAGATGGACGCCGCGCGCGCCGCCGCCCAGGCCGAAGTGGCCAAGGCGAAGGCGCAGGCGGCGGCCGCCGCGGAAGCGCAGATGCGCTCCGCCGATGCCGACCTCGCCGAGCGCGTGGCGCATCACGACATTGCGATCGCCAACGCGAAGGCCGCGGCGATGGTCAACGTGCAGACGATCGCGGCCGAGGCTGCGCAGGAGCTGGTGCAGCGCCTGTCCGGCGTCGCCGTCACCCCCGAATCCGCCAACGAGGCGGTGCGCAGGCAGCTCAATCATGGCTAATCCCGGCATGACCGCCACGGCGGCAGATGCGCAGGTCGCGCAGAACCTGGCCGACGCCACCACCGCGCAGCCGCTCGAGCCGCGCGACGTCGCGAACGGCAGCGGGCTGACCGGCGAGGTGCACGAGGGCGCCGCGCCGCACGCCGCGCCCTCCGCGCTCGGCTTCAACGACACCGGCTGGGTGGGGCTGGCGGCGCTGGTCGTGCTGCTCGGCATGGTGCTGATGAAGGTGCCGGCGGCGATCGGCGCGATGCTCGACAAGCGGATCGGCGAGATCCGCCGCCAGCTGGACGAGGCCGCACAGCTGCGTCGCGAGGCCGAGGCGCTGCGCGACGAGTATCTGGCGAAGGCGCGTTCGGCCGAGGCCGATGCGGCGGCGATGCGCGAGAATGCGCATCACGAGGCAGCCGCTATCGTCACCAAGGCGAAGGCGGACACGCAGACGCTGATGGATCGCCGCGCGAAGATGGCGGAGGACAAGATCGCCGCTGCCGAGCGCGCCGCGATCGCCGAGGTCCGCGTCCGCACGGCCGAGGCGGCCGCAGCCGCGGCGGCGGCGCTGATCGCGGAGCGTCACGATGCCGACAGCGACCGGGCATTGGTCGACCGCGCGATTGCGGGGGTCGGTCGCCTGAACTGAGCGAAGCGGCTTTCGCCCGCCTCCCCGGCCGGGAGGCGGGAGTGATCGAACCGCGCAATCACCTAGCCGGTGATCGCTCATCGTTTTCCGCCGATCCCGGAGGCGGGATGGCGTCTGGCCGGCGATGTCAGCCTGATCCTTCGTTCCGCGACCCTGTCTCGCCTGCACGGGACGGCGCCGCGGCTTGCTTCAGGTAACATAATGTTGCCTTCCGCTACGGCGGGATACTGAGCGGAACCAACGCCCGACCGACCGATTGGATGTGCGCCAGCCACGCATGATGCGATGGCGCGGGAGAGGACATCCGTCGTGTTGCACCGCATCGCCTTCGTCGCCGCCCTGAGTGTCGCCAGCGCTTGCTCCGGCGAGGATACCGCGACACCCGCGCCGACGCCCAGTGCCTCGACGCCGGCGCCGACTCCGTCCGCCACCTCCGGCGCCTTGCCCTTCGCTACCGCGGCGGTGGCCGATTTCGATCAGCCGTGGGCGATGACCTTCCTGCCCGATGGCCGCATGCTGGTGACGGAGAAGCGCGGCGACCTGCTGCTCGTATCGGCGGATGGACGCACCCGCCGCACCGTGGCGACGCTCCCCGTCGACGCGGCGGGACAGGGCGGGTTGATGGACGTCGTCCTGGCGCCCGATTTCGCGACGAGTGGGCGTGTGTACTTCAGCTATTCGGCCGCCGGAGAGGGCGGCAAGGGCGTCGTGCTGGCGCGCGGACGGCTCGACACGTCCACGGCGGGTGGCGAGCGGTTGCAGTCGATCGAGGCGCTGTGGCGCGCATCGCCGCTGGTCGACGGAAACGGCCATTATTCGGGGCGGATCGCCTTCTCCCCCGATGGACGATATCTGTTCTTCACCGCGGGCGATCGGCAGAAATTCACACCGGCACAGGACAAGGGCGGGACGCTGGGCAAGGTGTTGCGCCTGACCCCGGATGGTCAGCCCGCGCCCGGCAATCCGCTCGCCGCGCAAGGCTTCAAGCCCGAGGTGTGGAGCTACGGCCACCGCAACCTGCTCGGCATCGCATTCGATGCGCAGGGGAACCTGTGGGAGCAGGAGATGGGGCCCAAGGGCGGGGACGAGGTCAATCTGATCCTGCCGGGACGTAATTACGGCTGGCCGAACGTGTCCAACGGCTCGCATTACGACGGGCGCGACATTCCCGATCATGCTGCGGGCGACGGCTATGAAGCGCCCAAGGTCTGGTGGAATCCGGCGATTTCCCCCGCCGGGCTGATGATCTACTCGGGCAACCTGTTCCCGCAATGGAAGGGCGATGCGTTCATCGGCGGGCTGTCGTCGCAATCGTTGGTGCGCGTCGATGTGAACGGTACGTCCGCGACCAAGGGCGATCAATGGTCGATGGGCGCGCGCATCCGCGAGGTCGAGCAGGGGCCCGACGGCGCCATCTGGGTATTGGAGGACGGCGCCGATGGGTCGCAGGGACGGCTGCTGAAGCTAACGCCGCGCGGCTAGGCCGGTGGAACAGAGGTTCGGTTCTTCTCCCTAACCCCGGGCCGTTCGATTTCGCTCGGGGGAGCCTTGACCCGGGTCCCACATCTTTCGCACCGTGCCGAAGGTAAGCGGCATCCCGGCTTTAGCGGGACCTTTGCAAAAGTCTTCGTCCCCCGCGAAGGCCGGGGCCCAGTTGGGGGCCGGTTTCAGCATCTTACGAGCGTGCCGATGCTGGGCCCCGGCCTTCGCGGGACCTTTCAAAGGCTACACCGTGCTCCTGCGTAGGCAGGAGCTCAGGGTTGCAGGTCCAATAGAGCGTTTCTCTGCTGGGCCTTGGGCTCCTGCCTGCGCAGGAGCACGGCATGGGCTCGGTGCTGTTGCGCCCGTTTTGCAAAGGTCCCGCTCTAGCTTGGGATGACGATATCAAAGAGCCGAACTTCGGATTTTGGGGGACTAGGCGGCTGCGTCGTCGAGCGTCATCGCTGCCAGTCGTGCGCGGAAATCGTCGGGGATGCCGCCATCGGCGGGATGCGTCATGACGATCGTCGTGTCGCAGGTGGCGATCGCGCGATCCTTCTGGTGCATCACCGCCAATATGTCCCAGGAACGGGTGCCGATCCGGCCGACGCCGGTCGCGATCTCCACGTCCTCCGGATAGCTGCCTTCCGCGAGGTAATTGACCTCGTTGCGCGCCACGACCGCGCGGAAGCCATCGCCGCGGTTCAGGCGTCCGAGCGACCAGTTGAAGCGAACGCGCGCATCCTCGAAGAGCGCGGCGAAGGCGACGTTGTTGATATGACCCATCGCATCCAGATCCTGGAAGCGGGTCGGGATGACGATGCGGACCGGATATCGGTTCAGCGGCAGCCGGTCGGAGGTGGGGCGCGCCATGGGTCGGCCTGTGGTAGGAGGGCGGGGCGCATGGCCCCGCCCGATCGGGATCAACGCGGCGCCATGCGGATCGCGCCGTCGAGGCGCACGTCCTCGCCGTTGAAATAGCAGTTCTCGATCATCGTGAGCGCGAGGCTGGCGTATTCTTCCGGATTGCCCAGACGCTTCGGAAACGGCACCTGCGCACCCAGCGCGTCCTTCACGTTCTGCGGCGCGGCGGCCAGCAGCGGCGTGTTGAAGATGCCGGGCAGGATGGTGTTGACGCGGATCGCCTCGCTCATCAGGTCGCGCGCGATCGGCAGGGTCATGCCGACGACGCCGCCCTTCGACGCGGAATAGGCGGCCTGGCCGATCTGGCCGTCCTCCGCCGCGACCGATGCGGTGTTGACGATCGCGCCGCGGTCGCCGTCCTCGGTCGGGTCGAGCGTCATCATGCCGGCTGCCGACTTGGCGATGCAGCGGAACGTACCGACCAGGTTGATCTGGATAATCATGTTGAAGGCATCGAGCGGGAAGTGCTTGATGCTGCCGTCTTCCTTGCTGCGGCTGGCGGTCTTGATCGCGTTGCCGGTGCCGGCGCAATTCACCAGGATGCGCTCCTGACCGATCGCGGCGCGCGCCTTTTCGAAGCCGGCGTCGACCGACGCTTCGTCGGTCACGTTGACCTTGCAGAACACGCCGCCCAGTTCCTGCGCCAGCGCCTCGCCCTTTTCCTCGTTCAGGTCGAACAGCGCGACCTTCACGCCCTTGGCGGCGAGCACGCGCGCGGTCGCGGCGCCGAGGCCGGAGGCGCCGCCGGTGATGACGGCGGAAACGGTGTTGTCGAGCTTCATATTGTTCCTTTCCAGATAGAGAACCGTTCGTGCCGAGGAGCGGCTGAGCGCAGTCGAAGCCGCGTCTCGAAGCACCGCCCTTCGAGACGGCCCTTCGACAAGCTCAGTGCCTCCTCAGGACGAACGGGGTGAAAACCGGCCGCCGTCAGGCGTCGACGTTCTCGATGATCGTGACGTTGGCGACACCGCCGCCCTCGCACATCGTCTGGAGCCCGTACTTGCCGCCGCGACGGCGCAGTTCGTGGACCAGCGTCGCCATCAGCTTCGTGCCCGAGGCGCCGAGCGGGTGGCCGAGTGCGATCGCGCCGCCGTTGACGTTGAGCTTCGACGGATCGGCCTTGGTGTGGTGGAGCCACGCCATCGGCACCGACGCGAACGCTTCGTTCACCTCGTACAGGTCGATGTCGTCGATCGTCAGGCCCGCCTTCGCCAGCGCCTTGTCGGTCGCGAACAGCGGTTCCTCCAGCATGACGACGGGGTCGCCCGCGGTGACGGTGAGCGACTTGATCCTCGCCAGCGGCTTCAGATCGTACTTCTTGAGCGCTTCCTCGCTGACGATCAGCACGGCGGAGGCGCCGTCGCAGATCTGGCTGGAGGAGGCCGCGGTCAGCACGCCCTCTTCGGACAGCTTCTTCACGCCGGCCATGCCCTCTGCGGAGGCGTCGTAGCGGATGCCCTCGTCAGCGGTGTGATGTTCCTTGCCCTCGGGCGTCTCGACCTCGATCGGAACGATCTCGTCCTTGAACTTGCCGCCCTGCGTCGCGGCGACGGCCTTGCGGTGCGAGTTGAGCGAGAAGTCGTCGAGCTGTTCGCGGGTGAAGCCGTACTTCTTGGCGATCATCTCCGCACCGGCGAACTGGTTGAAGTTGATGCCAGGATACTTCTCCTCCAGCCCCGGCGACTTGTTCTTGCCCAGACCGGCATCGTAGAACAATTTGTAGGTCGAGCCCATCGGCACGCGGGTCATGCTCTCCACGCCCGCCGCGATCACCACGTCCTGCGTGCCCGACATCACCGCCTGCGCGGCGAACTGGATCGCCTGCTGCGAACTGCCGCACTGACGGTCGATCGTGACCGCTGGGACGCTCTGCGGCAGCTTCTTGGCGGCGAGGACGGCGTTGCGGCCGACCTGGCCGGCCTGTTCGCCGCCCTGGCTGACGCAGCCCATCACCACGTCCTCGACCGCTTCGCCCGGAATCCCCGAGCGCTCGATCACGGCGTCGAGCACCTGTGCCGCCAAATCGACCGGGTGCACGCCGGCGAGTTTGCCGCCGCGACGTCCACCAGCCGTGCGCACCGCTTCGACGATATAGGCTTCGGCCATCTTCCGACTCTCCATAACAACTGTTATCCCTGCCCTGATCGCGCAGATTGACGCGAACGGCAAGAGGCGGAGAGGCAAATGGATGTAGCAACGGCCATTCAGGCACGTCGATCGGTGCGCGGATACGTCGACAGGGAGGTGGAACCGGCGCTGTTGCGCGAGCTGGCGGTCGCGTCGGCGCGCGCGGCGACGGGCGGCAACATCCAGCCGTGGCATGTCGACATCGTCCACGGCGAGTCGATGCGGCGGCTTAAGGAGATCATGGCGGGCAAGATCGAGCGCCGCGAGAGCGAGACGCCCGGATACGACATCTATCCCAAGGAGATGGACGACCTGTATCGGCAACGCACCTTTGCGATCGGCGAGGAGATGTACGGCCGGCTGGGCATCCCACGCGAGGACAAGAAGGCGCGCGCGATCTGGTTCGCGCGCAATTTCCAGTTCTTCGGCGCGCCCGCGGCCTATTTCGTCACGGTGGATCGTCGCATGGGGCCGCCGCAATGGGCGGATCTGGGGATGTATCTGCAGAATCTGATGCTGCTGGCCGTCGAAAAGGGGCTGGCGACGTGCCCGCAGGAGTGCTGGGCGGTGTTTCCGGAGACGGTCGAGCGCTTCCTGGAGGTGCCGGCGGAGCGGATGTTGTTCTGCGGCGTGGCGATCGGTTACGAGGATACCGCGGACAAGGCCAATCTGACGCGGTCGGCGCGCGCGCCGGAAGAGGAGTGGCTGCGCGAAATGGCATGAAGGGGGCTGGGTGGAGGATCGCATCGGGGTCGGGCTGGTCGGTTACGGCTATGCCGGGCGGACGTTCCACGCAGCCCTGATCGCCGGGGTGACCGCGCTCGACCTGCGCGCGGTGGTGTCGCGTCGCGCGGACGAGGTCCGGCGCGACTGGCCGGCGGTGACGGTCCACGCCGACATCGACGCCATGCTGGCCGACCCGGCGATCGGGCTGGTCGTGGTGGCGACGCCGAACGACACGCATGCCCCGCTGGCGTGCGCGGCGCTCCGGGCGGGCAGGCATGTCGTCGTCGACAAGCCGTTCGCGCTGGATCTGGCACAGGCGCGCGCGGTGATCGAGGTCGCGGAGGCGGCAGGGCGGCAGCTGTTCGTCTTCCACAACCGGCGGTGGGACAGCGACTTCCTGACCATATCGGCGGCGATCGCGGAGGGCGTGATCGGCGAGGTGCGGCATTGGGAGTCGCATTTCGACCGCTTTCGCCCCGCGGTACGCGATCGCTGGCGCGAGCATGACGCGCCGGGGGCGGGGGTGTGGTTCGACCTGGGGCCGCACCTGATCGATCAGGCGCTGCTGCTCTTCGGTCTGCCCGACGGCGTGCTGGCGTCGCTGGCGCGACAGCGCGACGGCGCGGCGGTCGACGACTGGGCGCATGTCGTCCTTCTGTATGGCGAGCGCCGCGTCGTCCTGCATGCGGGGTCGCTGGTGGCCGGCGGCACGCACCGCTTCGTGGCGCACGGGACGCGCGGCAGCCTGGTCAAGCACGGCGCCGATCGACAGGAGGCGCAACTGGTCGCCGGGGCGCGCGCCGGCGGCGCGGGTTGGGGCGAGGACCCCGATCCGCTGATCGTCATCGATTCCGAGGGGGAGAAGCGGGAGCGCGCGGCGGTGCCGGGGGATCAACGCGCCTTCTACCGCGCCGTGGCGGGGGCGATCGCGGGACAGGCGACGAGCCCGGTCCATCCGGTCGAGGCGCTGGCGGTGATGGCGGTGCTGATCGCGGCACAGACATCGGCGCGCGAGGGGCGGGTGTGCGCGCCCGACCTGCTGGCGGACGAGCGGAACCGATGGGAGCAGCGCGGCGTCACGCCTTGACGCTGCGCTGCACAATGGCCAGCTGAGATTCCATAATCATACGAGGAAGAGCCATGGCCACCGCCATCGCCGACCGGACGCAGGTGCCGGTCGGCCTGATCCATGTGTCGCTCGCCGTCGGCGGTTTCGCGATCGGGACGACCGAATTCGCGACGATGAGCCTGCTGCCCGACCTGGCGCGCGACCTGAGGGTGGACGCGCCGACCGCGGGGCACGTCATCAGCGCCTATGCGCTGGGTGTGGTGGTCGGTGCGCCGGCGCTGGCGGTGCTGGGGGCGACGATGGCGCGGCGCACGCTGCTGATCGTGCTGATGGCGATGTTTGCGTTCGGCAATGCGATGTCCGCGCTGGCGCCGTCCTATGGCATGATGCTGCTCTTCCGGTTCCTGAGCGGGCTGCCGCATGGTGCGTATTTCGGGATCGCGACGCTGGTCGCGGCCTCGCTGGTGGATCAGGGGCGGCGGACGCAGGCGGTCGCGCGCGTGCTGCTGGGGCTGACGGTGGCAACGGTCGTCGGGGTTCCGGTCGCCAACCTGCTGGGGCAGTCGGTCGGCTGGCGTGCGTCGTTCCTGGTGGTGGCGGGGCTGGCGGCGTTGACCGCGACGCTGGTGGCGCTGTTCGCGCCGCGCGACCGCGCCGATTCGTCGGCAAGCCCGCTGCGCGAGCTGACCGCGCTGCGCCGGCCGCAGGTGTGGCTGACGCTGGGCATCGGCGCGATCGGGTTCGGCGGGCTGTTCGCGGTCTATACCTATCTGGCGGATACGATGCTGGCGGTGACGGGGGTGGGACCGCGGACGGTGCCGTTCGCGCTGATGCTGTTCGGCGTCGGGATGACCGCGGGCAACCTGATCGTGCCGAAGCTGGCGGACCGCGCGCTGCTGCCGACCGCGGCGGGGCTGCTGGCGTGGAGCGCGGTATCGCTGGCGCTGTGGCCGCTCGCCGCGCCGCATCTGGCGACCGTGATGGTGGCGATGGTCGCGATCGGCATGGGCGGCTCGCTGGGGACGGTGCTCCAGACGCGACTGATGGACGTGGCGGGCGATGCGCAGGGGCTGGCGGCGGCGCTGAACCATTCGGCGTTCAACACCGCCAACGCGCTGGGGCCTTGGCTGGGCGGGCTGGCGATCGCGGCGGGCTATGGCTGGACCTCGACCGGGTGGGTCGGGGCGGGGCTGGCGCTGGGCGGGCTGTCGATGCTGGCGGTGTCGTGGGGCCTGGAGCGGCGGGGGTGAATGGGTTCGCTCGAAGACGCGAAGCCGCGAAGATGTCCTTCTTGCCGCGATCGCGGCCTTCCTGTCGTGAGGGGGTATGGCGTGCTGCCGCGCGCGCGTCATCTTCGCGGCTTCGCGTGCATCATGCGGATGCTTCCGCGGGCGATTGACTCCCTTCGCAGGCGCGATAGAGCGGCGGGGTCGATGCCGGGCGACCGGCATGGGCAGGCGCGGGAGAGCGCGGGGCACCTTTCAGGCGCATCCGCCGCCGAAGGAGCAACCACCCCGGAATCTCTCAGGCACCAGGGACCGCGCCGGCCTGCTCGACACTCTGGAAAGCGGCGGGCCGTTCGCGGGTCGCCCACCGAAGGGGTAACCCGCCGATCGGCCGGGGAAAGCTCTCAGGTTCCGTGACAGAGGGGGAAACGGATCGCATCGTGCCGGGCAGCGTTGCCCGCGCGGATCGTATCCGCCCTCGTGCTGACGGAAGACCTGTGATGAGCGACGCGGCCACCGACCCCGACGACGGCTTCGAACCGATCGAGATCCTGACGCTGCCGCTGGACGCGTGGCACCGCGCGCGCGGCGGACGGATGGTCGAGTTCGCCGGCTATCACATGCCGGTCCAGTACGACGGCATCATGGCCGAGCATCTGTGGACGCGCGAGAGCGCCGGGCTGTTCGACGTCAGCCACATGGGGCAGCTGACCGTCACCGGCGAGGGCGTGGTGGCGGCGCTGGAGACGCTGATGCCCGCGGACATCGCCGGGCTGGCGATGAACCGTGCGCGCTATTCGCTGCTGCTGGACGACAACGGCGGCATCCTGGACGACCTGATGCTGACGCGGCAGTCGGAGGAGCAGGTCTATATGGTGGTCAACGGCGCCACCAAATACGACGACATCGCCCATATGATCGATCGTCTGCCCGACGACGTGACGCTGAACCTGATGGAGGACCATGCGCTGCTGGCGGTGCAGGGGCCGCAGGCGGTCGCAGCGGTCGCGCGCGTGATCCCCGGCGTCGAGGCGATGGTGTTCATGCAGGCGGGCGCGTTCGAGTGGAACGGGCATGCGCTGTGGATCAGCCGGTCGGGCTATACCGGCGAGGACGGCGTCGAGATTTCGGTGCCCGCGGACGCCGCGGAGGCGCTGGCGGACGCACTGGTCGCGCAGCCGGAGATCAGGCCGATCGGCCTTGGTGCGCGCGATTCGCTGCGGCTGGAGGCGGGGTTGCCGCTGTACGGCCACGACCTCGACCCCGAAACGACGCCGGTGATGGCGGATCTGGGCTTCGCGCTGTTCAAGCGGCGGCGCGAGGCGGCGGATTTCCCCGGCGCGGAGCGCATTCTGGCGGAACGCGAGCAGGGCGCGGTGTCGAAGCGCGTCGGCCTGCTGGTCGAAGGGCGGCAGCCGGTGCGCGAGGGCGCCAGCGTGGTGGACGGCGACGGCAGCACCGTGGGCCGCGTCACCTCCGGGGGATTCGCCCCCAGCGTCGGCGCACCGATCGCGATGGCCTATCTGCCCGCGGCGATGGCCGTGCCGGGCACCACCGTTCAGTTGGTGCAGCGCGGAAAGGTCCATCACGCGACCGTCACCGCGATGCCGTTCGTTCCCCACCGTTACTTCCGAGGAGTGAAGTGAGATGAGCCGCTATTTCACCGAGGATCATGAGTGGATCGACGTCGATGGCGACATCGGCACCGTCGGCATCAGCGATTATGCGCAGGGCCAGCTGGGCGACATCGTGTTCGTCGAAGTGCCCGAGGACGGCCGCCGCATCGCCAAGGGCGACGAAGCCGCGGTGGTGGAGTCGGTGAAGGCCGCCTCCGACGTCTATTCGCCGGTGTCTGGCACGGTGCTGGAGGGCAATGCCGCGCTGACCGACGAGCCGGCGCTGGTGAACAGCGATCCCGAGGGCGAGGGCTGGTTCTTCAAGATCACGCTGTCGGACACCGCCGAGCTGGAAGAGCTGATGGACGAGATCGCGTACGAGGCGTTCGTCGCGAAGCTGTAATCTGATCTACTCCCCTCCCTTCCAGGGAGGGGCTGGGGGTGGGTGGCGTGCTCGCGATACCGCGCCGGTCTCGCAACTGCCAACCGTACCACCAGGCATCGACCCACCCCCGGCCCCTCCCTTGAAAGGGAGGGGGGAGTTGATTTGTCATGCGCTACCTGCCTCTCACCTCCACCGACCGGACCGACATGCTTTCGGTCATCGGCGCGTCGTCGATCGACGACCTGTTCGTCGACGTGCCCGAGGCGGCGCGGCTCGACGGGCCGATCCGCGATTTGCCGATGCATGCCAGCGAGATGGCGGTGGAACGCCACATGACCGCGCTGGCGCGGCAGAACATGGTCGCGGGCGAGGTGCCGTTCTTCCTGGGGGCGGGCGCCTATCGCCATCACGTGCCCGCGAGCGTCGATCACCTGATCCAGCGCGGCGAGTTCCTGACCGCCTATACGCCCTACCAGCCCGAGATCGCGCAGGGCACGCTGCAGATGCTGTTCGAGTTCCAGACGCAGGTCGCGCGCCTGCTGGGGACCGACGTCGCGAACGCCAGCATGTACGACGGCTCCACTGCGTGCTGGGAGGCGATCGGCATGGCGCGGCGGATCACGCGGCGCGGCAAGGCGATCCTGTCGGGCGGGCTGCACCCGCATTACGTCTCGGTCGCGAAGACGATGGCGAAATACACCGGCGACGTGCTGGACACCGCGCTGCCGGTGCTGGACGCGGAGACGGATATCGACGCGCTGATCGCCAAGATCGACGGCGATACCTCGTGCGTGGTGGTGCAATATCCCGACATCCTGGGGCGTATCGCGGACCTGACGCCGCTGGCGGACGCGTGCCACGCCAGCAAGGCGCTGCTGATCGCGGTCGTGACCGAGCCGGTCGCGCTGGGCGCGATCCGCGCGCCCGGCGAGATGGACGCCGATATCGTCGTGGGCGAGGGGCAGTCGCTGGGCGTCGGCCTGCAGTTCGGCGGACCCTATGTCGGCCTGTTCGGCTGCAAGGAGAAATACGTCCGCCAGATGCCGGGGCGGCTGTGCGGCGAGACGGTCGACGCCAACGGGCAGCGCGGCTTCGTGCTGACGCTCTCCACCCGCGAGCAGCATATCCGGCGCGAGAAGGCGACCAGCAACATCTGCACCAATTCCGGGCTGTGCGCGCTGGCCTTCTCGATCCACATGACGCTGCTGGGCGAGGCGGGGCTGCGGCGGCTGGCGGCGATCAACCACGCCGGCGCGTGCCGCGCGGCGGACCGGCTGGCGAAGGTGCCGGGGGTGACGGTCGTCAACGACACCTTCTTCAACGAGTTCACGCTCGACCTGGGGCGCGAGGCGCGGCCGATCGTGCGCGATCTGGCGGATCGCGGCGTGCTGGCGGGCGTGTCGCTGGGGCGGCTGTACCCGGGCGAAGATGCCCTTGCGAACGGGCTGGTGGTCGCGGTGACCGAAACGACGACGCAGGACGATGTGGAGGCGCTGGCGACCGCGCTTCAGGAGGCACTGGCATGAGCATCAACGCAAGCGGCTGGAAGCCGACCGCGCCCGTGAAGGGCGAGAACGGCGTACCGACGTTCACCGGCAACAAGGCCTTGATGCTGGAAGAGCCGCTGATCTTCGAGATCGGCTCGACCGAGACGACGGGCGTGGACTTCGCCGAGGGCGATGTCGCGGGCTCGCGGCTGGGCGACCTGACGCGCAAGGCGCCGATCGGGCTGCCGGGGCTGTCGGAGCAGGAGACGGTGCGGCATTACACGCGCCTCAGCCGGCAGAATTACGCGATCGACCTGGGGCTGTTCCCGCTGGGATCGTGCACCATGAAGCACAACCCGCGCCTGAACGAGAAGATGGCGCGGCTGCCCGGCTTCGCGGACGTCCACCCGCTCCAGCCGGTGCACACGGTGCAGGGCGCGCTGGGCGTCATCAACGAGCTGGCGGTGTGGCTCATCACGCTGACCGGCATGTACGGCGTCGCGATGAGCCCGAAGGCCGGCGCGCACGGCGAGTTGTGCGGCATCCTGGCGATCAAGGCGGCGCTGGAGAAGCGCGGGGAGGGCCACCGCAAGGTCGTGCTGGTGCCGGAGAGCGCGCATGGCACGAACCCGGCGACGGCGGCGTTCGCGGGCTTCGCGGTCGAGGACATCCCCGCCACGCCGGACGGGCGCGTCGATACGGCGGCGCTCAAGGCGCGGCTGGGACCGGACGTCGCCGCGGTGATGATTACCAATCCGAACACCTGCGGGCTGTTCGAGCGCGATTTGAAGGAGATCAGCGACGCGGTCCATGCCGCGGGCGGCTACGTCTATTGCGACGGGGCGAACTTCAACGCGATCGTCGGGCGCGTGCGGCCGGGTGACCTGGGCGTCGATGCGATGCACATCAACCTGCACAAGACCTTCTCCACCCCGCATGGCGGCGGCGGTCCGGGATCGGGGCCGGTGGTGCTGTCGGAGGCGCTGGCGCCGTTCGGCCCGCTGCCCTTCACCGCGCGGATGGCCGATGGCCATATCCAGCTGATCGAGGAAGAGACCGCGGGCGACGATCATCCCGACACGTTCGGGCGGATGGTCGCGTTCCACGGCCAGATGGGAATGTTCACCCGCGCGCTGACCTATATCCTGAGCCACGGTGCGGACGGCCTGAAGCAGGTCGCCGAGGATGCGGTGCTGAACGCCAATTACGTGCTGCGCTCGCTGGAGGACGTACTCGACGCGCCGTTCGCGGGCGCCGGGCCGTGCATGCACGAGGCGATCTTCTCCGATAAGGGGTTCGCCGCGGGCTTCTCGACGATCGACGCGGCCAAGGCGCTGATCGACGAGGGCTTCCACCCGATGACCATGTATTTCCCGCTGGTGGTGCATGGGGCGATGCTGGTGGAGCCGACCGAGACCGAGAGCCGGGCCGCGCTGGACCAGTTCATCGGTGCGCTGCGTTCGGTGGCGGAGCGGGCCAAGGCGGGCGATCCGTCGCTCAAGACCGCACCGCACTTCGCCCCGCGCGCCCGGCTGGACGAGACGCTGGCGGCGCGCAAGCCGGTGCTGACGTGGAAGCCGCCGGTCGCGCCGCAGGCGGAGGCGGCCGAGTAGTACTTTGCCTTGTCCCCATCCCGGCGAAGGCGGGACCTTTGCAAAAGTCTCCACCGTGCTCCTGTAAAGTCAGGAGCACGGCCGGACCTGGCGCTGTTGCATCCCTTTTGCAAAGGTTCCGTCTTCGCCGGGGTGGAGCCTCAGGGGTTCAGACCAGTCCCTGCGCGGTCGCCTGGAGCGTTTCCTCGCGGCGGCGGACGTGTTCACGCCAGACGATATAGAGCCCGGACAGGATGATGACCGGCGCGCCGATCCAGGTCGCGGGCGCGGGCAGGCGGTCGAACAGCAGCCAGCCGAGCAGCGTCGCCCACATCAGCGAGGTATAGTCCATCGGCACGACGGTGGAGACCGGACCGTAGGTCAGCGACGCGGTCATCGCGAGCTGCGCCACCCCGCCCAGCAGCCCGACCGCGATCAGCGTCGCCCACATCGCCGCGGTGTGCGCCTGCGCCGTCATCGCATAGGCGATGCCGAGCGGAACGAGCGACAGCGTGGAGAACCAGAACACGGTCGTCAGCGTCTTCTCGGTGCGGCCGATGGTGCGCAGCAGGATCGAGACGGTCGCGGTGCCGCCCGCTGCGGTCAGCCCGGTCAGCACGCCCAGCAGCGGGATATGATGCCCGGAGCCGAACGGCTGCGTCACGATCAGGACGCCGGCGAACCCGGTCGCGACCGCGGCCCAGCGTCGCCAGCCGGTCGGCTCCTTCAGCACCAGCGCGCCCAGGACGGTCGCGAAGATCGGCATCGAGAAGCCGATCGTCGTCGCCTCCGCCAGCGGCAGCAGGATGAGCGTGGTGAAGGTGAGCGCCATCGCGGTCAGCCCGATGACGGTGCGCAGGGTATGGGCGCCGAACCGTTGCGTCCGCAGGCTGGCGAAGCCGGGCCCCGCGGCGACGATCGCGGCGACCAGGATCGCGGCGCCCGCCTGTCGCCAGAACAGGATCTCGGCCAGATGCGCGCCGCCCTGTTGCGCCAGCTTGATCGTGGCGCTCATCATCGCGAGCAGCGCGACCGAGGTCAGCCGCAGCGCGACGGCGAGGAGGATGCGATCCTGGGACACGCCCTTGCCCTTGCCGCACCCGGGGCGCGGGCGAAACCCCCGTGACGATGGACGACCATGCGCGGGGGATGTAGGGCGCTGCGCCATGAAACACGCTCTTCCCGTCACCCGCGAGGCCGATTTCTCCGCCTGGTATCAGTCCGTCATCACCGAGGCCGATCTGGCCGAGGAATCCGGCGTGCGCGGGTGCATGGTGATCCGGCCGTGGGGCTATGGCATCTGGGAGCGTATCCAGCGGCTGCTCGACGATCGTATCAAGGCGACGGGGCACGAGAATTGCTATTTCCCGCTGTTCATCCCGCTCAGCTATTTCGAGCAGGAGGCCGATCACGTCGAGGGGTTCGCCAAGGAGATGGCGGTCGTCACCCATCACCGGCTGGTCGCCGACGGGAAGGGCGGGCTGATCCCCGACCCCGCCGCGAAGCTGGAAGAACCGCTGGTCGTGCGCCCGACCAGCGAGACGGTGATCGGGCACGCCTTCGCGCGCTGGGTACAATCGTGGCGCGACCTGCCGGTGCTCATCAACCAATGGGCCAATGTCGTGCGGTGGGAGATGCGGACGCGCATGTTCCTGCGCACCGCGGAATTTCTCTGGCAGGAGGGGCATACCGCGCACGCCACGGCCGATGAAGCGCGCGAGGAAACGCTCAAGATGCTGGAGGTCTATCGCAGCTTCGCCGAGGACTGCATCGCGCTGCCGGTGGTGGCGGGCGAGAAGCCGGAGAACGAGCGCTTCCCCGGCGCGGTCGGCACCTGGTCGATCGAGGCGATGATGCAGGACGGCAAGGCGCTTCAGGCAGGCACCAGCCACTTTCTGGGGACGAACTTCGCCAAGGCGCAGAACATCCGCTTCCAGAATGCCAGCGGCGAGCTGGAGCTGGCGCAGACCACCAGCTGGGGCGTGTCGACGCGGATGATCGGCGGGCTCATCATGGTGCACGGCGACGACGACGGGCTGCGCGTGCCGCCCCGCGTCGCGCCGTGGCAGGTGGTGATCGTGCCGATGCTGCGCGACGCGCCGGAGGATGCGGCGCTGGTTGATTATTGCAAGACGCTGCAACAGGCGCTGGCGGCGCAGACCGCATTCGGCGAGCCGGTGCGCGCGCTGCTCGACCTGAAGGCGGTGAAGAGCACCAACAAGCGCTGGGGCTGGGTCAAGAAGGGCGCGCCGGTCGTGATCGAGGTCGGCGGGCGCGACATGGCGGCGGGCAACGTCTCCGTCATCCGCCGCGACCGGCTGTACCGCGCCGATGGGAAGCTCGACAGCGTCGGTACCGGAAAGGAGGCGTTCGCGAGCGGCGTCGGGGCGCTGCTGGAGGACATTCAGCAGGCGCTCTTCGCCGAGGCGAAGGCGCGGCTCGACGCCAATATCGCCCCCGCGATGCAGTGGGCGGAGGTGGAGAAGCATTTCGCGGAAGGGGTGAAGAACCCCGGCTGGCTGGAGGTGCAATGGTCGCGCCCGACCGGACCCGCGCTCGACCGGGTTGTGGAACGGCTGAAGTCGCTGAAGCTGACGCTGCGCAACGCGCCGATGGGGCAGGCGGCGGCGGATGGCGCCTGCATCTTCACCGGCGACGCGGCGGTCGAGCGCGTGCTGGTCGGGCGATCGTATTGAGGGCGCCGTCACCCCGGGTCAAACCGAGACCTCTGCGAAAGTCGTGGATCGCTTGACAATTTCGCCTTTCCCCGGCGAAGGCGGGACCTTTGCAAAAAGGGCTACACCGTGCTCCTGCGTAGGCAGGAGCCCAGGGTTGCAGGTCCCATAAGGCGTTGTTCTGCTGGGCCCTGTGCTCCTGCCTGCGCAGGAGCACGGCGTGGGGTCGATGCTGTTGCGCCCGTTTTGCAAAGGTCCCGCGCAGGCCGGGGCCCAGTTGGCGTGGCTTTTCTGTCTGTTATCGCCGTCCCCCAGCTGGGCCCCGGCCTTCGCCGGGGAACGAGGAACTGAGTTTCGCAGAGGTTTCGGTCAAACCCGGGGTGCCGTGCCTCTACAACCCGAACCGCGCCGTCACCATGACCGTTCGCGGCGTGCCGGGCATGTTGAGCAGCGGCGAGGTGCCGTGGCCCGACACGATGTAGCGGCGATCGAACAGGTTGTAGCCGTTCACCTGTAGCCGGACCGGGCCGATGTCGGCCCATGCCAGCGCATCGGCGGTGACGAAGCCGGGCAGCACCGTGGTATTGGCCGGATCGGCCCAGCGGTCGCCGACGTAATTGCCGCCCGCGCCGATGCCGAAGCGCTGCGCGATCGTCTGTGTCACGAACAGGTTCGCCTGATGTTGGGGCGTCAGCGTGGCGCGCTTGCCCACCAGCGACGGCGTGGCAGAGGCGACGACGGTCGCATCGAGATGGGAATAGCCCGCGATCGCCTTCGTCCCGGTGGTCAGGTCGAGCTGTGCCGAGAGCTCGACGCCGCGGGTGCGCTGGGTGCCGATCGGCTGGATCCGGTTCGTGGTGGGATCGGTGCCCTTGATCCCGGTGCGCTTCAGGACGAAGCCCGCGGCCTGCACGTTCAGCCGCCCACCCAGCAGCGTATATTTCGCGCCGATCTCGCGGTTGACGGTTTCCTCCGGGGCGATGTCGGTGTTGTTGGCGGCGAGGCCGAACTGCTCGGCGGAGGGCTGGAAGCTGCGGCTCCACGACGCGTAATAGGATTGCGCGTCGTCCGGCTGGAAGACGAGCCCGGCGCGCGGGCTCCAGTTGCGGTCGGTGCGGGCCAGCGGCGTCTGGCCGGGCAGGCGCTGCTCGGTGCGCTGGCGATAGTCGTCGTAGCGCAGGCCGACCAGCGCCTTCACGCCATGGCCGAGGTCCGCCATGTCCTGAACGTAGAGGCCGGTGGTATCCAGCCGGTTGAGCTGGCTGGCCGACAGAATGGTGAAGGTGGCGTTGTCGACCACGGGGTTCACGGGGCGCACCAGCGCGGTGGTCGCCACGATGCGCGTGGCGATCGTCCGGGCGTCCTTCACCTGCCGCGCGATCTCGATCCCGTACAGCACGGTATGGCGCATGCCGGCGAGGCGGAGCGTCTGGGTCAGCTCCGCCTGGTTCGACCAGCCTTCCTCGTCGCGGTCGATCCCGCCGTGGCTGAGCGTCACGGTGCCCGCGGCCGCATTCACCGCGCTCGGCTGCGTATTGCGGCGGCGCAGGCCGTAGTCGTAGCGGCGGAAGCCGTTGCGGAAGCTGAGATCGGCGGAGAAGCGGTGGAGGAAGGTCACCGCCTGCGACAGCACCTCGGAGCGGACCGCATCGGCATCGCGGGCGTTGGCGGCGCCGTAATAGGTCGACGGATCGACGTTCACGGGGCGGCCGTTGACCGCCGGTATGCCGAAGTCGTTGACGCGGCGGTCGACCAGATAGTCGGCCTGGATCAGCAGCGACGTGTCCTTGCCGCGGCCGAAGACGAACGAGGGGGCGAGTGCGGTGCGGCGCAGCACGCCCTGGGCGCGGAAGCTGTCGCTTTCCTGATGCGCCCCGGTGACGCGAACGCCGATCCCGCTGTCGGCATCCAGCCGGCCGAGGTCGAACTCGCCGCGATAATTGTCGTAGGAGCCGGCGGACAGGGTGACGCTGGTCACGTCGCCATCGGGCTTGCGGGTGACGCGATTGATGAGCCCGCCCGACGAACCGCGGCCATAGAGGACCGCGGCGGGCCCCTTGATGACCTCGATCCGCTCCACGTTGGACAGGTCGCGGAAGTAGAGGCCGTCGTCGCGGAAGCCGTCGACGAACTGGTCGGCGATCGCACTGAAGCCGCGGATCGTCACCTGATCGCGCTGGCCGTCGCCCGAGGAGAAGCCGACGCCGGGGACGTTCTTCAGCGCGTCCTGTACCGACAGCGCACGCTGATCGCGCAGCACCTCGGCCGTGACGACCGCGATCGACTGCGGCACGTCGCGCAAGGGGGCGGGCACCTTCGCCAGCGCGGTGTCCTGCGGCACGTAACCGTCGCGGTCGCGCAGGCCGGTGACGACGATGTCGGTCTGCGCCGGTTCGGGCTCCGCCGCGGAGGCGGAAGGCGCAGGATTCCCGGCCGCGGCCACCAGGGCCGCAGCGATGACGAACGATGACATTGATCCCCCAACGAACGATGCTGTTGAGAGTCGTTATCAGGGGAAACAGATTGTTGCAATCATTGCCGTGACGGTAACGAAATAAAAAGCCGCCGCCCGGCATCCCGGGCGGCGGCTATTTTCGCTAAAGCCCTGAACGGGCGGGCGATTACTCGCCCGCGTCGTTCAGATACTCACCCGCATCGGCGTCGGTGCCGGTGCCCGACGGCACCACCGCCGCGAGCGGATCGCTGCCGGTGCCGGCGTCGTCGCGGGGCGAGCGCGCTTCCTCGGCGGCACGCACCGCGGGTGCGCTGCCGCTCAGGATCATCGCTTCCTGCAACTTGCGCTGCTGGACGCGAAGCGCGGCGTCACGCGACGAGGCGGCGACGCGCAGCCGGTTCATGCCCGCACCCGTACCCGCCGGGATCAGGCGCCCGACGATGACGTTCTCCTTCAGGCCCATCAGCGTGTCCTGCTTGCCCTGGACCGCCGCCTCGGTGAGGACGCGGGTGGTCTCCTGGAACGACGCCGCCGAGATGAAGCTGCGGGTCTGCAGCGACGCCTTGGTGATGCCGAGCAGGACCGGCTTGCCCTGTGCGCGCGCCTGGTTCTTCTCCAGCTTGTCGTTGGTCGCGTCCATCTCCTCGCGATCGACCTGCTCGCCCTTGAGCAACGTGGTGTCGCCGCCTTCGGTGATCTCGACCTTCTGCAGCATCTGACGGACGATCGTCTCGATGTGCTTGTCGTTGATCTTCACGCCCTGGAGACGATAGACTTCCTGGATTTCGCTGACGAGATATTCGGCCAGCGGCTCGATCCCCATCGTCTCCAGGATGTCGTGCGGGTTGGGCGACCCGCCGATCAGATTGTCGCCACGCTTGACGTAGTCGCCCTCCTGAACGTCGATGACCTTCGACTTGGGCACCAGATACTCGACGACCTCGCCGCCATCCTCGGGCTGGATGCCGATCTTGCGCTTCGCCTTGTAATCCTTGCCGAACACCACGCGGCCCGAGACCTTCGCGATGATCGCCGCCTCCTTCGGGATGCGGGCCTCGAACAGCTCCGCCACGCGCGGCAGACCGCCCGTGATGTCGCGGGTCTTGGCGCTTTCGCGCGCGACACGCGCCAGCACGTCGCCGGCCTGGACGGTGGCATTGTCCTCCACCGACAGCACCGCGCCCGGCGCCAGCAGGTAACGCGCGGTCTCGCCCGACCCCTCGTCAAGCAGGGTCATGCGCGGACGCAGATCCTCCTTCGACTTGGTGGTGACGCGGTATTCGGTCACCACGCGCTGCGCGATGCCGGTCGCCTCGTCGACCTGCTCGGTGAGCGTCTTGCCCTCGATCAGGTCCTGGAACTTCACGATGCCGCCCGTCTCGGTAATGACGGGCATGGTGAACGGATCCCACTCCGCCATGCGGTCGCCCTTGCTGATGATGTGGCCATCATCGAACATGACGTACGCGCCGTACGGGATCTTGTGGACCGCGAGCTCGCGCCCGTCCATGTCGACGATCGCGATCTCGCCCGAGCGGCTGAGCACCACGCGGCGACCGCGCTGGTCCTCGATCAGGCGCAGGTCGCGGAACTCGACGGTGCCGTCGACCGGCGCCTCCAGGTTCGACTGTTCGTTCAGCTGCGCCGCGCCGCCGATGTGGAAGGTCCGCATCGTCAGCTGCGTGCCCGGCTCGCCGATCGACTGCGCCGCGATGACGCCCACGGCCTCGCCGATGTTCACCGGCGTACCGCGGGCGAGGTCGCGCCCGTAGCACTTGCCGCACACGCCTACCTTGCTCTCGCACACCAGCGGCGAGCGGATCTTCATCGCCGGGATACCCAGCGCCTCGATCTGCGCGACCATCGGCTCGTCGAGCAGCGTGCCCGTCGGGATGACGACCTCGCCGGTCTTCGCATCGACCACGTCCTCCGCGGTGGTGCGGCCCAGGATGCGCTCGCCGAGCGACGCGATGGTCGAGCCGCCCTGGACGATCGCCTTCATCTCCAGCGCGCGCTCGGTCCCGCAGTCCAGCTCCACGATGGTGCAGTCCTGCGACACGTCGACCAGACGCCGGGTCAGATAACCCGAGTTCGCCGTCTTCAACGCCGTATCCGCCAGGCCCTTGCGCGCGCCGTGGGTGGAGTTGAAGTATTCGAGGACGGTCAGACCCTCCTTGAAGTTCGAGATGATCGGCGTCTCGATGATCTCGCCCGACGGCTTCGCCATCAGCCCGCGCATACCCGCCAGCTGCTTGATCTGGGCGGGGCTGCCGCGCGCGCCCGAGTGGGCCATCATGTAGATCGAGTTGATGTCCTTCTCGCGGCCCTTCATCGGGCCGTCTTCGTAATAACGGACCGCCTTGATCTCGTTCATCATGGAGTTCGCGACCTGGTCGCCGCAACGGCTCCAGGCGTCGATCACCTTGTTGTACTTCTCCTGCTGCGTAATCAGGCCGTCCTGATACTGCTGCTCGAAGTCCTTCACCTGCTCGCGCGTCTCGTCGACCAGCTTGTCCTTGTCCGGCGCGATCAGCATGTCGTCCTTGCCGAACGAGATGCCGGCGCGGAACGCGTGACGGAAGCCGAGCGCCATGATCGCGTCGGCGAACAGCACGGTCTCCTTCTGCCCGGTGTGGCGATACACCTCGTCGATGACCTCGCCGACGTCCTTCTTGGTCAGGACGCGGTTGACGGTGTCGAACGGCACCTTGTGGCTCTTGGGCAGGCACTCGCCCAGCAGCATGCGGCCCGGGGTCGTCTCATAGCGCTTGAGATACTGGTTGCCGTCCTCGTCGGTCTGCGGAACGCGGCTGACGATCTTGGTGTGCAGCGTGACGGCCCCGGCGAAGAGCGCCTGGTGCACCTCCTCCATGTCCGCCAGCAGCATGCCCTCGCCCGGCTCGTTCTCCTTCTGGAGCGAGAGATAATACAGGCCCAGCACCATGTCCTGCGACGGCACGATGATCGGCTTGCCGTTCGCGGGGCTCAGGATGTTGTTGGTCGACATCATCAGGACGCGCGCTTCCAGCTGCGCCTCCAGCGACAGGGGCACGTGGACGGCCATCTGGTCGCCGTCGAAGTCGGCGTTGAACGCGGAGCAGACCAGCGGGTGGAGCTGGATCGCCTTGCCCTCGATCAGCACCGGCTCGAACGCCTGGATGCCCAGGCGGTGGAGCGTCGGCGCGCGGTTGAGCATGACCGGGTGCTCGCGGATCACCTCGTCCAGGATGTCCCAGACTTCCTTGCGCTCCTTTTCGACCCACTTCTTCGCCTGCTTCAGGGTCATCGACAGACCCTTGGCGTCGAGGCGCGCGTAGATGAACGGCTTGAACAGCTCGAGCGCCATCTTCTTGGGCAGGCCGCACTGGTGCAGCTTCAGCTCCGGACCCGTCACGATAACCGAACGGCCCGAATAGTCGACGCGCTTGCCGAGCAGGTTCTGGCGGAAGCGGCCCTGCTTGCCCTTCAGCATGTCGGACAGCGACTTCAGCGGACGCTTGTTGGCACCCGTGATCGTGCGGCCGCGACGGCCGTTGTCGAACAGCGCGTCGACCGCCTCCTGCAACATGCGCTTCTCGTTGCGGACGATGATGTCCGGCGCACGCAGTTCCATCAGCCGCTTCAGGCGGTTGTTGCGGTTGATGACGCGGCGGTACAGATCGTTCAGATCCGACGTCGCGAAGCGGCCACCGTCCAGCGGCACCAGCGGGCGCAGCTCGGGCGGGATGACCGGCACGACCTCGAGGATCATCCACTCCGGACGGTTGCCCGATTCCAGGAAGGACTCGACGACCTTGAGGCGCTTGATGATCTTCTTGGGCTTCAGCTCCGACTTGGTCGTCGCCAGCTCCTCGAGCAGCGTGACCTTCTCGCCCTCCAGGTCGAGGTTCTCGAGCATGATGCGCACGGCCTCGGCGCCGATGCCGGCGGAGAAGGCGTCCTCACCATATTCGTCCTGCGCCTCGAGCAGCTCGTCCTCGGTGAGCAGCTGATACTTCTCCAGCGGGGTCAGGCCCGGCTCGATGACGATATACGCCTCGAAGTACAGCACGCGCTCCAGCTGCTTGAGCTGCATGTCGAGCAGCAGGCCGATGCGGCTCGGCAGCGACTTCAGGAACCAGATGTGCGCGACCGGGGCGGCGAGCTCGATATGGCCCATCCGCTCGCGGCGGACCTTCGAGACGGTGACCTCGACGCCGCACTTCTCGCAGACGATGCCCTTGTACTTCATGCGCTTGTACTTGCCGCACAGGCACTCGTAGTCCTTGATCGGACCGAAGATGCGCGCGCAGAACAGGCCGTCACGCTCGGGCTTGAACGTGCGATAGTTGATCGTCTCGGGCTTCTTGATCTCGCCGAAGGACCAGCTGCGGATCTTGTCCGGCGACGCGATCCCGATCTGGATCTGGTCGAAGGTCTCCGGCTTCGCGAGCGGATTGGCGAAATTGGTCAGTTCGTTCATTTCTATGTCCCTGCCTCATCTCCCCTCCCTGGAAGGGAGGGGCCGGGGGTGGGTGGGTGGCTCACGCAAGCGATCCGCGTGCGGCCACCCACCCCTCGATCCCCTCCCTTGAAGGGAGGGGAGGGTAGACTGATTTACTCCGCGGCCTCGGCCATGCCGTCGCCATCGAGCTCTTCCATCGACTTCAGGTCGACGTTGAGCCCCAGCGAGCGCATTTCCTTGACGAGCACATTGAAGCTCTCCGGGATGCCGGCCTCGAACGTGTCGTCGCCCTTGACGATCGCCTCGTAGACCTTGGTGCGGCCGACGACGTCGTCGGACTTCACCGTCAGCATCTCCTGGAGCGTGTACGCCGCGCCATAAGCCTGGAGCGCCCAGACCTCCATCTCGCCGAAGCGCTGGCCGCCGAACTGCGCCTTGCCGCCCAGCGGCTGCTGGGTGACGAGCGAGTAGGGCCCGATCGAACGCGCGTGAATCTTGTCGTCCACCAGGTGGTGCAGCTTGAGCATGTAGATGATGCCCACGGTCACCTTGCGGTCGAACTTGTCGCCGGTGCGCCCGTCGTACAGGTCCGACTGGCCCGACGGGTCGAGGCCCGCCAGCTCCAGCATGTCCGCCACGTCCTTCTCGACCGCGCCGTCGAACACCGGGGTGCCCATCGGGACGCCGGGCATCAGGTTCTGCGCCAGCTCCACGATCTCGTCGGCGTTACGCGAGTCGATGTCGTCGAGGTAGTGCTCGCCGTAGACCGCGCGCAGGCGCTCCTTGACCGCGTCGGGCATCTCGCCCCCCGTGGCGTCCGGGTTCGCCTCGCGCCAATCCTCGAGCGCGTGCTTGATCTGCTGACCCAGGCCGCGTGCGGCCCAGCCCAGATGCGTCTCGAAGATCTGCCCGACGTTCATGCGGCTCGGCACGCCCAAAGGATTGAGCACGAGGTCGACCGGCGTCCCGTCCGCGAGGAAGGGCATGTCCTCCTGCGGCAGGATGCGGCTGATGACGCCCTTGTTGCCGTGACGGCCGGCCATCTTGTCGCCCGGCTGCAGCTTGCGCTTCACCGCGACGAAGACCTTGACCATCTTGAGCACGCCCGGCGGCAGCTCGTCGCCGCGCTCCAGCTTCTCGCGGCGGTCCTCGAACTTGTCCTTGATGCGCTTCGCGGCCTCGTCATACTGGCCCTTCACGGCTTCTAGGTTCGCCTGAACGGCATCGTCCTGGACCGCGAACTTCCACCATTCGTGACGATCGACGCTGTCGAGCACCTCCATGTCGATGGCGCTGCCCTTCTTGACGCCCTTGGGCGCCGCGGTCGCGACCTGACCCAGCAGCATCTCGCGCAGGCGGCTCCACGTCGCGCGGTTGAGGATCGTGCGCTCGTCGTCCGAATCCTTCTTCAGGCGCTCGATCTCCTCGCGCTCGATCGCCATCGCGCGCTCGTCCTTGTCGATGCCGTGGCGGTTGAAGACGCGCACGTCGACGATCGTCCCGGCGACGCCCGGCGGCAGGCGCAGCGACGTGTCGCGCACGTCGGACGCCTTCTCGCCGAAGATGGCGCGCAGCAGCTTCTCCTCGGGCGTCATCGGGCTTTCGCCCTTCGGCGTGATCTTGCCGACCAGGATGTCGCCCGGCTCCACCTCGGCGCCGATATAGACGATGCCCGCCTCGTCGAGGTTGCGCAGCGCTTCCTCGCCGACGTTGGGGATGTCGCGGGTGATGTCCTCCGGCCCCAGCTTCGTGTCGCGGGCCATCACCTCGAACTCGTCGATGTGGATCGACGTGAACACGTCGTCCTTCACGATCCGCTCGGAGATGAGGATCGAGTCCTCGTAATTGTACCCGTTCCAGGGCATGAACGCGACGAGCGCGTTGCGGCCCAGCGCCAGCTCGCCGAATTCGGTCGAGGGACCGTCGGCGATCACGTCGCCCACGTTCACGACGTCGCCCACCTTCACCAGCGGACGCTGGTTGATGCAGGTCGACTGGTTCGAACGCTGGAACTTCATCAGCGTGTAGATGTCGACGCCGGACTTGCCCGCGTCCACCTCACCCGTGGCGCGCACGACGATGCGGCTGGCGTCGACCTGGTCGACGATGCCGGCACGACGCGCCGAGATCGCGGCGCCCGAATCGCGCGCCACCGTCTCTTCCATCCCGGTGCCGACGAACGGCGCCTCGGCCCGGACGAGCGGCACCGCCTGGCGCTGCATGTTCGAGCCCATCAGCGCGCGGTTCGCGTCGTCGTTCTCCAGGAACGGGATGAGCGACGCCGCGACCGACACCAGCTGCTTCGGCGACACGTCCATCAGCGTGATCGTCTCGGGCAGCGCCATCAGGAACTCGCCCGCCTGACGCGCCGACACCAGCTCCTCGGCGAAGCTGCCGTCCTCGTTCAGCTCGGCCGAGGCCTGCGCGATCGTGTGCTTGGCCTCCTCCATCGCGGACAGATAGACGACGTCGTTGGTCACCTTGCCGTCGATGATCTTGCGGTACGGCGTCTCGATGAAGCCGTACTTGTTGACCCGGCTGAAGCTGGCCAGCGAGTTGATGAGACCGATGTTCGGGCCTTCCGGCGTCTCGATCGGGCAGATGCGGCCATAGTGCGTCGGGTGGACGTCGCGGACCTCGAAGCCCGCACGCTCGCGCGTCAGACCGCCCGGCCCGAGCGCCGAGACGCGACGCTTGTGCGTCACTTCGGACAGCGGGTTGGTCTGGTCCATGAACTGCGACAGCTGCGACGAGCCGAAGAACTCGCGCACCGCGGCGACCGCGGGCTTCGCGTTGATGAGGTCGTTCGGCATCACCGTCGACACGTCGACCGAGGACATGCGCTCCTTGACCGCACGCTCCATGCGCAGCAGCCCCACGCGATACTGGTTCTCCAGCAGCTCGCCGACCGAGCGCACGCGGCGGTTGCCGAGGTTGTCGATGTCGTCGATCTCGCCCTTGCCGTCCTTCAGGTCGACGAGCGTCTTGACGACCGCGAGGATATCCTCGGTACGCAGCGTCGTCACCGTGTCCTCGGCGTCGAGGTCGAGGCGCATGTTGAGCTTCACGCGGCCGACCGCGGACAGGTCGTAGCGGTCCGGATCGAAGAACAGGCCGGCGAACAGCGACTCCGCCGTCTCCAGCGTCGGCGGCTCGCCGGGGCGCATGACGCGGTAGATGTCGCTGAGCGCCTGCTCGCGCTCCTCGGCCTTGTCCGCCTTCAGCGTGTTGCGGATCCACGGCCCCGTCGTGACATGGTCGATGTCGAGCAGCTCGATGCGGTCGATGCCCGCCTTGTCGAGCTTCTCGAGATTATCGGGGCCGATCTCGTCGCCGGCCTCGACATAGATTTCGCCGGTGCCCGCGTTGATGAGGTCGTAGGCGCTGTAGCGGCCGTAGATCTCCTCGGTCGGGATCAGCAGCGTCTGCAGCCCGTCCTTGCCCGCCTTGTTGGCGGCGCGCGGGGTGATCTTCTGACCGGCGGCGAACACCACCTCGCCCGACGATGCGTCGATCAGGTCGAACGTCGGCTTCACGCCGCGCCAGTTCTCGGCCGCGAACGGAATCTGCCAGCCGCCCTCACCACGGACGAACGTCACGCGGTTGTAGAACTGGTTCAGGATTTCCTCGCTGTTCAGCCCGAGCGCATACAGCAGCGCAGTCACCGGCAGCTTGCGCTTGCGGTCGATGCGGACGTTGACGATGTCCTTGGCGTCGAATTCGAAGTCGAGCCAGGAGCCGCGATACGGAATGACGCGCGCCGCGAAGAGATACTTGCCCGAGGCATGGGTCTTGCCGCGGTCGTGGTCGAACAGGACGCCCGGCGAGCGGTGCATCTGGCTGACGATGACGCGCTCGGTACCGTTGATGAAGAAGGTGCCGTTCTCGGTCATGAGCGGCATGTCGCCCATGTAGACGTCCTGCTCCTTGATATCGAGGACCGAGCGGGTCTCCGTCTCCGGATCCACCTCGAACACGATCAGGCGCAGCGTGACGCGCATCGGTGCGGCATAGGTGATGCCGCGCTGGCGGCATTCCTCGACGTCGAACTTCGGAGGCTCCAGCTCGTAGTTGACGAAGTCGAGCTCCGCGGTGCCGGCGAAATCGCGGATCGGGAAGACGCTGCGCAGCGTCTTTTCCAGGCCGGAGACATAGCCGATCGACGGGTCGGAGCGCAGGAACTGCTCGTAGCTCTCGCGCTGGACCTCGATCAGGTTCGGCATCTGCACCACTTCGTGGATGTTGCCGAACACCTTGCGGATGCGACGCTTGCGCGTGCCCGCCATCTTGTCGGAGCGCGCGGAGCCCGCGTCGATCGGATTGGTCGCCATAAAAGCTTGTGCCTCGTCAGCCAGTATTCACGGGCGCATGGAGACAGGAACGGAAAAAGGCCGCACGTCTGATCCCGAACGATGCGGGAGACGGCAGCCTTCAGCGTCCTGTCCTCCCCAACCCCCATACGTACGGCGCGCTGCGCGACGGCGCGTCATGTCCCGAGGCTGTGGAAAGTTCCGCGGATATAGGCCCAGCCCGGCACAGCGTCAACCATCTCCCCCGCTTTACGGCGACGTGGCGGCGGGGGTAGGGCGGGCGGATGCTGCGTTTCCTGCTGTCCGCCGCGGTCCTGGCCGCCGTTCCCGCCGCTGTACAGGCGCAGGAGGTGTTCGTCGGCGTGATGGCGCACGGGGTAAATACCCCGCTGACGTTCGATACCGGGGAGCGCGGGACCGACATCCAGCTGGGCATACGCGGCAAGCCGGTCGCGAACGCCGGGGTGGCCTCGCTGCGGCCCTATGCCTTCGTGTCGAAGAACCTGCGTGGCAACACCAGCTTCGCGGCGGCCGGCGTGGCGCTGACGGTCGGGCTGCCGGGGTTCTTCGTGCGGCCGGGCGTCGGCATCGCGGTGCACGATGCGCCGTCGTACCGGGTCGGCGCCAACGGCTTTCGTACCGATTACGGCAGCCGGGTGCTGTTCGAGCCGGAGCTGGGGGTGGGGTTCACGCTGCTGCCGCGCGTCACCGCCGAGGTGAACTGGACGCATCTGAGCCATGCGCAGCTGTTCGGCGCGCAGAATCCGGGGCTCGACATGATCGGGACGCGGCTGACCCTCCGTCTGCCGTGACGCGGTACGGGGACGGTTGACGTTCAGATTGGACCGGGTAGCGCGGGGGGCATGCGTTCGCGTTTCCTTGCCTGGCCGCTCGGCGGCCTGATCCTGGCGGCGACTCCGGTCGTCGCGCAGCAGGCCGCGCCGGTGGCCACCGCCACGACCCTGCCGCCCGAGGCGGGCGCGGTGCCGCCGCCGATCAGCGTCGCGCCGGTGCTGCCGACACCGGCGCCGACGGTCGCGGTGCCGGCCGCGACGCCGCGCGCGGTGCCCGGGCCGCGTCCGACGGCGACGCCGACGCCACGCGCCGCGGAGACGCCGCGGCCGGCCGAAACGCCGCGTGCCCGGCCGACGGTGGCCGTGACCCCCACGCCATCGCCGAGCCCGACCCCGGTGGAGGTGCCTTCACCGACGCCGACGCCGGTGGCGACGGTGCCGGTCGCGGTGCCGACCCCAGCGCCGATCCCGCCGGCCGCGGAGGAGCCGCGTGCGAACACCTGGCTGTTCCCGGGGGCCCTGGTGCTGGTGCTGGCAGTCGTGGCCGGCGTATCGCTGGCGCGCCGCCGCAAACGCGCCGACGACGTGCCGGTCGAGGAAGAGGTGGTGCCGATAGCGCCGCCGGTATCGCCGCCGCCGGCCGTGGCCGTGGAACCGCGCGCGTGGCTGGCGTTCGAGCTGCGCCCGCGCCGGGCGGGCGTCAACCTGCTGACCGCGACGCTCGACGCGCAGCTGACGGTCCGCAACGAGGGCGACGCCGTGGCGGACGACGTGCGCATCGAGATACGGCTGCTGAGCGCGCGAGACGGGCAGGACGACGAACTGGCGGCGGTCTTCGCCGAGCCGGGCGGCAGGCCGGCCGCCGCGCCGTTCGCGCTGGCACCGGGCGAGGAGCGCGTGGTCGATGTGCTGGCGACGCTGTCGCGCGAGGCGATCAACGTGCTGAGCGCGGGCGGACGTCCGATGTTCGTGCCGGTCGCGGCGGTCAGCGTGCGCTATGCCAGCGGCGCGGTGCGCGGCCAGACCGCGGGGGCGTTCGCGATCGGCGTCGAGCGCGAGGGGGCGGCGAAGCTGCTGCCGTTCTGGCTCGACGGGCCGGGGCGGATGTTCGACTCGGTCGCGGCGCGCCCGCATGGCGCGACGGTGCGACGCTGAGACTCGCGGAAGTTGACAAAGTTGACGCCACGTGGGGGCTCGGAAGGGGGCCCGCACGGGGTGGCCGGGGCCGGGCGGGGGCTGTGAGGCGCGACGGTGAGATAGAGCGTCGCGGAGGATGGCAGGTTCGGGGCGTGTAGGACAGGGGTGATGTGGCGCTGGTTGTCCGGGGCTGGGTCATGCGCCGCGTCGCTGTGGCAGGAGTCGGTCGATACGGTAGATCGGCTTCTGCGCAGGCAGGGGCTGAGGGTTGTTGCGCGTGGCGGTCGTTGTCCTGCTTGGCTCCGGGTTCCGACAGTCGCGAGCCTTTTGCAAAAGGCTACACCGTGCTCCTGCGCAGGCAGGAGCCCAGCGTTGCACGTCCCATAAGGCGTTGTTCCACTTGGTCCTGGGCTCCTGCCTGCGCAGGAGCACGGCATGGGCTCGGTGCTGCTGCACCCGTTTGTGCAACGGTCTCGCTATCGCTGGAACACGAGCAGGAATGGCGAGGTGGTGGCCGCTGGTCTTATCGCCGGGGGGATGATGTGCATCGCTGCGTCGGGGTCTGCGGATCTAGGATCGCGCGGGAATGACGGGTGGGGTGGATTGCGGACGCGAAAAGGGGCGGCTCCCGGTGTGGGAACCGCCCCTCTTTCTGTCGCTGGCCGTCATGGGAGAGCGGAAGGTGAACGATGCCCCGCATCGTTCAGATCATGCCGGGGGCATGATCGACCTTCCGCTCCCATGACGTCGGACGGGTGGCGGGGCCACCCGCCGGCCGGCCTTGCGGGAGTGCGGCGGGCTGGCCCGCCGTCTCTCCCGCTGCGGCTTACTTCAGCTCGACGGTCGCGCCGGCTTCTTCCAGCTGCTTCTTGACCTTCTCGGCCTCGTCCTTGCTCACGCCTTCCTTGACGGGCTTCGGCGCGCCCTCGACCAGGGCCTTCGCCTCGGTCAGGCCCAGGCCGGTGATCGCGCGGACTTCCTTGATGACGTTGATCTTCTTGCCACCGTCGCCGGTCAGGATCACGTCGAACTCGGTCTTCTCTTCCGCCGCCGGCGCACCAGCGCCGCCGCCGGCTGCCGGAGCCGCCGCCACCGCCGCAGCGGCCGAGACGCCCCACTTCTCTTCGAGCAGCTTCGAGAGCTCGGCGGCCTCGAGGACGGTCAGTTCGCTCAGCTGGTCAACCAGCGCGTTCAGGTCTGCCATGATCTTACTTCCTATCTAGACGGGGACAGGGCCCCCATTCAAAAACCAGTGGATGCCGCCCGAAATCAGGCCGCCTCCTTCTCCGCATACGCTGCCAGCACGCGCGCGATCTGCGCGGCCGGGGCCTGCGTGATGGTCGCCAGCTTCGTGGCGGGCGCCACGATCAGGCCGACGATCTTCGCACGCAGCTCGTCCAGCGACGGCAGCGTGGCCAGGGCCTGCACGCCCGCCACGTCGAGCGGGGTCGAGCCCATCGCGCCGCCGACGATCTCGAACTTGTCGGTCGTCTTGGCGAATTCGGCGGCCACCTTCGCGGCCGCGACCGGGTCGGTCGAGGTCGCGAGGCCGACCGGGCCGGTCAGCATGTCGCTGATCGAGCCGTAGTCGGTGCCGTCGAGCGCGATCCTGGCAAGCTTGTTCTTGGAGACCTTGTAGACGGCGCCGGCGTCCCGCATCCGGTTGCGCAAGTCGGTCGACTGCGCCACCGTCATCCCCAGGTTGCGGGTGACGACCACCACGCCGACCTCGGAGAAGGTACGGTTGAGCTCGGCGACGGCCGCGGTCTTCTGACTACGATCCATGCCATTCTCCACACAAAGGGAAGTGCCGCGCGACATGCGCGACCCTTCCGGGTACGAACCGCGACGCTCGCACGCCGCGATACTGTCCAGCGATGGGGAATGGGGGTGCACGGGCCGTTGCAGCAGGTGCATGGCCGAATACATCATCCTGTCCCCGTCTCGGCGGGAAATTAAGGCACCGCTGGCGCCACCCACTGTCTCGGACGGTGTGCCGGACGCAAAGGCCCGGCGACCGCGCGCTCATAGCGGATTTCCGCCGCGGGTCAAGACGGTGGGGCGGGGCGGTGGCGGGCTGTCGCGAAGCTGACATGTTAGTGTCGCGCGATCGTCGTCATACCTTCATCGCGCTGCCTTTTGTCGCCGCCAATGGCGTGCCCGACACCGTTTGCGGGGGAAGAGCACGTGACCGATTTCGATTATCAGGCCGCCAGGGACCATGACGGCGACGTCGACGCCAATCCGTCGACCACCGTCACGCTGGGCGAGCTCGTCGAGCAGCGCTACTCGCGCCGCCAGCTGATGGGCGGGATGAGCGCCATGACGACGGCGGCGTTCGGGGGCGCGCTGTTGACCGGATGCGCCGAGGACGATGCGTTTCAGGAGACGGTCAGCGTCGCGGACGGCACGACGGTACAGGCGCAGGGCGGGCGCGTGGTGACGCTGACCTCCACCGCGAGCAGCAACGCGACCTCCACCACCTGGACGCAGGTGAGCGGGCCGACCGTCGCGCTGACGATCAGCGGCACCTCGGTCAGCTTCGTCGCACCCAACGTCGCGACCGCGACCGACATCGTGCTGCAGTTCACCGCATCCGGCCCGCTGGGGTCCAGGAGCGCGCGCTCGACGGTGACGGTCAGCCCGGCGACGCTGGCGTTCACCGCGGTGGCGAAGAACAGGAACGACATCGTGACGGTGCCGAGCGGCTATACCGCGAGCATCCTGTACCGCGCGGGCGACCCGCTGGCGGCGGGCGTCCCGGCCTATGCCAACGACGGCACCGATACCAATTTCGCGCAGCGCGCGGGCGACAACCACGACGGCATGAGCTTCTTCGGTCTGGCCGCCAGCGGCAACACGCCCGACGCGGGCAGCAACACGCGCGGCGTGCTGGCGATCAACCACGAATATATCAATCCGCAATATCTGCACGTCGGCGCGCCGACGCAGACCCCGGACGCGAGCGGCGTGTCGCGCCGTCCCGAGGGCGAGGCGACGAAGGAGATCGACGCACACGGCGTGTCGGTGGTCGAGGTGTCGCGCGCCGGGAACACGGGGGCGTGGAGCTATGTCGCGAACAGCGCGCTGAACCGCCGCGTGACGCCGAGCACCCCGGTGGTCTTCAACGGACCCGTCCGCGGCGATGCGACGCTGCGCACCGCCTATTCGAACGACGGCACGACCGGGCGCGGCACGATCAACAATTGCGCGAACGGCGCGATGCCCTGGGGCAATTACGCGACGTGCGAGGAAAACTGGGCGGGCTATTTCGCGCGGTCGTCGACCGATGCGGGCGTGCGCACCGCGGCCGGCAATGCCAAGCAGGTGACGTCGCTGTCGCGCTACGGCGTGGGCACCAGCAGCCGCTACGGCTGGGAGACGGTCGCCGCGGCGACCGCGGGCAGCACGATCTTCTCGCGCTGGAACGCCTCCGCCATCGCCGCCAACCCGGCCGACGGCAGCGCCGATTTCCGCAACGAGCCCTTCACCTTCGGCTGGGTGGTCGAGATCGATCCGTACAATCCGTCCGCGACGCCGCGCAAGCGCACCGCGCTGGGCCGCATGGCGCATGAGGGCGTGATGGCGGGCCGGATGATCGCGGGCGTGAGGCCGGCGTTCTACATGGGCGACGACGGGCGCAACGAATATATCTACAAGTTCGTCTCCGCGACCGCCTGGTCCGCGGCGGATGCGACGCCGGCCGATCGTCTGGCCACGGGCGACAAATATCTCGACACCGGCACGCTGTACGTGGCGAAGTTCAGCGCCGACGGCACCGGCCAGTGGCTGCCGCTGGTGTTCGGACAGAACGGGCTGGACGCGAACAACACGCGCTATCCCTTCGCCAGCCAGGCCGACGTGCTGGTCAACGCGCGCCTCGCCGCGGACGCGCTGGGCGCGACGCCGATGGATCGCCCGGAATGGACCGCGGTGAACCCGGTCAACGGCGAGATGTATTGCACGCTGACCAACAATTCGAACCGCCGCGGCGTGGCCTCGGGCAGCAGCACGCGCGCGATCGATCCGGCCAATCCGCGCGCCTATGTCGACACCCGCACCGACGGCGGCACCAACACCGGCAACGCCAACGGCCATGTCGTCCGCCTGCGCGAGGCCAACGACTCCACCGAGTCGCTGACCTTCGGCTGGGACGTCTATGCCTTCGGCGCGCGGGCGACCGCGGACGCGGCCAACGTCAACCTGTCCGGGCTGGACGACACCAACGACTTCTCGTCGCCGGACGGGCTGTGGTTCGGGCTGCCCACCAATGCGGGCGGTCAGGCCGCGCCGCTGCTGTTCGTGCAGACCGACGACGGCGCCTATACCGACGTCACGAACTGCATGATGCTGATCGGCATGCCGGGGCGCGTCGGCGACGGCACCACGAAGACCGTGACCAGCTCGTTCGGCGGCACGGCCACCACGACCGCGCGGATCGGCGCGGCGCCGGGCGCGAAGCTGAAGCGCTTCCTGGTCGGACCGAAGGAATGCGAGGTCACCGGCATCACCTCCACCGCGGACGGCCGGACGATCTTCATCAACATCCAGCACCCGGGCGAGGACGGCAATTTCGCCAACATCACCTCGAACTGGCCGCAGACGCAGGCGACCGGAACCGGCACCGGCCGCCCGCGCTCGGCGACGGTGGTGGTGACGAAGAACGACGGGGGCGTGGTGGGGCTGTAAGGACCCTTGCGGCACTGGGGGTGGGGCGTCCTCCCCCCCTTCCGTTCGTGCTGAGGAGGCATCGAGCGAAGTCGAGAGGCCGTCTCGAAGCACAAGCGTCACGCGTTCCCTTCGAGACGGGTCCTCGACAAGCTCGGCCCCTCCTCAGGGCGAACGGAGGTGATGGCAGGTGAGGGACCGGGACGCGGCAGACTAGCGCCGCCGGGTCAGCAGCGTGTCGAGGGCCTGCAGGAAGGTAGAGCGGTCCTTCGCGGAGAACGGGGCGGGGCCGCCGAGCTGGTCGCCGCCCGCGCGCAGGTCGGCCATGATCGCGCGGGTCGCGATCGCGCCGCCGATCGAGGCGGTGGTGAAGGGCTTGCCGGTCGGGGCGAGCACGTCCGCGCCCGCCTTCAGGCAGCGGTCCGCCAGCAGGATGTCGGCGGTGACGACCAATGCGCCCGGCCCCGCGGCCTCGGCGATCCAGTCGTCCGCGGCGTCGAACCCGGCATCCACCACCACGCGCGTCACCAGCGGATGCTGCGGCACGCGCAGCCAGGCGTTGCTGACGATCGTCACCGGCACCGACAGGCGCCAGGCGACCTTGTAGATCTCGTCCTTGACCGGGCAGGCGTCGGCATCGACCAGGATGCGGCGCGTGCCGGGCGCGGCCGTCATCGACGCGGGCGCGGGGTGCGCTGCGCGGTATAGGGCCGGCGCTGCTGCACGGGCGCGCGGGTGGGCGCGGGGGCGCCGTCGAGCGGCTCGATGCGCACGCCGCTCTCGTCCTCGCCGTCCGCATTGGCGGTGGCGCGCACCGCCGCGGCGAAGCGCTGGGCGAGCGCGCGCGGGACCTGGAACTGCGTCTCGCCCTGTCCGATGCGGATCGCGCCGATCTCGGCCTTGGTCACGTGACCGCGGCGGCACAGCAGCGGCAGGATCCAGCGCGCATCGGCGTTCTGGCGACGGCCGATGTTCATGCGGAACCAGACGACGTCGTCGAAGCCGGGGCGATGCCCCTTCTGCTCGGCGGGCGCGCGCTCGATCATCTCCTCGGGCGCGGGCAGCGAGGCGCGCTGCGCGGCGACGAGCGCGGCGGCGATCTCCTCGGGCGTGCGCTGCGCCAGCAGCTCGGCTGCCAGCGCGCGGTCGTCGTCGTCGACCTCGACGGGGGCGAGCAGGCGTTCGAGCAGGCGCTCGCGGTCCTTGGCGCGGATCGCCTCGACCGAGGGGACCTCGCCCCATTCGGCGGCGATGCGCGCCCCGCGCAGCATCCCCTCGACCCGGCGGCGGCGCGGATAGGGGACGATCAGCACCGCGGTGCCCTTCTTCCCCGCGCGCCCGGTGCGGCCGGAGCGGTGCTGGAGCACCTCCGCATCGCGCGGGATCTCGACATGGATGACGAGGCTGAGCGTGGGCAGATCGATGCCGCGCGCGGCGACGTCGGTCGCGACGCAGACGCGCGCGCGGCGGTCGCGCAGCGCCTGGAGCGCGTGGTTGCGCTCGTTCTGCGAATGCTCGCCCGACAAGGCGACCGCCGCGAACCCGCGCTCGACCAGGCCGGCGTGGAGGTGGCGGACATTGTCGCGCGTGGCGCAGAACAGGATCGCGGTTTCCGCCTCGTAGAAGCGCAGCAGGTTGATGACGGCGTGCTCGATATCGGACGGCGAGACGGTGATCGCACGGTAGGTGATGTCGCCGTGGCCGCGCTGCTCGCTGACGGTCGAGATGCGCAGCGCGTCGCGCTGGTACTTCTTCGCCAGCGCGACGATCGTCCGGGGCAGGGTGGCGGAGAGCAGGAGCGTGCGGCGCTCGTTCGGGGTCTGGTCGAGCAGCGCCTCCAGATCGTCGCGGAAGCCCATGTCGAGCATCTCGTCCGCCTCGTCCAGCACCGCGGCGCGGATCTGCGACAGGTTCAGCGCCCCGCGCTCGGCATGGTCGCGCAGACGGCCCGGCGTGCCGACGACGATATGCACGCCCTGGTTGAGCGTGCGGCGCTCGCGGCTGGCATCCATGCCGCCGACGCAGGTGGCGATGCGCGCATCGGCGTAGAGCCAGGCGAGCTCCTTGGCGACCTGAAGCGCCAGTTCGCGCGTGGGGGCGATGACCAGCGCCAGCGGCGCGCCCGGCGGGGGCAGCGTCTCGCCCTGTGCCAGCAGCTGTTCGGCGATGGCGAGGCCGAAGGCGACGGTCTTGCCGGACCCGGTCTGCGCGGAAACGAGCAGGTCGCGGCCATGCGCCGCCTCCGCGGTGACCTCCGCCTGGACGGGGGTGAGCGCGGCATAGCCACGCGTCTCAAGGGCGCGCGACAGCGCGGCGGGAAGGTTCGTGATCTCCATGAAGCGTCCTTTATGGGGTAAAGGGCGCGAAAAAGCCAGAGGGAAGCGGTAGTGGTGACGATTGCGGTCACCTTGTTCCACGTCCTGCGCCGGGAAGCGGCGACGTTACCAGCGGTAGTTGAAGCTGATGCTGATGCGGGCGTCCTTGGCGGCGCTGGGCATCACCTCGTGGCGCAGCCAGCTTTCCCAGAGGAAGACGGTGCCGGGGTGCGGTTCCATGTAGACGAAGGTGCCGTCGCGCTGCGGCGCGGCCATCATCATCGGCAGGCGCGGATCCTCCAGCTTGAGCGCGCCCGAACCGGGGGGCACCGCGACGTAGAAGGTGCCCGAGACGGTGCTGTGCGGGTGGAGATGCCCGGAATGGGTGCCGCCGGACTTCATGACATTGACCCACAGGCTGTCGAGCCGGAGCCTTTTGCCCGCCAGATCCATCCCGACGTCGCGCGCGAAGGCGGCGACGTGGCGGTCGAGATGGCGCTTCAGGTCGGCGAAGGCGGGGTCGCGCAGCGGCAGATCGTCCAGCGAGGCGTAGCTGGTGTAGCCGCGGTAGCCGTTTTCCCTCGACCAGCGGCGCCCGGCGGCGTCCTCCGCGGCGAGGGACAGGCAGGAATCGTGGAGGTCGGCGAGCAGATCGGGGGCGTCGATCGCCGCGTCGTAGAACATCGTGGGGAAGAGCGGGCGGGTCGGCATGGGTGGGGACTCGGTTCGGGACGTCATGGGCGTGGTGTGTTCCGGCAAATGCGGGACGTTTGCAAAAGGGATGCAACAGTGCCACGTACCGGCCGTGCTCCTGCGCAGGCAGGAGCCCAGGGCCCAGCAGAACAACGCCTTATGGGACCTGCAACTCTCGGCTCCTGCCTTCGCAGGAGCATGGTGTAGCCTTTTGCAAAGGTCCCGCAAATGCCGGAACCCAGGGCCCAGCAGAGCAACGATCCCGGCGTCTCGCAACCCCGGTGCTCCTGCATGCGCAGGAGCACGGTGGATCACCCCAGCCGCAGCGCGATGTCGTTCATGAACCGAGTGTCGTCCCCCGCCGCCAGCCGGTCGGCCTCCGCGGCGATCGCGCCGAGCAGGTCGGAGAGCGGGTCCATTTCGGCCTTGGCGTAATTGCCGAGCACATGGCCTGTGACGCGGTCCTTGTGGCCCGGGTGGCCGATCCCGATCCGCACGCGGCGGAAGTCCGCGCCGAGATGCTGGTCGATCGAGCGCAGGCCGTTGTGCCCCGCGGTGCCGCCGCCCTGCTTGACCTTCACCTTCATGGGGGCGAGGTCGAGCTCGTCGTGGAAGACGGTGAGCGCGTCGAGACCGAGCTTGTAGAAGCGCATCGCCTCGCCGACCGAGCGGCCGCTGTCGTTCATGAACGTGGCGGGCTTCAGCAGCAGGACCTTGTGGGGGCCGATGCGGCCCTCCTGCAACCAGCCCTGGAATTTCTTTACGGGCGCGGCGAAGTCGTGAACCGCGGCGATCGTGTCGAGCGCCATGAAGCCGACGTTATGCCGGTGCATCGCATATTGCGCGCCCGGATTGCCCAGGCCGACCCAGAGTTGCATCGTGCGTCTTTCCAGTGTTGCACTTACGACATCGAGACCAGCGCGACGCCGGTCCGTGCCGAGCGAAGGCGGAGCACAGCCGTCAGCGCATGGCCTTCGACTTCGCTCAGGCCGAACGGAAGGTGTATCCGGTGCGGCAGCCTTCGATCGACTTCGCTCAGGCCGAACGGCAGGATGTGCCGGATGCGCGCGCTCGTGCTCTCGACCCGAAAACGAAAGGGCAGGGGAGCGTCGCCGCTGCCCTGCCCCCGAACGAAACCGCCGTGGCGGCCGGCGATTACTCGCCCTTGTCCTCGCCCTCGGCGTCGTCGGCAGCCGCCTCGGCTTCCGCGGCTGCTTCGGCCGATGCGGCCTCCGCCAGCGCGGCTTCCTCGGCGGCCTGCTCCTGCGCCTCGGCGAGCATCGCCGAGGGGGCGACCAGCGTGGCGACGGTGAAGTCCGGATCCTCGATCGTCAGCGTCGCGCCCTTGGGCACGCGCACGTCGCCGATGTGGATCGTGTCGCCCACGTCCTTGCCCTTGACCGAGACGGTGATCTGGCTGGGGATGTCGGCGGCGTCGACGGTCACTTCCAGTTCGGTCGCGACCAGCGTCAGCACGGCGCCCTTCTTCACGCCGGGCGATTCTTCCTCGTCGACGATCACGACCGGGACCGGCACGGTGACGGTCTCGTGCGCGGCGATGCGCAGGAAGTCGACGTGCAGCGGACGGTCGGTGACCGGGTGGAAGGCCACGTCCTTGGCCAGCGTGCGCTTGCCGTCGACCATGATGACCGAGTTCATGAAGTGACCGGTCATCAGCGCCTTCACCAGCGCCTTCTCCTCGAGGTGGATCGAGGTCGGCTCCTTGTTCTGGCCGTAGATCACGGCGGGGACGCGGCCGTCGCGACGCAGTGCACGGGAGGCTCCCTTGCCAACCCGGTCACGCGTTTCGGCTGCGAGCGTGATGGTGTCGCTCATTGATATGCTCCGAAATACGGGTGATGTTCGTCTTCCCGACACGCCTCCAGGGATGACCATGGCGGGAAGCGGGCGCGCTTAGCGGGGGACGGGGGAAAAGGCAAGGTGGGCCAGGCAGGTCGTCATCCCCGCGAAGGCGGGAAGCCGGATACGCTGAGGTCCGAGAAGGAAGCGCGATGGCAGCGCGTCTGGATCCCCGCCTACGCGGGGATGACGATTCAATAACGGACCCGCACCGCCTTCAGCCTGTACGCGCCGAGCTGCTGCTGGACGCTCTGCGTGCCGGCCAGATGGCCTGCGCCCACCGCGATGAAGACGGTGCCGGGGCGCTTCATGCGCTCGGCGATCCACGCCGCCCACTTCCGGTTGCGGTTGACCAGCAGCGCCTGCGCCACCTCGGGCGAATCCTTGAGCGAGTCGTTCATCTCGCTCGCGACGCCGTCGGGATTGCCCGCGGCCCAGGCATCGACCAGCTTGCGGAAGGTGGTATCGGCGGTGGGCAGTTCGTCGAGCGTGCTCTCCAGCAGCCTGACCTGCGCCGGTTGCGAGATGGCGTCGAAGATGCCCAGCTGCCCCTCGAACGTCTCCAGCCCGACGATCGGCTTGCCGGCCTGGCGCGCGGCGTCGGACAGCACCTTTTCCGGGCCGTTGGCGGGGTCGTAGCCCAGCTTCTGCACCGGCAGCAGCGACAGCGTGATCGCGGCGAACCACGGGCGCATCCGATCATAGGCGGCCGGCGGCAGCCCGCCGTCCGCCATCGCCTTCTGAAACGCCGGGCGGTAATTGGGCGGCAGCTGCTCGGTCAGCGGGGTGCCGGCGGGAGCGAATGCCTTGGACGCGACGACGCGCTGCTGGGTCTGCGCGTCGGGCTCGACCATCTCCAGCACCAGCGTCTGCGAGCGGTCGAACGCCGTCTTCACCGCCTCGTCGAACCAGGACAGGCCGGGGCGCAGCACGTGGATCGTGCCGAAGAGATAGATGGTGGTGTCCCTGTCCTTCACCACCCACAGCGCCGGGTCGGCGTCGGGGGAGGCCGCCGCCTTCGGCCGGGCACAGGCGGGGAGGGGCAGCGCGAGAAGCAGCGCGAGCGGGGCGGCGAACCAGCGAGTCATGACGGGCAGCCCTAGCGCGCCCCTTGCGGGAAGGCGAGGGTTCGGCCAGAGGTCGCCGCCGTATGGACCAGCCCCTTTCCTTTCAGGCGATGATCCTGCGGCTCCACCAATATTGGTCGGAGCGCGGGTGCGCGATCCTGCAACCCTATGACATGGAGATGGGGGCGGGGACGTTCCACACCGCCACCACGCTGCGCGCGCTGGGGCCGGACGCGTGGAACGCGGCCTATGTCCAGCCGTGCCGCCGCCCGACCGACGGCCGCTATGGCGAAAACCCCAACCGGCTCCAGCATTACTATCAGTATCAGGTGATCCTGAAGCCCAGCCCGCCCGACCTGCAGGATCTGTATCTGGGCAGCCTGGCGGCGATCGGGGTGGACATGAGCATCCACGACATCCGCTTCGTCGAGGACGATTGGGAAAGCCCGACGCTGGGCGCCTGGGGACTGGGCTGGGAGGTCTGGTGCGACGGGATGGAGGTGACGCAGTTCACCTATTTCCAGCAGATGGGCGGGTTCGACATGAAGCCGGTCGCTGGCGAGCTGACCTACGGGCTGGAGCGGCTGGCGATGTACATCCAGAACGTCGACAATGTGTACGACCTGCGCTTCAACGATGCCGGCGTGAGCTATGGCGACGTGTTCCTGGAGAACGAGCGCCAGATGTCGACGTGGAACTTCGAGGTGGCGGATACCGAGACGCTGTTCGACCAGTTCCGCAAGGCGGCGGCGGAGTGCGAGAACTGCCTGGCCGCCAAGCTGCCGATCCCGGCATACGAGCAGGCGATCAAGGCGAGCCACACGTTCAACCTGCTCCAGGCGCGCGGGGTGATCTCCGTCGCGGAGCGGCAGGCGTATATCGGGCGCGTGCGCGATCTCGCGAAGGCGGCGTGCGCGGCGCATATGGAGAAGCACGGGTGGGCGGAGCAGCTCAAGGTTCCGACGACGTGAAGCGTCGTTGGAATAGCTGCGGAGGGGGCGTGATGAGGTTCACGCGAAGCCGCGAAGACGCGAAGGTTTATGGTTCGCGCAGAGCACGCGGAGGACGCAGAGGTGTTGTGCCTTGCCGCGTCAGCGGCTCTCGAACATCTCGCGTTGGCGTGACCCGGTGCGCTACCGCGCACGAAGCCTCTCTGCGTCCTCTGCGCGCTCCGCGCGAACATCATCTTCGCGGCTTCGCGTCTTCGCGTGAATCCCAATACACGGCCGATATCGCATGACCGACTTCCTGCTCGAACTCCGCTCCGAGGAAATTCCGGCGCGCATGCAGACCAAGGCGCGCGAGGATCTGGCGCGGCTCTTCGCGGGCGAGCTGGCCAGGGCCGGGCTCGCCGCGGCGGAGACGGTGAGCTATGCCACGCCGCGGCGCCTCGCGCTGATCCTGCGCGGGCTGCCGGAGGCGACCGAGGCGGTCAGCGAGGAAGTGAAGGGCCCCAAGACGAGCGCGCCGCCGCAGGCGCTGGAGGGGTTCCTGCGCAAGACCGGGCTGACGCGCGAGCAGCTGGTCGAGCGCGACGGCGTGTTCTTCGCGGTGAGCGAGAAGCCGGGGCGGGCGACCGCCGACGTGCTGGCCGACGCGATTCCGGCGGTGATCCGGGCGTTTCCGTGGCCCAAGTCGATGCGCTGGGGCGCCGCGTCGGCCTCGACCGAGAGCCTGCGCTGGGTGCGGCCGTTGCAGGGCATCGTCGCGCTGTTCGGCGAGACTGTGGTGCCGGCGAGCATCGCGGGCGTCGAGAGCGGTGCGGCGACGGTGGGGCACCGCTTCCACCATCCGGGCGCCATCACGATCGGCTCCGCGGCGGATTATGTCGAGAAGCTGCGCGCGTGCCACGTGATCGTCGACCAGGCCGAGCGCGAGTCGATCATCGCGCTGGGCGCGACGATGCTGACCGCGAAGGCGGGGCTGACGTTGGTGCGCGACGAGGGGCTGCTGGCGGAGAATGCCGGGCTGACCGAATATCCCATTCCGCTGCTGGGCCGCTTCGACGCGGCGTATCTGGACGTGCCGCCCGAGGTGATCCAGCTGACCGCGCGCGTGAACCAGAAGTATTTCGTCTGCCGCGACGCGGAGGGGAAGCTGGCCAATGCGTTCGTGTGCACCGCGAACATCGACGCGGCGGACGGCGGCGCGAAGATCGTCGAGGGCAACCGCAAGGTGCTCGCCGCGCGGCTTTCCGATGCGCGCTTCTTCTACGACACCGACCTGAAGGTCCCGCTGGAAGAGCAGGCGAAGAAGCTGGACCGGATCGTGTTCCACGAGAAGCTGGGTACGGTCGCGGACAAGGTGGAGCGGGTCGCGAAGCTGGCGCGGTGGCTGGTGGAGAGCGGTGTCGTCTCTCCCCTCCCCGCAAGGGAGGGGCCGGGGGTGGGTAATGAGACCCACCACGGTTCCGCGAAGATCACACCCACCCCCGACCACTCCCTTCCAGGGAGGGGAGAGCTGGCGGATCAGGCCGGGCGTGCCGCACGGCTCGCCAAGGCCGATCTCGTCACCGGCATGGTCGGCGAGTTCCCGGAATTGCAGGGGCTGATCGGGGGCTATTACGCCGCCGCGCAGCGCGAGGATGCCGCGGTCGCCGAGGCGATCCGCGATCACTACAAGCCGGTGGGGGCGGGCGACGACGTGCCGACCGCGCCGGTGACGGTCGCGGTGGCGCTGGCGGACAAGCTGGACAGCCTCCAGCAGTTCTTTGCGATCGGGCAGGCGCCGACCGGGTCCAAGGATCCGTTCGCGCTGCGGCGGTCTGCGCTGGGTGTCATCCGGCTGCTGACCGAGAACGGGCTGCGGTATCGCGTTCCCGGTGAACTGCTCGACTTCTTCGCCGACCGCCTCAAGGTCCAGCAGCGCGAGGCGGGGGTGCGGCACGATCTGATCGATGCGGTGTTTGCGCTGGGCGGCGAGGACGATCTGGTGCGACTGCTCTCGCGAGTGAAGGCGTTGCAGTCGTTCGTCACCACCGACGATGGGGCGAACCTGCTCGCGGGGTACAAGCGCGCGGCGAATATCCTGAAGAAGGAAGGCCGGGTGGCGCCCTCCACGACCGATCGTCACCCCGGCCTTGAGCCGGGGTCCCGCTTCTTGGACGCGGAGGATAGCGGGACCCCGGGTCAAGCCCGGGGTGACGAGACGACGGCGTATGCGCCGGAGCCCGCCGAGGCGGCGCTGGTCGCGGCGCTCGATATCGCCGAGCCGGCCGCCGCGCAGGCGGTCGCGCGGGAGGATTTCGAGGGTGCGATGGCGGCGCTCGCCACATTGCGCGCGCCGATCGACCGCTTCTTCGACGACGTGACCGTCAACGACGCCGATCCCGCCAAGCGCGCCGCGCGGCTCGCGTTGCTGGCGCGGGTGCGCGAGGCGGTGCATGGCGTCGCGGACTTCTCGCGGATCGAGGGGTAAAGCCGGGCTGTCCCGACCCTGCCGCAGAATCGTGTTGCAATCCGCGCCCCGACCGTGTGTTGCGGTGCACAACGATACGATAGGACAGGAGACGTGACGATGGCGACCGCGGCACAGGCAGGGACCGACACGCGATACGTCTATCGCTTCGGCGGTGGCGTCTCCGACGGCGGCAAGGGCGACAGGAACCTGCTGGGCGGCAAGGGCGCGAACCTGGCCGAGATGGCGTCGATCGACTTGCCGGTGCCGCCGGGCTTCACCATCTCCACCGCGATGTGCGCGCGCTATTACGAGGAGGGGGAGCGCTTTCCCGAGTCGCTGAAGGCCGAGGTCGCGGACGGCATCGCGCATATCGAGCAGGTGACCGGCAAGCGCTTCGGCGATGCGGCCGATCCGCTGCTCGTCTCGGTCCGCTCGGGCGCGCGCGTGTCGATGCCCGGCATGATGGACACGGTGCTGAACCTGGGCCTCAACGACGAGACGGTCGAGGGGCTGGCGGCGGCGAGCGGGGACGAGCGCTTCGCATGGGACAGCTATCGCCGCTTCATCCAGATGTATGCCGACGTGGTGCTGGAGCTGGACCATGGCGCGTTCGAGGAAGCGCTGGAGATCGCGAAGGAAGACCGCGGCTTCACGCTGGACACCGAACTGTCGGCGGCGGACCTGAAGGAGCTGGTCGCCGAGTACAAGAAGCTGGTCGAGGCGGAGTGGAACAGGCCGTTCCCGCAGGACGTGCACGATCAGTTGTGGGGTGCGGTGGGCGCGGTGTTCGGATCGTGGCAGTCGGAGCGCGCCAAGGTGTACCGCCGGCTGAACGACATTCCCGGCGACTGGGGCACCGCGGTCAACGTGCAGGCGATGGTCTTCGGCAACATGGGCGATACGTCGGCCACCGGCGTCGCCTTCACGCGCGACCCGTCGAAGGGCGACCGCGCCTATTACGGCGAGTTCCTCATCAACGCGCAGGGCGAGGACGTGGTGGCGGGCATCCGCACCCCGCAATATCTGACGAAGACGGCGCGCGAGGAGGCGGGCGCGAAGCCGGCGTCGATGGAAGAGGCGATGCCCGAGGTGTACGGCGAGCTGGCCGCGGTGTTCGACCGGCTGGAGACGCACTACCGCGACATGCAGGACATCGAGTTCACGGTCGAGCGCGGCAAATTGTGGATGCTCCAGACGCGCTCGGGCAAGCGCACCGCGAAGGCGGCGCTGAAGATCGCGGTGGAGATGGCGGACGAGGGGCTCATCACGCGCGAGGAAGCGATCGCGCGGGTCGAGCCGCAGGCGCTCGACCAGCTGCTCCACCCGACGCTGGACCCGAACGCGCCGCGCGACGTGCTGACCAAGGGGCTGCCCGCGTCGCCGGGGGCCGCGAGCGGCGCGACGGTGTTCGACGCCGATACCGCCGAGCGCTGGGCCTCGGACGGCAAGGCGGTGATCCTGGTGCGCACCGAAACCTCGCCCGAGGACATCCACGGCATGCATGCGGCCAAGGGTATCCTGACCGCGCGCGGCGGGATGACCAGCCACGCCGCCGTGGTGGCGCGCGGCATGGGGCGGCCGTGCGTATCGGGCGCGGGCACGCTGTCGATCGACGCCAAGGCCAAGGTCGCGCGCGTCGGTGGGCGCGAGGTGCGCGAGGGCGACATCCTGACCATCGACGGCGCTACCGGCGAGGTGATGGTGGGCGAGGTCGCGACGATCCAGCCCGAGCTGGCGGGCGATTTCGGCACGCTGATGACATGGGCCGACGAGGTCCGCCGGCTGAAGGTGCGCGCCAATGCGGAGACCCCGCTCGACTGCCGCACCGCGCGCGACTTCGGCGCGGAGGGCGTCGGGCTGTGCCGGACCGAGCACATGTTCTTCGACGCGGCGCGGATCACCGCGGTGCGCCAGATGATCCTGGCGGAGGACGAGGCCGGGCGGCGCGCGGCGCTGGAGAAACTGCTGCCCGAGCAGCGCGCCGACTTCACCGCGATCTTCGAGGTGATGGCGGGGCTGCCGGTCACCGTCCGGCTGCTCGACCCGCCGCTCCACGAATTCCTGCCGCACGAGGAGAACGAGTTCGCCGAGGTCGCCGCCGCGGCGGGGATCGCGGTCGACCAGTTGAAGCGCCGCGCGGCCGAGCTGCACGAGTTCAACCCGATGCTGGGGCATCGCGGCTGCCGGCTGGGCGTGACGTACCCGGAAATCTACGAGATGCAGGCGCGCGCGATCTTCGAGGCGGCGATCGATGTCGCGGAGAAGAGCGGGGAAGCGCCGATCCCGGAGGTGATGATCCCGCTGGTCGCGACCAGGCGCGAGCTGGACCTGATGAAGGCGGTGGTCGATGCCGCGGCGAAGGACGTCTTCGCCGAGCGCGGGCGCACGGTCGACTATCTGGTCGGCACGATGATCGAGCTGCCGCGCGCGGCGCTGCGCGCGGGCGAGATCGCGGAGGCCGGCGAGTTCTTCTCCTTCGGCACCAACGACCTGACGCAGACGACGCTGGGGGTCAGCCGCGACGATGCCGCGCGCTTCCTGGGCGCGTATGTCGAGAAGGGCATCTACGCCAAGGACCCGTTCGTCAGCCTGGACGTCGAGGGCGTGGGCGAGCTGGTGAAGCTGGCCGCCGAGCGTGGGCGCGCGACGCGCCCCGACATCAAGCTGGGCATCTGCGGCGAGCATGGCGGCGATCCGGCGTCGATCGCCTTTTGCGAAAGCGTGGGGCTGGATTACGTCTCCGCCTCGCCCTACCGTGTGCCGATCGCCCGGCTGGCGGCCGCCCAGGCGGCGCTGAAGGCCAGGGGGTAGGAGGAGCGGCGGGATGAGACCTTGGGCGCGGTATCTGACGGGCATCGCGCTGGGGCTCATCGCCGGGATCGGTTATGCCACCTGGACCGTGCGCACCGGCGCGATGGGATCGGGCGTGCGGATCGGCGCGTGGGAGACGGGGACCGATCTGGGCACCGCCGACCAGAGCGCGCGGACCCGCGCGGTGGTGGCGCGGCGCGGTCTGCTCGCGCTGCCGGCGCGCGAGGCGCGTTACTATACCGCGAGCACCGACGATGCCGGGCGCCCGCTGGACGGCACATGCCGCTATCGCATCACCGGCGGGGCGCTGCCGGCGAAATGGTGGAGCCTGACGCTCTACGACCGCGACGGCTATCTGGCGGGTGACGGACCCTATTCGATCGGCAGCGCGGCGCTGTCGCCGGCGGAGGCGCAGCGCTGGACGGTGCTGATCGCGCCGGAGCGTCAGCCCGGGCGCTGGCTGCCGAGTGCGGGGCTCGACCGTTTCGAGCTGACGCTCCGCACGTACCTGCCCGCGGACGAAGGGCGGACCAGCCCGGCGCGCGATCAATTGCCCAGCATCCGGCGGGAGGCGTGCGCATGATCCGCGATCGTCTGCGCCCGTGGCTCCGCTCGTGGATGGGGCCGGCGCTGCTGGCGCTGGTGGTCGCGCTGGTCGCCTGTCAGGCGACGCTGCGGCGGACGCCCGACGTGCTGATGGCGGCAGCCGAGCGGCGGCTGGCGAAGGCGGGCGGGGTCAACGCCTTCGCGCACACCCCGCTGGCGACCAGCCGCTCGCGCGCGGTGGTGCGGCCGAGCCCGGATCTGGCCTATTCGGCCTGCGTGGTCGACCTGTCGAAGGGGCCGGTGACGGTCGACGTGGCCCCGGTGCCGGCGCGCTACTGGTCGCTGTCGGTGTTCGACGCGCGCACCGACGTGGCGTTCGTGCGCAACAATCTGGAGGCACAGGGACAGCCGATCCGGGTCGCGCTGGTGACGCCGGGGCAGGCGGCGCCTGCCGGGTATGAGCCGGTGGCGGTGCGGGGCGGACACGGCGTCGCGCTGATCCGCATCCTGGTCGACGACCGCGCGCAATTTCCCGCGATCGATGCGGCCCGGCGCCTGTCGCGCTGTGCAGCGGTTGCCGGCCGGCGCGCAGGCTGATCGCGGCGGAGCGAACCGCGCCGAATTTGTCGAAAGGGCTTAAATCTTTAGAGAAAGGCGCTGCGGGGCGTAAGGCGACCAGCCGTTTTTAACTTAGGTTGCCTTTGGTTACAGCCTATTAACGTTCATATTCTATTGGTGCCCGCTCATCACATGAGAAGCGATGGCATGGATAACCTTCGGATCATCAAGAAGCTGGGTGCTTGTTTCGCGATCCTGTTCCTCGTCCTGATGGGCGTCGGCGCGACAAGCCTTCACAATCAAGGAAATCTTGGTGATGCCGCCCAGGAATTGGGGGTGGATCGACGCGAGAAGCTGGAGGCCGCTGCCGCGGTCAACGCCGCCGCGTCCAACTACCGGGTCGCGGAGGCTTCGCACATCCTGGCCAAGGACGAGGCGGTCACCGCGCAGGCGGAAGCGGAGCTTCGCAAGCAGCGCGGGATCATCAAGGATCGCCTCACGTATCTCGATCAGCACGTCAGTATACCTGCGGTGCGCGCCCAATTCGAAGAGCTGAAGAAGCTGTACGCCGAATATGAGCGCGCTTCCGAAGCCATGCTGAACCTGTCGCGCAACAACGAGGATCAGGAGGCGCTGGAGCAATTTCGCGCCAATCGCATCCGCTTCGGCGAACTGAGTGCGGCTGCGACCGACGTGCAGAAGCGTCAGGCCCAGGTCATGGCCGAAGGCGCCTCCGATGCCGCCGCCACCGCCGAGACGGGCCGCAACGTCACGATCGTCGCGCTGGTCGTCGCTGCCGCGGGCATGCTCGCCATGCTGCTGCTGCTGGTCCGCGGAATCGCGACGCCGCTGGGGCTGATGACCAATGCCTTGGCGCAGCTGGCGAACGGCAAGCTCGACGCGGAGGTTCCGGTCCGCGAGCGTGCGGATGAGATCGGCGACCTTGCCGGTGCGATGAAGAAACTGCGCGACCAGCTGCTCGCGGCGGAACGTGCCAAGGAAGAGCAGACGACGCTGATCGTCGAGAGCATCGGATCGGGCCTTTCGGCGCTGGCCAGGGGAGACCTGACCGCCCGGATCGATGCCGATCTGACGGGCGCCTTCGCCACGCTGAAGAGCGATTTCAACAACGCCATGACCTCGGTCGCCACCACGCTGAAGGCGGTAACGGCCAGCGCGGAAGGGATCATGAACGGATCGAGCGACATCCGTCAGGCCTCCAACGACCTGTCGCAGCGCACCGAGCAGCAGGCGGCCTCGCTGGAGCAGACCGCTGCGGCCATGCACGAGATCACGACGACCGTGCAGGGCACCGCCGAAAGTGCGGCCCGCGCCAACGCCGCCGTCAAGGAAGCGCACATCGAGACGCAGAAGTCGGGCGATGTCGTCACCCGGGCGGTCGAGGCGATGCATGGCATCGAGCGATCGTCGACCGAGATCAGCGAGATCATCGGGGTCATCGACGGTATCGCATTTCAGACCAATCTGCTGGCGCTCAATGCCGGCGTCGAGGCTGCGCGCGCCGGTGACGCAGGCAAGGGCTTCGCGGTGGTGGCCAGCGAAGTGCGCGCACTGGCGCAACGTTCCGCCGATGCCGCCAAGGATGTGAAGACGCGCATCACCGTGTCCTCCGAACAGGTGGCGCTAGGCGTCGAACTGGTCGGTGAAGCGGGACAGGCGCTGTTTCGCATCAACGGTCGCATCGGCGAGATCAGCGGACTGGTGGCGCAGATCGCCGACTCGGCCGAGCAGCAGGCGACCGGCCTTCAGCAGGTCAACACCGCCGTCGGTGAAATGGACAACGTCACGCAGCAGAACGCCGCGATGGTCGAGGAGGCCACGGCCGCCGCCCGATCGCTGGCCGACGAGGCGCAGACGATGACGGTGGAGGTGTCCCGCTTCACGCTCGGCAACACCGGAACGGTGCCGAACCGCGAATCTCGCCCGGCCGGCGGATCGCCGGTGCACCAGCTTCAGGCGCGTGCCGCCGCCGTCGGCAAGCGCGGTCCCGGCGTGGTGGCGTCGCGCGGCAATACCGCTCTCGCGGTCGCCAGTGACGATTGGTCGGAATTCTAGGGCCCGTCCGGCAGCCCGCACAACCGTCCATCAAGAAAAGGCTTGCGTGTCCGATGACGCTTTCTGCTTTCCGCCGACGCGCGTGGCGGCTCTCCGCGATGCTCGTCGCGTCGTTGCCGATGATCGTCGCGTCCTTCCCGTCGGTCGCCCAGGAGCGGACGGACACGCGGGGATATTGCGCCGCCCGTCCCGGTATGGGGACGACCCCCTGCACGATCGCGCCGGGGCGGCTCTCGGTCGAGATCGCCGGCGTCGATTGGGAGCGCGACCGCAGTGCCGGACAGCGCACGGACTCGCTGCTGTTCGGTGATGCCGCGCTTCGATTGGGTGTGACCGACACGGTCGAGGTGTTGGCGCAAGCCACTCCCTTCGGCGTCTCCCATACGCGCGACGCCGATGGGAACCGATCGACCGGACGGGGGTCCGGCGACGTGACCCTCGGCACCAAGGTCAACCTGAAGAACCCGGACGGCAGCGGCTTCTCGTTGTCGGTGCTGGCCTTCGGCACCTTGCCCGTCGGCAGCAAGACGTTCGGAGCAGGCGATTGGGCCGCGGGGCTGCTGGTGCCGATGTCCCTTTCCGCCACCGACACGATCAGCCTTCAGCTCACCCCGGAATTCGACCTGGCGGCGGATAGTGACGGCGTCGGGCGACACCCGGCGTACAATCTCATCGCCGGTGCCGGCTTCTCGGTCGCGGATGGCGTATCGATCACCCACGAGCTGGCGGTCGGTCGCGACATGGATCCCGACGGCGAGAGCACGCAGGCCTTCTACTCGACGTCTCTGGCCTGGATGCCTCGCGACGATCTGCAACTCGACGCCGGCACCGTGATCGGCCTCAACGACGCTGCGCCGGATGTGCGTTTCTATGTGGGTATAGCCCGTCTCTTCTAGGTGACGTGCCCTCCATCGTCGCCGGATCATGGCGACGGCGGGGTGTATCACGCCGACGAGATGGGCGGTGCGGCGGGCGCAGCGCGTGGCGAGGCGACGGACCTGCCGGCGGCGACCGACGCATCCCGCGATCCGGTTGCGATGCCGACTGCAATGGGTGAGGGGGCCTTCTGGACCATGGTTCTGACCGCGGCCAACCAGAGGAAATCAAGAGGGCAAAACGAACGGCCTCAGAATCTGGCAGGAGAAGCCGTGCATTTTCAAGTTGGTGACCCCTACGGGAGAAATCGCCATGGTATCGAAAGATAAGAAATTCAGACATTTAGGTCGTGCGTCCCCAAAGCCTTTATACCAGGGGCCGCGACCAATTTTTATACCTGCTCACCGTCCGCACCCCGACGTCGTCGAGGTATGTTCGGTATAGGCCCTCATCGCCTGTCAGTCAGCCCGTACGATGGTTTGTCGCCGAACGACTTAGGTTCGGGACTCGTTGATCAGAGCCAGAAGATGACTGTGGCGGCAAGGGCGACGCTCATATCGTTGTGGCCAAGGCCATTGCTCTTGCGTCGGGCACCACGTTCCTCCGGTCGACCAATCGTCGCACAGGTGGCGTCGAACCTAGGCGACGAGCCATCGACCCGCCGGCGGGCTGTTTTGGCCTATCACCCGTCGGACGGCCTGCGGAGCAGATGGAAGAACAGCTTCTCGGGCGTGTCGATCTGCTCGATCGCCATCTCTCGCGGGATGATGATGCGGACCTTCTCACCTTCCCCCCGGGTATCGCCGAGTTGATGCTCTTGACCTCGATGCGGATCGGCACCTCACCGCTGGGTAGGAAGAAGGACTCGAAATCGGCGGCGGCAGCTCGAGCGAGGTCTTCGCCAGTGACAATCGGCGGAAAGGTGGGAGGGGGATTGCGCAGGATGCTCATTCGACGATCTCGTTATGGGCGGTAGGGATCGAAGCTGAAATATGCGCCATCGACGAACGTTAAAGGCGTTCTTTCCCTGATGGCCGAGGCGTAATCACTGACCCCGCCGGTCAATGTGTTTCATGAGCGTGCTTCCCCCGTGTTGAGAAAACATCATGTACGAAGGTCCATGGCCAGGCAGCTGTGTGCTGCGTTACTTGGGAAGTTCTGAAGCCTGGGCCTGAAAATAGTTTCGAGATGTCCTGAGTTATCCCGCGCCGTACCGCCTGTACGCCAGGCAAGCCGCTGTCGAATTCGTCGTAGCTGGCAAGGGTCAGTCGACTTCGTGGCGCAGTGGCTGTGCCGGGAGTTGACCATGACAGGGCAAAACGAGATGAAATCACGTCGCAGCCGTTCCGATCTCCCCGGCCTGGCTCAGCCGTGCGCGAAAATCGGCGAGCCACGCCTGCACCATCGCCGAATACGGCGCTGGCACCCGCGATGCGATCGCGGCCGGTCCACACCTTTTGCAGGGCGGACGGGCGATCCCGCTCCACCGGGCGCTCGCGGCCGAGGGCGGGAAAGGGCCGCGCACCGCGTTCGGCCTGTCCGCCGACCGGCGACGTGCATGGATCGTGGTTATCGACGGCCGGCAAAAAGGCTATAGCATGGGTGCGGACAATAACGCGCTGGTCGCGCTGTTCCGCAGCCTTGGCGCCAGCGATGCGATGAGCTTCGACGGCGGGGGTTCCTCGACGCTCGCGGTCGCCGAGGGGACGGGCGCAGCCGTCCTCAACCGGCCGATGCATACCGCTGTGCCGGGGCGGGAACGCCCGGTCGCCAACGCGCTGCTGGTCTTCGCCGCGCCGCTTTCCGCGACGAAACGATGACCCACTCCACCGGCCGTCAGCGCTCCTTCAGCCGGTAAAAGGCGATGACCCCTGTGCCGCTCTTGGGACTGCCGTCTTCCCTTCTCGGCATATGAGTCAGCGCGCCGGTTCGGGTTGGCTGGCAGCCCAGCCCCTCACTTCGCGGCGCCGCGCAGAGTTTCATCTGCCTCGCTCTTCTTCAAGAGCGAGGCCCTGGCAGGTCATTTGGGAAGTCACCTCAACCTACAATGTCGCTCGCCGCTTTGAGCCCCGGCGTGGGTCCTCGCCTTACGAAGCGATCTGTAAAGCATGGACAGACGACCCAAGCCGGTTCCTCTCAAACCCGCACGATCAGTCGCCGGGACCCAAGAATTAGTACCGGATCGTCAGCCCCATGAACGCCCGCGTCGCGCGGGGATCCAGGCCGGCGAGGCGCCGTGCCTGGACGTCACGGGTCAGCGGCTGCGCGACCTCGGCATAGCCCGAGACGTGGCCCGACAGAGCGAAACGCACACCGCCGCCCGCCGAGGACAGCGAATTGGTGCGCGATTCCCCTGGCAGCACTACCTCGTTCGACACGGTGCCGACATCGTAGAAGCCATAGAATTGCGTCCCCAGCTGCGCCGCGGCGATGCCGGTATAGTATTGCAGCTCGACGCGGCCCGCGATTCCCTTGTCGCCGATGATCTCGGACGGATCGTAGGCTGTGCCGATCATCGCGCCACCAACGCCGAATTGCTCGGAGGAGAAGAGCGAGCCGCCGAACGACGTCTGCGCCTTCACCACGCCGTACAGCGCGAGCCCGCGGCCAATCGCATCGAGGTTTTGGCGACGTGACAGTTCCACGGTCAGCTTGTGGAAGCCGTTTTGCGCGCGCGGGCGCGACGGGTTGGAGCGGTTCTCGCTCAGGCTGCCGAGCACCGACAGGCCCTGGCTGTATTCTGCCACCAGCAGGTTCTGCCCGCCGGCGCGATCCGCGATGTCGTAGCTGGCGTTCAGGCGCAGCGCGCGGATGCGGTCGTGCGACGAGGGCGTCAGCGACGGCGCGTCGTTGATGACCGAGCGGCTGTCGAGATAGTGAAACGCCAGCCCGACGCGCAGCGTCTGCGCGCGCGAGCGCAGCAGCGGATAGCCCAGTCGTGCCCCCAAAGTGGTGCCGTCCGCGCGGGCGTTCAGCGGTTTCAGCACGAAGCCGGGGCGCGAATGGCTGTAGCCTGCGCTGGTGCTCAGCAGCAGGCCGTCGCCGCCCAGCGGCACGTCGACCTGGCCGCTGACATATTGCAGCTCAGAGGTCGGCGCGGCGCCGGCATAATTGAGCGCGATCCGCTCCCCCAGGCCCAGCGCGTCGTTGGTGGCGACGCCGGTATAATATTGGATCGGGCCGATGTAGCGGCTGCCGTGATTGTCCATCCCCGCATAGGCGTCGACCGGCTTCTGCGTGGTGACGACCTTGACGAGCGACCCGCCCGGCACGTCGGGCGCGGGCGAGAGAACCGCGCGCGCCTCTGCCCCGGCGAGGTCGTTCATCAGCAGCAGATTGCGTTCCAGCACCTTGCCGCGCAGCGGGCGCGAGGCGGTGAGCGCATCGGCATAGCGGCGCAGGACACGGCTGGCCTTACCCTGCACCTCGACCTTGCTGACGAAACCCTCGACCACCTGCAGCCGCAGCACGCCGTCCTCGACGCGCTGCGCGGGCACGATCACGCGCGACAGCACGTAATCGTCACCGCGATAGCGCGCGGTGATCGCATCGGCGAGGCGGAAGGCGTCCGCCAGCGTGATCTCGCGGTTCAGCAGTGGGCGGATCAGGTCGTCGAACGCGCCCGCGGGATAGACGGTGCTGCCCTCGACACGGATGGCGCGCACGGTCAGCCGGACGTTGGCGGCGGCCTCCGGTGCGATCGTCTCCGGGATGTCGGGCGTGACGATCTCGGGGGCGGTCCGCGGCTGCGGCGGCGGGGCCAGCTGTTGCTGGACGCGACCGGGATCGACCTGCGCTGGCGGCGGGACGACCTGGGCGGCGGCCTCGGTGGCGAGCAACAGGGTGCCCGTCAGGCAGGCGGCATGAGCAAGGCGCTTCACTTGCGCGACTCCAGCTTGAGCGAGGAAACGAAGGAATTGGCGTAGTCGTTCGCACCCTGCACGCTGCGATCCTGGATCGTCAGCGTCGCGTTGGCGTCGCCGACGGTCATCGGCACCGCGGGCGCGACCGGCACGAAGGCGGTGGCGACGCCGGTGCTGATAGCGACCTCTCCGGTTGTCGACGGCGTCGCCACCGGCGTGGCGGCGAGCGCCTGGAGCGGCTGTGTCGCGACCAGTGCCTGCAACGGTACGGGGGCTGGCGCGGGCGTGACCGTCATCGTGCCGGGACGATAGGTGACGACATAGTTCGCCAGCTGGCTGCCCGCGACGTTGATGGCGTCGCTGCCCGCGGGCGATTGCATCGTGGCATCCGTCGACAGCGTCGGCGCAAGGCCGGTCGAGGCGACCGTGTCCCCGCCGACGAAGCCGCTGTAGCTGGCGGTCAGTACCGGCATCGGATCGCCCGACATCCGCGTCTTGTCGTCCGCGCGCACCAGCAGCGCAGCGGGCAGGATCGTCCCCGCCGCGCTCGCGACGCTGCCGGTAGGCAGCGCGTAATTGGCGAGCGACGTGCCGTTGCCGGCGACATAATCGCTCGCCGACAGGAGCACGGAGACGGGCAGCGACCGGCCCGCATTGGCGGCGGCGAAGGTGCCCACGGTCTGCGCGATGCCGATCGACTCGCCGGCAACGACGCCCTGGATGCGGTAGCTGGCCGAGGTCAGCGCCGCGGTCGCGGTGCAATCATAGGTCTTCGACACCGAGCCGGCGACCAGCGCGACCGACAGGCGGGCGGGGTCGATCACGACCGACAGCCCGCCGGGCTGGCCGGCGAGCGCGTAATTGCCCGCGTCCGCGCCGTTCAGCGCATAGCCGCTTGCGGTGACCGCACGCGTGCCGACATCCTTGCTTGCGGCGTTCCCGGTACCGGCGGTGACGCCGACCGCATCGCCATCCACCACGCCCGACAGCACACCGCCCGACAGCGCGACCGCGGTGGTACCGTCATAGGCGCGCGCCTGTGCGGCGACGCCGTCGAGCGTCAGCTGACGCGCGGAAACGGTCGCGGTCAGGCCGCCGGGCTGTCCGGTCAGCACATAATTGCCCGCGTCCGCGCCGTTGAGCGCGAAGCCGGTGACGGTCACCGCCTTGGCAACGCCGATGTTGCGGTCGCCGAGGCTGCCGAGGCCGGTGACCAAGCCGACGGCGTCGGGGCCGATCACGCCGGACAGCGTGCCGCCGGTCAGCGCGACGTTGGTCGTGCTGTCATAGCTGCGGTCGAGCGCGGTGACGCTGACCGCCTTCGCAGCGATGTCGACCGACAGCGTGCTGGGTACGCCGCCCAGCGCGTAGTTCGCTGCATCCGCGCCATCGAGCGCAAAGCCCGTGACGCTGACGATCTTGCCGGTGCCGATGTCACGGTCCGCCATGCTACCGGTGCCCTGCACCAGCGAGACCGCGTCGCCGCCCAAGAGGCCCGTGACGCTGCCATCCGTCAACGCCACCGCAGTCGTCCCGTCATAGCTGCGGTCGATGGCAGTGACACCCGAGAGCGATACCGCGCGCTGCGCGATCGTCACTGACAGGCCGCTCGGCTGACCGGCGAGCGCGTAATTGCCCGCATCCGCGCCATTTAGCGCAAAGCCGCTCGCGCTGACCGCTTGCGTGCCGGCGTTGCGGCTGGCGGCGGTCCCGGTGCCATTGGCAACGCTCACCGCGTCGCCGTTGAGGACGCCGGACAATGCGCCACCCGACAACGTCACGGCGGTGGTGCCGGCATAGGCGCGCGCCTGTGTCGTGACGCCGCTCAGCGTCAATTGGCGGGCGGTGACCGTCGCGGTCAGACCGCTCGGCTGCGCGGAAAGCACGTAATTGCCTGCGTCCACACCGTTGAGTGCGAAGCCGGTAACGGCGACCGCCTTCGCGATGCCGACGTTGCGGTCGGCGAGGCTGCCGGTGCCGCTGACGAGGCCGACGACATCCGAACCGATCACGCCGGACAGCGTGCCGCCGGTCAGCGCGACGTTGGTCGTGCCGTCATAGCTGCGGTCGATCGCGGCGACGCCAGTCAGGTTCAGCATCTTGGCGGCGATATTCACTGACAGTGTGTTGGGTACGTCGCCCAGCGCATAGTTCGCCGCATCCGCGCCATTGAGCGCAAAGCCCGTGACGCTCACCGTTTTGCCGGTGCCGATGTTGCGGTCCGCCATGCTGCCGGTGCCCTGCACCAGCGACACCGTATCACCGCCCAGCACGCCCGTGACGCTGCCATTCGTCAGCGCCACCGCGGTGGTGCCGTCATAGCTGCGGTCGATGGCAGTGACACCCGAGAGCGATGCCGCGCGCTGCGCGATCGCCACCGACAGGCCGTTCGGCTGGCCGATCAGCGCGTAATTGCCCACGTCCGCACCATTCAGCGTAAAGCCGCTCGCGGTGACCGCCTGGGTGCCAGCGTTGCGGCTGGCGGAAGTGCCGACGCCGACGCCGACCGCGTCGGACCCGATCACCCCCGACAGCGTGCCGCCCGACAGCGCAACCGCGGTGGTGCCGTCATAGGCGCGTGCCTGGGTGATGACGCCGGTAAGTGCGAGTTGCTTCGCGGTGATGGTGGCGGTCAGCCCGAAGCCGGTGAGCGACACCGCCTTGGCGACGCCGACGTTGCGGTCGGCTAGCGTGCCGGTGCCGGCCGTCATGCCGACCGCATCGCTGCCGATCACCCCCGACAGCGTCCCTCCGGTCAGCGCCACCGCCGTCGTGCCGTCGTAGCTGCGGTTTACCGCGCTCACGCCTGACAGCGTCACCGCCAGCGGCGTGATCGTCGCGGACAGGCCGGCCGGCAGCAACGCGAGCACGTAATTGCCCGCATCCGCGCCGTTGAGGGCGAAACCGCTCGCCGACACCGAGTGCGTGCCCGCATTACGGCTGGCCGAGGTGCCGGTGCCGCCCGCCACACCCACCGCATCGGACCCGATCACGCCAGATAGCGTGCCGCCGGTCAGCGCGATCGCGGTCGTTCCGTCATAGGCGCGCCCCTGCGCCACCACACCGCCCAGCGCCAGCTGCTTGGCGGCGACGGTCGCGGTGAGGCCGCTGGGCTGCGTGAGCGTGTAATTGCCCGCCGCCGTGCCGGTCAGCGTGAAGTTCGACAACGACACCGCCTTCGCGACGCCCACGTTGCGGTCGGCGAGCGTGCCGGTGCCGGCATTGACCCCGATCGTGTCGCCGCTCAGCACGCCCGACAGCGTGCCGCCGGTCAGCGAAACCGCGGTGGTCCCATCGTAAATGCGGTCGACCGCCGCCAGTCCTGCCAGCGTCAGCGGGCGAGGCGTGATCGTGCCGATCGTCGCGGAGGTCGATCCCGTCGGCAACACATAGTTTGACAGCGACGTGCCCGCGCCCGCGGTGAAGTCGCCCGCCGACAGCGCCGCGGTGACGCTGAGCCCGGTGCCTACGTTCGCGGTGCCATAGGTACCCGATGTCGCGCCGATCGAGATGCTCTCGCTGCCGTAGAGGCCGGTCAGCTGGAAGTTGCCCTGCGCCAACGTGGCCGAGGTGGTGCGGTCGTACTGCTTGGCGACCGACCCGGTCAGCGCCAGCGTCAGCACCTTCGGCGTCACCGTCACCGTACCGTTGACGAGGTTGATCGCATACCCCAGCGGCGAGGCGAGCGTGCCCTGTCCAATCGTCAGCGCTTAGCTGCCGCCGACCGCGTCACCCGCGTGGTAGCTGGTGCTGGTGGCCGCCGCCCCGGACAGCGCGGTGGCGCGCGTATCGCCGTCGATGAAGCCGGTGACGGTGGGGGTGACGTTGCCCGCGGCATCGCCATAGCCGACCGTGGTGTTGCCGGTGACGGTCAGGACCGGCACGACGCTGTAGAGCAACAGGTCGTCGCTCGCCGACAGGCTGGAGGGCGGGTTGGTGACGAGCGTGCGGCCGTAGAATTTGCCGTCCGCGGTGAGGCCGCCCAGCGTGTTGTTTCGCGGATCGGCGGAATAGACCAGGAAGCGTCCCGCGCCGGGTGACAGCGCCGCGGCGCCGCCGTTGTTGACGAACGCGCCGCCGGTGGCCAGCAGGATCGAGGTGTTGGCGCCGGTGGCGGTGATCGCGCCGTTCAGCGTCAGCGCGCCGCCCGCGGAGCCCAGGTTGCGGACGTCGACGGTGCCCGCATTGATGGTGCCAAGCGCAATGTCGCCGGCGCCATTGTTGGTCTTGTCGGTGCTGGCCGCCAGGGTGATCGAGACCGCGCCCGCGGTGGCGATCGACGTGCCGGTAAGCGTGATCGCGGCATTGCCGCCATCGCGATATGCATCGACGACGCCATGGGCCAAGCTGTTGTTTGCGAGCAGCGTCAGTGCGCCGGCACCCAGTCCGATGTTAGCATTGGCGACGATGCTGCGCCCCGCCTCCAGCGTCAAATTGCCGGTCGCGTTGGCCGAGGTGGCAATCGCATCGTTGATGGTGATGTCGTTGCTTGCCTGCAGGATCAGCAAGGTGCCGTTGTTCAGCGACCGTTCGATCAGCGACGGTGCGATCGTCAGCTGCGACTGCGCCGCGCGCGCATAGGTCCAGCCGGTCGGATCCGCGAAGCCCAGAGTGACCCGGCCCGACCCCTCCGCGTTGAAGTTCATCAGCAGCATGCCGGCCGCGGCCAGCTTATAGCCGAGCCCGGAGAACGACAGCAGTGACGCATCGCCGTAGAAGCTGTTGCGCAGGCTCATCGTGCTTGTCAGCGGCGTGGTGCCGTCGTGATAGGTGATCGCTCCCTGGCCGCCGCTCGCAAAGGAGCTGCTGATGATGTATCGGTTGTTGGGCAGCAGGATGGCGCCGTTGGCACCCAGCGCATCGCCCGCCCCGGCACCGACCAGCGAATTGGTCGCATCCAGCGTGCCGGTGAAGGCGGCGCCCGCCGCCAGCTCGGTCACGGCGCCGGCGGTGCCGACGGCGTTGATATTAACGAACAGCGTCTTGCCGTTGGTCAGTTCGTAGGTGTTGTAGGTGCCGCCATAGCCGACCTGGTCGCCGGCCACGGTGCCGACGGCGCTGTTTCCGGCGGACACCGCCCCCACCAGCCCGGTCGTGCCGTTCATCAGCGTGGTGGCACCCAGCGTCCCCGACCAATTTGGGCTGAAGATCGCGATGCGGCCATCGGCCAGCACCTTGTAGCTATCTGATCCCAACCGATCGCCGTTGTACCTGAGGCTGTAATTTTCCTGCGTCAGGTCGGACGGGGTGTAGAGCGTGCTGGCGGTCGAGCCGATCAGGCTGTTGGCAGCGCCGACCTGCCCGGCGAAGACGCCGCCCCCCGCGAAGGTGCCATCGCTCTTGCCCAGCGTGACCGAGCCGGTGCGATTGTGCCAATTGTTGTTGATCAGCAGGAATCGGTCGTTGCCGATCAGATCGACCGGGGCCGACGCACCTTCCGGAATGCTGCCGACCTGATCGCCGCCGACCCAGTAGCGCTGACCGACGGTGTTGCCGTAGCGACTTTTGCTGCTGACGTAGCGGGTCGCCGCCTGCGTGCCGACCAGGCTGTTCGCGGCCGAGATCGAGCCGGTCGTCGAGGCGGTGCCGTCGACCAGTGCGCCGGTGGTGCCGTTGATGAATGTGATCGCGCCGCGCTGCTGCGACCACTTCGGGCTGGCGAGCAGGACGTTGCCGTTGCCCAGCACGGTGACGCCGCCGCTGCCGACATAGTCTCCGCCGAACATGTCGGGGGTGCCGTTGACGCAGCTGGGGCAATAGATCGCATTGCCCTCCGCGCCGGTCGTGCCGACCAGGCTGTTGCTGCTGCTGATCGTGCCGGTGATCGTTCCGCCCGCCGCGACGAAGGTCACCGCGCCGCGCGTCTTGTTCCAATTGGGGCTGAGGATCAGATAGGCGCCGTTAGGCAGCGCGGTGACCGCGTTACCGACGTTGTCGCCACCCAGCGGGCTCGTTTCATATGGGGTGGTGCCGACCAGGCTGTTGGCCGAGGATACGGTCGCGGCCATGCCCGCGGTGCCGCTGACGCGGGTGACCGCGCCCTTGCCGCTGCCCCATTCGCGCGCCGTGGCGATGACGTCGCTGGTCCCCGCCAGCTTGACGATGCCGAGGCCGACTTTGTCGCCCGCGCTGCCGCCTACCAGGCCGTTGCTCGCCGACACCGTGTCGCCGCTCGATCCGTTGCTGCCGGTCAGCGTATGGCCGGTAGTGCCGTCCAGCACCGTCACCGCCCCGCGCGAGCCGTTCCAGCTGCTGCTGGCGACGACATAGTTTCCGTTCGCCAGCGCGGTCACCGCGCCGACGGCATCGCCGCCGGAGATGCTTTGGGTGTGGATGCTGTTATAGCCGGTCGCCGTGCCGGCGGTCGTGCCGGTCAGGCTGTTCGACGCACTGATCACGCCCGACAGCGCGGTCGTGCCGCTGGCATAGAAAGTGGTGGCGCCACGATTGGTCGACCAGTTCGGTCTGGAGATGACGAAGCCGTGGTTGGCGAGTTCGGTGACGCCGCCGCTGCCGACATTGTCGCCGCCATACCAGTCGCGCTTGCCGGTAAAATCGGTGAAGTAGGTTTCGGATCCGCTGCTGGTATCGCCGGTCCCCTTCGTTGCGCCGACCAGGCTGTTGCTGGCGGACACCACGCCGGTCAGCCCGGCTGCGCCGCTGGCGTAGGTGACCGCGCCACGGCCGTGACCCCAATTCGCGGCGATTACGACGAGGTCGCCGTTCGACAATTGGGTGATGCGCGCTGCCGACCTGATCGCCGTTATAGAAGTCGTAAATGGGTGCCGGACCACCCTGAGCGTATTGATCGGTCGCGGTGTAGGTGAAACCGGCGTTGCCGACCAGGCTGTTGCCGCTGCCCAGCACGCCCAGCGCCGGCAGCCCGGTAGTGGCCGAAACGTAGGTCAGCGCACCGCCCTTGCGGGCCCAAAAGGGGCTACGGACGACGACGTCGCCGTTGGCCAGAGTGACGACATCTTCGCTGCCGACCGAATCGCCGCGCCGCCCGTTGCCGTTGGTGGCGGCGGTGATCGTGCCGACCAGGCTGTTCGTGCCCGACACCGCGCCGACGACCCCGGTCGTGGCATTGATGAAGGTCAGCGCGCCGCGCCCGCCGCCCCAATTGGGGCTACGCACCAGCACGTTGCCGCTGGCCAGCACGTCGAACGTCGTGTTCGATACAGCATCCTTCGACCCGACCAGGTCGCCCGCGCTTGACCCGACCAGGCTGTTGGTCGCGCCCAGGATGCCGCTGGCCATGCCGTTCGACGCGACCCAGGTCAGCGCCAGGTCTCATTTGCCACTCCGATCGTGGGTCGCAATACGCAGCTGGTCCCTATGTCGACCATCTGACGGCGATGGGTGCGGTACCCTCGATGAGCCGTGCCGGCAATTGTTACGACAATGCCCCGATGGAGAGCTTCTTCCACACCCTCAAGGTCGAACTGGTCCATCAGTGCCGACGGACGACGCAGGCCGAGGTGAGGCAGGCGCCGTTCGGATACATCGGGGGCTACTACCACCGGCACCGCATACATTCGGCCATCGGGTATCTCACGCCCGACCAAGCAGAGCAGCGCATGATCGGCTAACCCAGCGTGTCCGCCGAAACGGGGGGCAAAGATGACAGTGGCAGCTGGGGCGACGGTTGAGGGAAGGGGAGTGGGTAGGGGGAGTGGCGCGTGGCGATGCTGTTGCGACGCCAGCGCGAAGCGGCGAACGATGATCGCTACGCATCTGGACATGACGGAATATTGTTTTGCCGCCCGCACCCCGGCTGGCACGCAGACGGGAATGGTGCGCGCGCCGTACCGGCACGACATCGACATCCTGGGGGACCGACCATCATGCCCATCGCCCTGTTCCGCCGTCGCGGCATTGCGCCCCGGATCGGCACTATGTTGCTCGGTACCCTGCTGGCGATGGCGGCGCCCGCCATGGCCGACCCGGGCGACCGGATCGACGGATCGCCGGTGGTCGAACGGCTCGACCTGGCACGCCTCCCCGCGGGCAAGACGCGGCTATGGGTGCGGATCGACGACAATGACGTCGGACAGGGCTATTTCGTGCCGGTCGTGGTCATCAAGGGCGCGAAGCCCGGTCCGCGCTTCCTGCTGACCGCCGGCATCCATGGCGACGAATTGAACGGGATCGGCGTGATCCAGCAATTGGTCGAGGATATCGATCCGGCGACGCTGTCGGGCACGCTGATCGCGGTGCCGGGGTTGAACGCGCCCGGCCTGCGCAACTCGACGCGCGCCTTCACCGGCGGCCACAACGGCGGGGGCGACAATCTCAACCGCCTGATCCCACGCGATATCCATGCGCATGGCGACGAGGGCAACGCGGCGAAGCGCTATGCCGGACGGCTCTGGTCGCGGATCATCGTCGGCAATGCCGATTTCGCGATCGACCTGCATACCCAGTCACGCGGCGGCACCTATCCCGCCTACGTCTTCGTCGCGACGCCCGCCGCCAGGCGGATCGCCGACCTGCTGCGCCCCGACAGCGTCTATATCCAGACTGGGATCGACGGGGCGGTGGAGGATATGCTGGTCGCCAACGACATCCCCGCCGTCACCTATGAACTGGGCGGCGCAGAGGTGTTCGACGGCGCGATGATCGAACGGGGCCTGCGCGGGATACGCAACGTCATGGTCGATCGCGGGATGCTGCCCGGTCGGCCCGACCTGCGCGATCCGGCGCCGTTCCTCGGCAACCTCGTCACCAATGTCGACAGCCCGCGCGGCGGTTGGGCGCAGGTGCGGGTGAAGCTGAACCAATTCGTGAAGAAGGGCGATGTGCTGGCGGTCGTCACTGATCCGTTCGGCCGCCCGGTCGCCACGCTTACCGCGCCGCTCGACGCACGGGTCGCAGGGTTGGGTACCGATCCGCGGACGCAGCCCGGCGACATGGTCGTGCGCCTGCTGTCGTGGGATGCCAGCCTGCCATGTCTGCGCACTGGTTGCCCCCCAGCACCGCCCAAGCGCGATGCGAACGGGAAATAGTCGCCCCCTCTACATTCCATCTGCGCATGAACAGATGAGGCCATTGCGTTTGTCGCCTCGTCCGAATTGGCCGATAGGACAGGCCGGTGACATCGCAGGCGGGTGATCAATTTCGCCGGTTGATGCCGCCTGCGAATATAGGAGTCCGCTTATGACCGATCCGCTGATGAACCTGTACAACCGGGCGCCGATCGCGGTCGACCATGGCGAGGGCGTGTGGCTGACCGATACCGAGGGGCGGCGCTACATCGACTGCGTGGCCGGTATCGCCACCGACGCGCTTGGCCATGCGCATCCCAAACTGGTCGCGGCACTGACCGAACAAGCGCAAAAACTGTGGCACGTCTCCAACATCTTTCGCATCCCGGGGCAGGAGGCGCTGGCGCAGCGGCTGGTCGACGCATCGTTCGCCGATGTCGTGTTCTTCGCCAATACCGGCACCGAAGCCGTCGAATGCGCGATCAAGACCGCGCGCCGTCATCATCACGTGGACGGACAGCCCGAGCGGATCGACGTGATCGGCTTTGCGGGGTCGTTCCACGGCCGCACCTATGCCGCGATCAACGCGTCGGGCAATGCGGGATATATGGAGGGCTGCGGCCCGCGCCTGCCCGGTTTCGTGCAACTGTCGCTCGACGATGCGACGGCGATTGAGGAAACGATTGCGCGGCCAACCACGGCGGCGGTGATCGTCGAGCCGGTGCAGGGCGAGGGGGGCGCGCGGGCGCTGTCGGGCGACTGGCTGCGGCGGCTGCGCGACCTGACGCGACAGCACGGCGTGCTGCTGATCCATGACGAGGTGCAGAGCGGTATGGGGCGGACGGGCAAGCTATTCGCGCACCAGTGGTTCGACGGCGCCGAACCCGACATCATGGCGCTGGCGAAGGCATTGGGATCGGGCTTCCCGGTCGGCGCCTGCCTTGCCACTCATCATGCGGCCAGCGGTATGACGCCCGGCATCCACGGCACGACCTTTGGCGGGAATCCGCTGGCGATGGCGGTCGGCATCGCCGCGTTCGACACGATCGCCGATGACGCCACGCTTGCCAATGCGCGCGCCGCCAGCGCCGATTTCTTTGACCGGCTGGAGGGGTTGCGCAGCCGTTTTCCCGACGTGATCGCCGAGTTGCGCGGCAAGGGGCTGCTGATCGGTCTGAAGATGATCCCCAACAACCGCGCGTTCATGGGCGTGGCACGCGACCACGGGCTGCTGGTCGCGGGCGGCGGCGAGAATTGCGTGCGACTGCTGCCGTCGTTGCTCATCACGGCGGCGGAAGTGGCCGAGGCGGTGACGCGGCTGGAGGCGGCGTGTGTCGCGGCGCAGGCCACGCTGGCGCAGGCGGCGTGATGTCGGTGTTCACGTCGACCTGCCCGGCGACGGGCGGGACGGTCTGGTCCGGCCCCGTCGCCACCGCCGACGATGTCGCGGCGGCGGTCGCGCGGGCGCGGGCGGCGTTTCGCGGGTGGCGTGCGACCGCGCTCGACGAACGAGTTGCGTTGGTCCGCGCCTATGCCGGCGTGCTGAAGGAACGCAGTGACGCTTTGGCAGAACTGATCGCGCGCGAAACCGGCAAGCCGCTGTGGGAAACCAGACAGGAAGTCGGCGCGATGATCGGCAAGGTCGAATTGTCGATCGCTGCTCAGGCCGATCGCGCGGGCGAGAGATCGAGCGCGATGCCGTTCGGCGCGTCGGTGCTGCGGCATCGCCCGCATGGCGTGATGGCGGTGCTGGGGCCGTACAATTTTCCCGGCCATCTGCCCAACGGTCATATCGTGCCCGCGCTGCTCGCGGGGAACGCCGTGGTGTTCAAACCATCGGAACTGACCCCGGCGGTGGGTGCGGCGATGGTCGATGCATGGGGCGCGGCCGGAGCGCCCGACGGCGTGGTGCAAGTGGTGCAAGGCGCGCGCGACACCGGCGCGGCGCTGGTCGATGCCGAGATCGACGGATTGTTGTTCACCGGATCGGCGGCGACCGGCGCGCATTTCCGGCGGCGCTTCGCCGAGCGGCCCGACGTCATCCTCGCACTCGAACTCGGCGGCAACAACCCGCTGGTCGTGTGGGACGGCGATGTCGAGGAAGCGGCAGCAATCGTCGTGCAATCGGCCTATGTCACGACCGGACAGCGTTGTTCGTGCGCGCGACGGCTGATCGTTCCGAGCGGCGCATATGGCGATGCGGTGGTCGATGCCGTCGCGGCGCTTATCCCCCGCCTGCCGATCGGGCGCTGGGACGACCACCCCGAACCCTATATGGGGCCGCTGATTTCCGACCGTGCTGCGCAGACCGCGCGCGGACAGGTCGACCGGCTGATGACGATGGGCGGGCGTGCGATCGTGCCGCTGGGCGCGGTCGAGGGGCGTACGGCGGCATTCGTCACCCCCGCGCTGCTCGACATGACCGGCATCACCGCGCCCGATGACGAGATTTTCGCGCCGGTTCTGCAAATCCACCGGGTGGCGTCGTTCGACGATGCGATCGCGGCGGCCAACGACACCCGCTTCGGCCTTTCCGCCGGGCTGGTCACTGCCGACGATACGCTGTGGCAGCGCTTCGTGGTCGAGGCACGCGCAGGCGTGGTCAACCGCAACCGTCCGACGACCGGGGCGGCAGGTGCACAGCCGTTCGGCGGGATCGGCGATTCGGGCAACCACCGGCCGAGCGCCTTCTACGCCGCCGATTACTGCGCCTATCCGATGGCCAGTTTCGAAGCCGACGGCGCGGCCGGCAATTGGGATGCGCTGCGCCCGTTGCTGGATGTTGAAGGTATCGCCCGGTCGTGACGATGGTGTTGCGTGCGGCGGGTCGGCATGATCTGTCCGCCCTCTATGCAATGGCGCAGAGCACCGGGGGCGGGTTCGTCAACCTGCCGCCCGATCGGGACAAGCTGCGCGATCGGCTGGACGCTGCCGATACCGCCTTCGGCTGCGATCGGGACGTGGTCGGCGACGATCGCTTCCTGTTCGTGCTGGAGGACGGCGTCGAGGTGCAGGGCACCTGCCAGATATTCTCGCAGATTGGCGGGACGACGCCCTTCTACAGCTATCGCATCGACCGCCGGTCCGAGGCGTGCGCGGGGCTGGACCGCGCGATCGAGACCGACACGCTGACGATCTGCACCGATCATACCGGATGCAGCGAGGTCGGCGGGCTGTTTCTGCGCAGCGACGCGCGCGCCGCCGGGGCCGGCACGCTGCTGGCGCGCAGCCGCTATCTGTTCATGGCGATGCACCGCGCACGCTTCGCCGACCGGACCATTGCCGAACTGCGTGGCGTGGTCGACGCCGATGGCGGTGCGCCGTTCTGGGACGGGATCGCCGCGCGCTTCTTCGGCATCGGCTTTGCCGAGGCCGATGCGTTCAACGCCGCGCACGGCACCCATGTCCTAGCCGCACTGATGCCACAGACGCCGGTGCTGCTGGCGATGCTGCCGGACGCCGCGCGCGACGTGGTCGGCGTGCCGCACCCGTCGGGCCGCGCAGCACTGCGGCTGCTGGAGAAGGAAGGCTTTCGCCACGACCGCTATATCGACCTGTTCGATGGCGGCCCGACCGTGACCGCCGCCACGGACGAGATCGCGACGATCCGCCACGCGCGCACCGCTCCCTTGCGGGCGATCGGTGCGATCGGTGCGATCGGTACGCCCGGCATCGTCGCCAGCGGCCGATTGGCGGCGTTCCGATGCTGCTTCGGCACCGTCGCGCCGCAGGATGACGGGGTCGCGATCGATCCCGTCGCCGCCACTGCCCTCGGCGTCGCGATCGGCGACACCGTCACCTACGCCCCGCGCTGACCCGGAGCCATGTCCATGCCCACCGTTTCGACCGACGCGATCCGCACCCGTTTTTCCGCCGCGATGTCGGCGATGTATCGTGACGAGGTGCCGCTCTACGGTGACCTGCTGTCGATCGTCGCCGACGTGAACGACCGCGTGCTGGCCGACCGGCCGGCATTGCAGGCCGAGCTGCGCGCAGCGGGCGAACTCGACCGGCTGGGCGTCGAACGGCACGGTGCGATCCGGCTGGCGACGGCGGCGGAACTGGCGATGATGCGGCGCGCCTTTGCGGTGATGGGGATGTGGCCGGTCGGCTATTACGACCTGTCGGTGGCGGGCGTGCCGGTGCATTCGACCGCGTTTCGGGCGGTCGACGACGCAGCGCTTGCCGCCAATCCGTTCCGCGTCTTTACCTCGCTGCTGCGGCTCGATCTGATCGAGGACGCCGCGCTCCGGGCCGAGGCGGCGGCGATCCTGGCCGAACGCCGCATCTTCACCGACATGGGCGTGCGCCTGATCGAACGCGCCGAGGCGCAAGGGGGGCTGGACGACGACGAAGCCGATCGGTTCGTCGCCGAACTGCTTGAAACCTTTCGCTGGCACGGCGACGCACGGGTCGACGCCGCAACCTATGACCGGTTGAACGCCGCGCACCGGCTGATCGCCGACATCGTGTCGTTCCGGGGGCCGCATATCAACCACCTGACCCCGCGCACGCTCGACATCGACGCCGCGCAGGCAGAGATGCAGGCACGCGGCATCAAGGCGAAGGCGGTGATCGAAGGGCCACCGCCGCGCGCCGTCCCGATCCTGCTGCGCCAGACCAGCTTCAAGGCGATCGAGGAGGACGTGACCTTTCCCGGCGACCAAGCGGGCCAGCACACCGCCCGCTTCGGCGAGATCGAACAGCGTGGCGCCGCGCTGACGCCCAAGGGCCGCGCGCTGTACGACCGGCTGCTGGAGCAGGCGCGCGGCGGATCGCAGGGCAGCCATGCCGAGCGGCTGGCGGCAGCGTTCGCCGCGTTTCCCGATACGATGGAGGCGATGCGGACGGCGGGCCTCGCCTATTTCCGCTACACCCTGACCGACGCCGACGGTGCCGCGATCACCGGCGGCGATCTCGACGACTGGATCGCTGCCGGCCATGTCCGCGCGACGCCGATCATCTACGAGGATTTCCTGCCGGTCAGCGCAGCGGGCATCTTTCAGTCGAACCTCGGCAGCGACGAACAGCGCAGTTATGGCGCATCGGCGGCACAGGCGGCGTTCGAGGCGGCGCTGGGTGCAGCGGTTGCCGACGAATTCGCGCTCTATGCCGGTCTGGAAGCACGCTCGATCGCACAGGTCCGCACCGCGCTGCGCCGGGCGGCGGCATAGATGACCGACGCCGCACGCCTGTTCGCCGCCCTGTCGACCGCGGGGTTCGCGGGCGAATGGGACGACGGCATCGGCGCGCGGCGGGTCGCGTCGACCGACAATTCGATCTACCAGGTGCTGCCCGCCGCGATCGTCTATCCGCGCACCGGGGGCGACGTGACCACATTGGTGCGGGCGCTGCGGACATCGGGGGTGGCGCTGTCGCTGACCGCGCGGGGCGGCAATACCGGGACCAACGGGCAATCGCTGAACGACGGGGTCATCGTCGATTTCGGCAGGCACCTGCGCGGCATCCGCGACTTCGATCCCGTGGCCGGGACGGTGGTGGTCGAACCGGGCGTGGTGCTCGACCAGCTGAACGCGTTCCTGGGTGCGCATGGCCGCTTCTTTCCGCCGATGGTATCGACCGCCAGCCGCGCGACGATCGGCGGCATGGTCGCGACCGATGCGTCGGGAAAGGGGTCGCGCCGTTGGGGCAAGACGTCGGACTATCTCGTCGCGATCGACCTGACGTTGTCCGACGGCACGCCGTGGCGCGCCGAGCCGATGACGTTGGCACAGGCGCAGGCGATCGCGCGCGGCACCGGCATCGTCGCCGATATCCACCGCGAGGTGCTGCGCATCGTCACCACGCGCGCCGATGATATCGCCGCGACTTTTCCGGACATGAACCGGGGGCTGACCGGCTATAATCTGCAAAAGACCTATGACGCGGCAACTGACCGCTTCTTCCTCGGCTATCTGCTGGCCGGATCGGAAGGGACGCTCGCGCTGACCCGTTCGATCACGCTGCGGGTCGAACCCAAGCCGGCGAAGCGTGCGCTGTCGGTGATTCGCTACGACGCGTTCGACACGGCGATGCGCGACGTACAGCGCCTGATCGCCGCCGATCCGGTCGCGATCGAGATCATCGACGACAAGGTGCTGGGCGTCGCCCGCTCCGACATCATCTGGACCAGCGTCGAGGCGCTGCTGGGCGGCGCGACCGACATAGCCGTCGCGGCGATGAACTTCGTCGAATTCATCGGCGATGACGAAGCGACCATCGAGGACGGCCTCGCCCGCCTCACCGCCATCGCGCCGGCGGGCGATTGCCAGGTGGTGCGCGACGCAGGCCAGATCGGGCAGCTCTGGACCCTGCGCGAGAAATCGGTGGGATTGCTGGCAAGACTGGGCGGCAATCGACAGGGGCTGCCTTTCGTGGAGGATACCGCCGTCCCGCCCGACCGGCTGGCCGACTATGTCGCCGAGTTTCGTGCGTTGCTCGACGGACACGGCCTGCAATACGGCATGTTCGGCCATGCCGATGTCGGCTGCCTCCACGTCCGCCCGTTCCTCGACCTGCGCGATCGCGAACAGGCGGCGCTGATCCGGCCGATCTCCGACGCGGTCGCCGCACTGACCAAACGCTATGGCGGGCTGATGTGGGGCGAACATGGTCGCGGCTATCGCGGCGAATATTCGCCGTTGTTCTTCGGCAGCCTCTATCCCGAACTGGTCGCGTTGAAGGCGGTGTTCGATCCCGACAACCGCCTCAATCCCGGCAAGCTCGCCGCCCCGGCGGGGCACCGCGTCGACCGGATCGATGGCGTAAGCCTGCGCGCCGATGCCGATCGGCGGATCGCGGACGGTCACGCGCAGGACTTCGACCGGGCGGTGGCGTGTAACGGCAATGGCGCGTGCTTCGCGTGGGACGCGCTCGATGTGATGTGCCCGTCGTACAAGGCGACGCGTGACCGGGCGCAGTCGCCCAAAGGCCGCGCAGCGCTGTTGCGGGACTGGGCACGGCTCGATTCGATCGCCGACCCGACCCCGGCCGAGGCGGCGGAGCGCGACGCGATCGAACGCGATACCGCGCGGTCACTGGCGACCTGCCTGTCATGCAAGGCGTGTACGACGCTGTGCCCGGTCAAGGTCGACATCCCGACGATGAAATCGCGGTTCGCCGAACGGACCGCCCGGCGTCGGCCGTTCAGGCACCATGTCGTCGCGCGGATGGAGGCGATGCTGGCGATCGGCCGGCGGATGCCTGCGCTCGCCAACGCCGTGCTGCGTACCGGGATGGCGCGCACGGTCCTCGCCCGGATCGGCTATGTCGACCTGCCGGGATTCGCACCCGCCGCCACGCGGCCGCCGGTCGCGACGCCCCGCGCAATAGGTCGCCTGTCACCTCAGCAGCGCGCGAAAACGGTGGTGCTGGTCGAGGACAGCTTCACCGCCAGCTTCGACGGCAACGTCCTGTCTGCCGCCGCCCGCGTGCTCACCGTCTGCGGCTTCACCGTGCTGCGACTGCCGGCGCGCACCAATGGCAAGGCGCTGCACCTGATCGGGATGCGCGACCGTTTCGCCCGCATCGCCCGCGCACGGATGGCGGAGGCACGGGCGCTGACCGATCCCGGCGTGCGGCTAGTCGGGCTCGACACCGCGACCGCGCTGATGTTCGCGCAGGAATTTACCGAGGTGACCGGCGGAGCGGTCGACGTCGCCGGCCTGGAAACCGTGCTGGCCGACGCCGACCCGGTCGGCACGCGCGGTGGCGGTCTCTACCGTCTGCTCGGCCATTGCACGGAACAGGCGCTGCGCCCGCAGGCTTTGGTGCAATGGGCAACGGTGCTGGCGCGTTTTGGGATCGAGGCTGTGCCCACCAAGACCGGCTGTTGTGGCATGGCCGGGCTATTCGGGCACGAGGTCGCCAACCAGACACTGTCGCAGGACATCTTTGCGCTCAGCTGGCAGGCAGCGACGCAGGACGACGCGATGCTCGCGACCGGGTTCTCCTGCCGCTGCCAGACGAAGCGGATGACGGGCAGGCGGCCGATGCATCCGATCGAGTTGATCGACCGGCAGCTGCGCGGTTAACGCCGCAACCGCGTCGCCAGCACCACCGCCGATGTCGTCCGGTCGATACCGGGCAGCATCCCGATCGCGTCGATCACGTCGTTTAACCGTTTCAGGCTTGGCGCCTCGACCATCGCAATCAGGTCGTATTCGCCCGCGATTGCGTACAGGCTGGTGAGTTCGGGGATCGCTACCAGCGCGTCGTGCGTCTCGGCGATCAGCTTGGGCCGCGAGGTCATCATGACATGCGCGTGGACCATGCTGCGATCGTGCGCGTCGCCAAGGCGCACGGTATAGCCGTCGATCGTCCCGTCCTGTTCCATCCGGGCGATCCCGGCATAGACATGCGCGCGCGACACGCCGAGCAGGCTCGCCAATTCGGACACCGCCGTCCGCGAATCCTGTCGCAGCAGGGCAAGCAGTCTGGAATCCAGTTCGCGTCTGCTGGCGCTATCGACCGTCATCGGCTTCCCCCGCGTAAATCGCTGTACGGGCAGCCTTATCGCTCGAAACCGTGCCGCGATACATACCCTCGCTGTTCATCGCAAAGGCGACGTGGCCGTCCCCGTCCATCGCGATCAGCCCGCCATCGCCGCCGATCTCGCCCACTTCGGCGATGGTGTCGCGCGCCGCGTCGCCGACATCCTGGTTGCGCCATGCGATGCGGTCGCACAATTGCCGCCCCGCGCTCTGGCGGATGAAATATTCGCCGGTGCCGGTGGCCGACATCGCGCAATCCTTGTCGATCGCATAGGTGCCCGCGCCGATGATCGGCGAATCCCCGATCCGGCCCCAGCGCTTGCCCGTCAGCCCGCCAGTCGAGGTCGCCGCCGCCAGATGCCCGCGCTGGTCGCGCGCCACCGCCCCGACCGTCCCGAAACGATGCGTCGGGTCGAGCGCGGCGTGCGCCTCATCGCGCTTCCATTCCTGATATTCGCGCCAGCGCTTCTCGGTGCGGAAATAGGACGGGTCGACCTGCTCCACCCCCTGTTCGCGCGCGAACTGGTCGGCACCGGCCCCGGTCAGCAGGACATGGCGGCTATGCTCCATCACCGCGCGCGCGAGCACGATCGGATTCTTCGTCGCGCTGACCCCGGCGACCGCCCCGGCCCGCAGCGTCGCTCCGTCCATGATCGCCGCGTCGAGCTGGTTCCTGCCCTCGGCATCGAACACCGCACCGCGCCCGGCGTTGAAGTTCGGATCGTCCTCCAGCACGCGCACCGCCGCCTGCACCGCGTCGAGGCTGGAGCCGCCTTTCGCCAGTACCGCCGACCCCGCCGTCAACGCCGCCGACAGCCCGCTGCGATACGCGCGCTCCTGGTCAGGGGTCAGCGAACCCTTGGGGATAACCCCCGCTCCGCCATGAATCGCCAGCGACCAGCGCCCGCCGGGTGGCAGCAGTGCATCGATCAGCTTGCCATCGACCACCGACGCGGTGCCGGCAAAGGCGGGGGTCGGGATCTTCAGCGTGTTCAGATCGATCGTCCCGCCCGGCGCTATGCCCGTCACGCGGATGTTCGCCCAGTCGAGCGGCTTGCCCGGCGTCAGCACCGGCACACTGTCCGGCTGCACCAACCATGTATGCGTGTTCGCCGGGCCATGATAGGTCGCCCAGCCATTGGGATCGACGCACAGCGCGCCCTTCTCGTCGACGCCCAACCCGATCGCGGTCCTGTCCCCGCCCGCCCGCGCCTTCGCGACGAAGGCGATCAGCCGTCCCAGCCGGTCGCGTTCGTTGAAATGTGTGTCGGTGACGATATGCGCCATGCGCGGCATGTGCAGGAAATCGTCGACCAGCGTCACCGCGACGGATGACGGGTCGGACAGCGCGCGGAACGAATCGATGCTACCCCCGTCCATCGCACCATAGGCGGTGCCGCCGAGGATCGCGAGGCCGGCGCTGGTCCCGGCGATCGGCTTGCCCTTGGCGACATGTGCGTCGAGCGCGCGCGCGACCGGCGTGCCCTTCCAGAACCGGACATATTTCGCCTGGTCGCCCCCCGCCAGGAAGATGCCGTCGGCCTTGGCAATCGCCGCCAGCACCACCGGGTCGGTCGATGCCTTGCGATCGGTGAAGAGGATCGTCGCGACGGAGGCGACCCCTTTCATCTCGGCGAACATCTCCTTGCCGCCCTCACCATCGCCCGATGCGCGCAGGATCAGGATATGGCCGTATCCCGCCTTTTTGGCGAACCACGCGAACGCTTGCTTGTCCCAGTCGCCGCCGCCCATCAGCATCAACCCCTGCGCCGTTGGCCCCATCCGTGCCGCTGCCGGATTGCCGGTCACAAATTGCTGAAAGCCGCGCGCCGCCGTCACTTGCTGCGCGATCGCGACCGGACTCCCCGTGGTGACGCCGCCCAAGACGATCGCCGCGCCCAATATCCATCCCCGCATCACCACCCCTTCGCGCAAGTTAATCAGTCATCTGATCAGATTGCTATTTTTATATTTCATTCTGATGCCTGTCTATGGCATTGTGATTTCAACACGGGGTGGAAATCGGGAGTGAAAGAATGCGGGGGAAGCGGGGCGCGCTGTTGCTGGCGGGGGCCGGATTGACGGCGATGACGGGGAGCGCATGGGCGCAACAGGTGCCGGCGGCGGTGCCGACCGAAGCGTCGGTGGCGAACCAGAATGACGAGATCGTCGTGCTGGGATCGCGCATCCCGCGCGTGCAGAAGGAAGGCCCGGCGCCGATCACCGTCGTCACCGCCGAAGACATCTTGAAGGGCGGGTTCCTGAGCGTTCCCGACGTGTTGCGCGGCCTGACCCAGAATGGCGGCGAAACGCAGGGCCAGCAGAGCGCATCGGGCGCCAGCTTCAGCCCCGGCGCGCAGCAGGTCGACCTGCGCGGGCTCGGCCCCAACCACACGCTGGTGCTGGTCAACGGCCGCCGCATCGCCGATTTCCCGCTGCCGTTTCAGGGCAACAGCAACTTCACCGATATCTCGAACATACCCGTAGGGCTGATCGAACGGGTCGAGGTCCTGAGCGGCAGCGCGTCGGCGATCTACGGATCGGACGCGATCGCCGGCGTCGTCAATTTCCAGCTGAAGACCAAGCCCGACGGCACGCGCATCGACCTGCGGTATAGCGATACGCAACATGGCGGTGGTGCCGCCTATCGTCTGACCGGGACTACCGGCTGGGAAACCGGCGGGTTCCACGGCGTGTTCGGCATCGAATTCCTGAACCAGCGCCCACTCTGGCAATATCAGCGCAAGCGGCAGGATTCGACCGCCGATAATCCGACCACGGCGACCCCGCTAGCGCAGCGGACATTCCTGCGCGCGGACGAGGATGCGAACTATATCGACCCGGGCCAAGCGACATGCGCGTCGCTGTCGTCGCTGAATCGCGGCACGATCTATTACGCCGATCGCCGCCGCTATGGCCGGTTCTGCGGCAGCAACGAATCGGTCGCCTATGGCACGATGATTTCGGAACGCCAGTCGGTCAGCGCGTACAGCGCATTGGGCTACGACCTCGGCAACGGCACCGAACTCTTCGCCGACCTGCAATTCAGCTATTCTAAGCTGAAGCTGTTCCGTCGGATGAAGAGCTGGTATTACGTCTCGCCCGACGGGAATGAGGAAGGCACCTTCTTCAACCCCAATCTGTCGCCCAACGACACCGACAGTGGGCTGCAGCTCGACAACTGGACCCGCCAGTTCACACCCGAGGAAATCGGCGGTTTTGACAACGGTATGACCCGCAACCGTTCGATCACCTTCAACATCACCCCCGGCATTCGCGGCCATTTCGGTGACGGCGACAAGTGGAATTACGAGGTCGCGTTCAACCACGCGCAATATACCTCGCGCGTCACCTTCCCCGAAATCATCATTTCGAAATCGAACGCCCTCTTCCTTGGGCAGCAGCAGGGCGTCGATCCGGAGAGCGGCTATGCGATTTTCAACGCCGATCCCCGCCGCCTCTACAAGCCGCTGACGCCGGAGGAATATCGCTCGATCTCGGCCGACGCGCTCTACAAGCCGCGGTCGTGGACCGACACGGTGTCGGGCACGATCAACACCACCAACCTGATCCAGCTGCCCGCAGGGCCGGTCGGCTTCGCCTTCGTCGCGGAGGCGGGCAAGCAGGGCTATGCACTCAACCCCGATCCGCTGACGCTGACCAACTATTATGTCGGGCTGGTCGATTCGGATGGCGAGGGATCGCGCAGCCGCTGGGGTGTGGGCTATGAATTCCGCGTGCCGGTGCTGTCGTTCCTGCAACTCAGCACTGCCGGCCGCTACGATCGGTTCCATGTCGACGGCAACAGCTTCGGCCGCTTCACCTACAATCTGGGTGGCGAACTGCGTCCCACCAGGCGACTGCTGATCCGCGGCGCGTACGGCACCGGCTTCCGCGCGCCCGACCTGAACTATGTCTTCCGCGGCCCTGGCAATACCCATCCCTCGGCCACCGACTATTATCTGTGCCGGACCGAGGAGCCGAACGAGACGATCGGCGACTGCACCTATTCCGATCAGACGATCATCGCTCGCAAACAGGGCAATCGCCAGTTGCAGCCCGAAACCTCGACCTCGCTGAACGCGGGCGTGGTGTGGCAGCCGTCGAGCCGGATCGACCTGTCGGTCGACTATTTTCGGGTGAAGATGAAGGATCAGGTGCTCGACATCAGCATCGATTCGGTATTGCGCAACGAATCCAACTGCCGCGCGGGCGGCAATCTGGACCCGTCGTCGCCGACCTGTACCGACGCGATCGCCCGCGTTATCCGCTACACCAGTGGTGCGCTGGCCGGACAGCTACAGGCGGTGCGGGTCAACCCGATCAACGTCGCCGAGGAAACCACCGACGGCATCGATATCGCCGCCAACCTGCGGCTGCCGACCGCCGCGATCGGCGAATTCGCGCTGTCGGCGGGCTATACCTATGTGTTCAACCACACCGTCCGCCAGTATCCGGGCGATCCAACGATCAACAAGTTCGCGGTCGACAGCAATTTTGACATCCCGCGTGACAAGGGCACGGCGAGCCTCACCTGGTCGCTGGGTGACTTCTCGACCACGCTCACCGGGCTGCGTCTGGGCAAGCTGCCCAATTATGATCAGGATGCCTTCATCAAGGCCAGCTATCTGTTCAATCTGTCGGCGCGTTACGACCTGAACGACCGGCTTCGCATGACGGGCACCGTCACCAACCTGTTCGATCAGGCGCCGATCTTTGACCGGACCTATGCGTCCTATCCCTATTACGACATCTCGTGGTTCGACGGCGTCGGGCGCGGCTTCGCGCTGCAACTGACGTACAAGATGGGCGGGCGGCCGCTATAGGCGGCGAACCCATTCCGTTCGTGCTGAGTAGCCGTCTCAGACTTCGCTCAGCCCCTACCCAGCACGAACGGGGTGTCCGCGTTTCCTCCTTCCGCCGCGGCTTCGTCGAGGAGCCAGCGGCGGAAGCGGTCGAACAGCGGCGACTGGCCCTTCGCGCGCGGCCAGACCAGATAATAGGCCTCGGGTCCGCTCAGCGGCATCGCCACGGGCGACACCAGCGCGCCCGACGCCAGTTCGGGGTGGATCAGGAACGACGGAATGAGCGCTACGCCCATCCCCGCCGCCGCCGCATGGGCCAGCATGAGGAAATGTTCAAACACCGGCCCTTCGTGCAGCCGCGCATCGGGCAGGCCCGCCGCCGCGAACCAGCGCGCCCAAGCATCGGGCCGGGTTTCGAGCATCAGCAGCGAATGCCGCGACAGCTCCTCCGCATTCGTCACCGGATGACGCGTCAGCCAGTCGGGCGAGCATACCGGCACCACCTCTTCGTTGAACAGCAATGCATGGTCCCCTCCCGCCCAATTGGGCAGCCCGAAATGGATCGCCGCGTCGAAGCGTTCCTCGGCGAAATCGAACGGTCGCGACCGGGCGGCGAAGTTGACCAGCAATTCGGGATGGCGCGCGCTCAGCCCCGGCAGGCGCGGCGCCAGCCAGCGCATCCCGAAACTGGGCAGCGTCGCGATGGTCAGCGCGCGGTCGTCCGCCGGCGTCAGCAATCGTCGCGTTGCGCTGCGCACGCGCTCGATCGCCGGCCCCACAGCCTCGGCATAGGCGATCGCCGCCGGAGTCGGCGTCACGCGCCGCCCGCGCCGTTCGAACAATTCGGTGCCCAGCCAGTCCTCGAGCAAGGCGATTTGCCGGCTGATCGCGCTCTGGGTCAGCGCCATCCGCTTGGCGGCGCGCGAAAAACTGCTCGTCTCCACCGCCGCCAGAAAGCTTGCCAGCGCCGGCAACGGCGGTAATTCGCGGCGATGTACATCGTGATGATCGTTGCTCATAAGCGCCGTCGCGCACCCCGTTTGGAAAGAGTCAGAGACACCCCATAGGGCGAGACGCGCCACGGAAAGCCAAAATTCAGGCGCTGTGCGTTCGGCCCGTCACACGAGCATAAATATGGGTCGGTCTCGGCGTTCGCCGGAAACGAAGCGCTCGAAGAGAAGCTCGTGCTTGATGGGGTCGATGCTGGTGATGCCGAGCACGAAACAGACGCAGCTGTTCTCCGCCGATCCGCGGCCCTAACATAGGATGCCGCGTCGCTGGCTTTCCGCGACAATACTGTTCACGGTCAGGAAATAGGGCGTTTACCCGTTCGCTATACCGGCGGACGGTGAAGCTGGCGTAAATCCTGGATTTCCGCGCCTCGATGCGAGGATGGTGACCCCTACGGGAATCGAACCCGTGTTTCAGCCGTGAAAGGGCCGCGTCCTAACCGCTAGACGAAGGGGCCGTCGGGCGTGGAGGGGCCTTGGCGGAAAGGGGGCGCGGGGTCAAGCCCGTCAATTCGCCCAGGCCGCATCGTCGAGGTGCAGCTCGGCGGCGGGGCGGCTGCCCCAGTCGTCGAGCCTGGCGCGCCCGGCGAGCCACAGGCGGCGGGTGGGGCCGGCGGCGAGGAGGGCATGGCCGAGCGGCGTGTCGGCGGCGCGGAAGGCCATCGCCTTCAGGCTGCGTCCGTCGTCGCCCGCCACGATCGCGCGGACATGGCCGTTGCCGACCACGTCGACCTTGATCGCGCGCACCGGCCCGATCGCGATCCGCGGTGACGGCCAGCCGGTGCCGTAGGGACCGCCCGCCTCCAGCGCGGTCACGAGGTCGGGGGTGACGCCGCCGGGCGCGAGTACCGAATCGACGAGCAAGGCGCGGCCCGCCATCGCCGCGTCGACGGCGGCGGCCAGGCGCTGGTCGAGGAACTCGGCGAACGCCGCCACCCGATCCGCCGCGATGGTCAGCCCCGCGGCCATGGCGTGGCCGCCGCCGGCGACGAGCAATCCCTGCTCCCTGGCCGCAAGCACCGCGGCGCCCAGGTCGACGCCGGTGATCGATCGGCCGGATCCTTTGCCCACGCCATGTTCGTCGAGCGCGATGACGATCGCGGGGCGGCCCAGCTTCTCCTTCAGGCGTCCCGCGACGATCCCGATGACGCCGGGGTGCCAGCCATCGCCCGCGACGACGCAGACCGCGCGGCGGTCGCAGAGCATCGCCTCGGCGCCCTCCTGGACCATCGCCTCGATCGCGCGGCGTTCCTCGTTGAGGCGGTCCAGTTCGGCGGCAAGGACGCGGGCCTCCGCAGGATCGTCGGTGGTGAGCAGGCGGACGCCCAGATCGGCGCGCCCGACGCGTCCGCCGGCGTTGATGCGGGGACCGAGCGCGAAGCCGAGATCGCTGGCGGCCGGCGCGCGGGTGAGGCGTGCGGCATCCGCGAGGGCCGCAAGGCCGACGTTGCCCCGGCGCGCCATCACCTTCAGCCCCTGCGCGACGAAGGCACGGTTGAGGCCGCGGAGCTGGGCGACGTCCGCGACCGTGCCGAGCGCGACCAGATCGAGCAGGTCGAGCAGCTTCGGCTCGGGGCGGGCGGCGAACCAGTCGCGGCGGCGCAGCTCGCGCACCAGCGCGGCGCCCAGGAGGAAGGCGACACCGACCGCCGCGAGATGCCCGTGCGCGGCGGCATCGGCCCGTTCGTCGAGGCGGTTGGGGTTCACCACCGCATGCGCGCGCGGCAGCCGGGTCGCGCATTGGTGGTGATCGACGACGATCACGTCGACACGCGCGCCGTCGAGCGCGTCGAACGCCTGCGCACCGCAATCGACGGTGACGATCAGCGTCGCGCCTTCCGCCGCCAGCCGCTCCATCGCCGGGGCATTGGGGCCGTAGCCCTCGGTCATTCGATCGGGGATGTAGGGGCGCGCATCGTGCCCCAGCGCGCGCAGCAGCAGGACGAGGAGGGCACAGGATGTCGCGCCGTCGACGTCATAATCGCCGAAGATCGCGATCTGCTCGCGACGCTCGACCGCATCGGCCAGCCGCGCGGCGGCGGCATCCATGTCGCGGAAGATCGAGGGGTCGGGCATGAAGCCGCGGATCGACGGCGCGCGGTGCGCCTCGATCGCGTCACGCGGGCAGCCGCGCGCGAGCAGCAATTGCGTGACCAGGTCGTCGGGGACGAAACCGCCTCGCTGATCGTCCGCCAGCGCGCGCCAGCGCCAGGGCTGACCCAGGATCGAACGGTCGATATCGAGGACGTGGCGCATGGCCGGTTCCATAATCGTGCGCATCCGCCGCGTCACCATCGCGCACGGTCATGACGAATAAAGTGCGATGTGATGTTGTAACATCGGCGCGCGTCGCCTAACTGGAGGCGCGATGGCCGATACCGCTTCCTCCTCCGACAGTCCGAATCGGCTCGATCGCTGGGCGATGTGGGTGTCGGCGGCGTGCGTCGTCCATTGCCTGGCGACGACGATGGCGGTCGCGGCGCTGTCTGCGGCGGGCGGGCTGCTGGGAAGTCCGCTGGTCCACGAGGTCGGGCTGGTGATCGCGATCCTGCTGGGCGCGGTGGCGTTCGGGCGCGGGATCGCGACGCACGGGCGCGCGCTGCCGATCGCGCTGGGGACGATCGGGCTGGGGTTGATGGCATCGGCGCTGCTGGTGTCGCACGAGGCGCATCATCTGGCGGAGACGGGGCTGACGATCCTGGGCGTATCGGTGCTGGCGCTGGGGCACGCGATCAATCGGCGCGCGCGCGGCTGACATCGGGGCCGGGTTGCCGTCGCCGGACCGGCACCTTAACTTTCCCCGATGGGGAATCACGGGCATCACGAACCGGAGGGCGAGGCGCTGCTGACCGCGGCGCAGGCGGCGCTGGAGCGATCGGGCGAGCAGTGGACCGCGATGCGCGGCAACGTGTTCGCCGCGCTGACGGCGTTCGACAAGCCGGCATCGGCCTATGACATCGCGGAGGCGATGTCCGCGACGCAGGGGCGGCGGATCGCGGCCAACAGCATCTATCGTATCCTCGACCTCTTCGTGACCGCCAATCTGGCGCAGCGGGTGGAAAGCGCGAACGCCTATGTCGTCAACGCGCACCCCGGGTGCCGGCACGATTGCATCTTTCTGATCTGCGACGGGTGCGGACGCACCACGCATCTCGATGACGACCGGCTGACCGCGGCGTTGCGCGAAACCGCCGGCACCGCGGGGTTCGCGCCCGAGCGGCCGGTCATCGAGGTGCGCGGTCGATGCGCCGAGTGTCGCGACGCCGCGGCGGCTTGATCGAAGTGACGCCGCCAATCCGCTTGTCGTGACATGAGAGGCTGCGCCAGGTATCGTCGCGCCGGAGCCGCGATATTGGGGCGCCGGGCCGATAACCCGGAGGCCGTTTGGACGTAAGCTCGGGGTCGCGTCTCCACAGTATGCGTGATCGCATACGGCGCGCGTAACATTCGACATGCTGATCCGGGTCAGCTATCCGGGTCGGATGGCAAACGCCCCCGATACTCCGCTGCTCGATACCGTCGCGACGCCCGCGGACCTGCGCCGCCTGAAGCCCGAGGACCTGCGCCAGCTCGCCGACGAGTTGCGGCAGGAGACGATCTCCGCCGTCGGGACGACCGGCGGGCACCTTGGCTCCGGGCTCGGCGTGGTCGAGCTGACGACCGCGATCCACTATGTCTTCGACACGCCGCGCGACCGGCTGATCTGGGACGTGGGGCACCAATGCTACCCGCACAAGATCCTGACCGGGCGGCGCGATCGTATCCGCACGCTGCGGCAGGGCGGGGGGCTGAGCGGGTTCACGAAGCGCAGCGAGAGCGAATACGACCCGTTCGGCGCGGCGCACAGCTCGACCTCGATCTCCGCGGCGCTGGGGTTCGCGACCGCCAACAAGCTGTCGGGGGCACCGGGCAAGGCGATCGCGGTGATCGGCGACGGCGCGATGTCCGCGGGCATGGCCTATGAAGCGATGAACAACGCGGAGGCCGCGGGCAACCGGCTGGTCGTGATCCTGAACGACAACGACATGTCGATCGCACCGCCGGTGGGCGGGCTGTCGGCCTATCTGTCGCGCATCGTGTCCAGCCGCGAGTTCCTGGGCGTGCGCGAGCTGATGAAGAAGTTCGCGCGCCGCCTGCCGCGCCCGTTCCATTCCGCCGCGCGCAAGACCGACGAGTTCGCGCGCGGAATGACGATGGGCGGCACGCTGTTCGAGGAGCTGGGCTTCTATTACGTCGGGCCGATCGACGGTCACAACCTGGACCATCTGATCCCGGTGCTGGAGAATGTCCGCGACGCGGAGGAGGGCCCGATCCTCGTCCATGTCGTGACGAAGAAGGGCAAGGGCTATGCCCCCGCCGAGGCGTCGGCGGACAAGTACCACGGCGTGCAGAAATTCGACGTCATCACCGGCGCGCAGGCGAAGGCGCCGCCGGGGCCGCCCGCGTACCAGAACGTCTTCGGCGAGGCGCTGGCGAAGGCGGCGGAGGCGGATCCGCGCATCTGTGCGATCACCGCGGCGATGCCGTCGGGCACGGGCCTGGACAGGTTCGCGACCGCGCATCCCGACCGCTTCTTCGATGTCGGCATCGCGGAGCAGCATGCGGTGACCTTCGCCGCGGGGCTGGCCGCGCAGGGGATGCGGCCATTCTGCGCCATCTATTCGACCTTCCTGCAGCGCGCCTACGACCAGGTGGTGCACGATGTCGCGATCCAGAACCTGCCGGTGCGCTTCGCGATCGACCGCGCCGGGCTGGTCGGGGCGGACGGCGCGACGCATGCGGGCAGCTTCGACGTCACGTATCTGGCGACGCTGCCCAATTTCGTCGTGATGGCGCCGTCGGACGAGGCCGAGCTGGTGCATATGGTCCACACCTGCGTCGAGCATGATTCCGGGCCGATCGCGGTGCGCTATCCGCGCGGCGGCGGCACCGGGGTGGCGCTGCCCGAGACGCCGGAACGGCTGGAGATCGGCAAGGGCCGCCTGGTGCGCGAGGGCAAGACGGTCGCGATCCTGTCGCTCGGCACCCGGCTGGAGGAGGCGCTGAAGGCGGCCGACGCGCTGGATGCCAGGGGATTGTCGACCAGCGTCGCCGACCTGCGCTTCGCCAAGCCGCTGGACGAGGCGCTGATCCGCCGCCTGCTGACCACGCACGAGGTGGCGATCACGATCGAGGAGAATGCGATCGGTGGGCTGGGTGCGCACGTGCTGACGATGGCGTCGGACGCGGGGCTGACCGATGCGGGGCTGAAGATCCGCACGATGCGCCTGCCCGACCTGTTCCAGGATCAGGACAAGCCCGAGGTGCAATATGCCGACGCGCGGCTGGATGCCGAAGCGATCGTCGATACGGTGCTGACCGCGCTGCGCTACAACGAGGCCGGCGCCGTCCAGCGCGCGTGAGCCGCGCGAGGTGACGGGTTGGGAGAAGGTCGGAGCCCTCACCGCGCTATATGCGGTGGGGATGCTGTACGCCAATCACGCGATGCTGCGCCGGGTGAAGGGTGCGGTGGCGGTGCGCGCGGCATGGACCGCGGCTGATTTCGATGCGGTGTTCGACGATACCGACACGCGCGTGGCGCCTGCGGTGCGCGCGGTGCTGGCGCCGTGGTATGGCGAGGGGGTGGTGCCGCGCCCCGAGGATACGCTGAAACGCTTCCTGAAGATGGATCGCGGCGACGTGGATGACACGGTCGCGGCGCTGCGCGCGCGGCTGGAGTTGCCCGAGGAGGTGGCGCCGACGCCCGATCTGCCGGATGTCGCGGCGCTGGTGCGGTATGTCGATGTCCTCGTCACCCCGGCCTCGAGCCGGGGTCCCGCTGCCGTCCCGCCGCCGCGAGGGAGGTAAGCGGGACCCCGGCTCAAGGCGGGACCTTTGCAAAACGGGTCAACAGCACCCAGCCCACGCCGTGCTCCTGCGCAGGCAGGAGCCCAGGGCCCAGCAGAACAACGCTTTATGGGACCTGCAACCCTGGGCTCCTGCCTTCGCAGGAGCACGGTACAGCCTTTTGCAAAGGTCCCGCTCAAAGCCGGGGTGGCGGTGGGTGCAGCCTATATCCGCATTTCACTCCTGCTACGCCCCGGCGTCGCCAGGATCGCCCGGGCGTCGCCCGGTGATCTCACCTCGCCATGCGGGCCACCCGCGGCGGCGATGACGCGATCGAGCAGTTCCAGCCCCTCCGGCCAGCGACCCAGTCCGCTGGCGGCGTTCAGATGGCCGTGGGGGCCGTGGTCGATGAAATGGCTGCCCCAGTCGACCGCGAGGCTGTGCGCGCGCTCGATCGTGATCCACGGATCGTCGGTCGAGGCGACGACGATCGAGGGGAAGGGCAGGGGTTGCTTGGGCACGCCGGCGAACGGCGCCAGTTCCGCGGCTACACCCTCCCGGTCCACGTCGGCCGGCGCGACCAGCAGCGCGCCGGCCACCGGCCAGCCGTAGGGCTGCGGGCTGAACGATGCCCACCAGGCGGTCGCGATGCAGCCCAGGCTGTGCGCCACCAGGATGACCGGCGCGCGCGCGGCGGACACCGCCTGATCGATCTTCGTCACCCAGCTGTTGCGGTGCGGGCGGTCCCACATGCCCAGGTCGATGCGTGCCGTATCGGGACGGCTCGCCTCCCATAACGACTGCCAATGCGCCGGTCCCGAGCCGCCGAGCCCGGGGATGGTCAGGACGGTCGGTTGAACCGACAGGTCGAACGCGGCATGTCCCATGACGTACCTCCTGTTCGTGGTTTCCCCTGGCCCGGACGGGGGCGGGGGCGAGGCCGCGGCTCACAGTCTAGGGGTCGGTCACGCCGCGGCCTCTGATCCCGGATGTATATCCCACCCAACGGGTGGACAATCGTGCGGCGCAGCAATTGACGCGAGATGTGCCCCGCGAAAGACGAACCGAAATTGTTGCGATTCCGGCGCGTTGTGGCGATAGCGCTGTCATGGCGAAGCAGCGTGTCGATCAGATGCTGGTGGATCGCGGGCTGGCCGAATCGCGCACCCGTGCGCAGGCGCTGGTGATGGCCGGGCTGGTCTTCGCGGGCGGGCGCAAGATCGACAAGCCGGGGCAGGCGATCGCGGACGACGCGGCGCTGGAGGTGCGCGGGCGCGATCATCCCTGGGTGTCGCGCGGCGGCATCAAGCTGGCGCACGGGCTCGATCACTTCGCGTGGGACGTGAGCGGCGCGGTGGCGATCGACGTGGGATCGTCGACCGGCGGGTTCACCGACGTGCTGCTGACGCGCGGGGCGAAGCGCGTCTATGCGGTCGACAGCGGTACCAACCAGTTGGCGTGGAAGCTGCGCCAGGACGATCGCGTGGTCGTGCACGAACGGACCAGCGCGCGCATCCTGACCGCATCGCACGTGCCCGAGCCCGTCGACCTGGTGGTGTGCGATGCCAGCTTCATCGGCCTCGCCAAGGTGCTGGAGGTCCCCTTGTCCTTCGTCCGCGCGGGCGGGCGTGCGATGGCGCTCATCAAGCCGCAGTTCGAGGCCGGGCGCGCCGAAGTGGGAAAGGGCGGCGTCGTGCGCGACGACGCGGTGCGCGCGCGCGTCTGCGACGACGTGGCGGCGTGGTTCGCCGGTGCGGGGTGGCGCGTGGCGGGTGTCGTCGAAAGCCCGATCACGGGTCCTGAGGGAAATGTCGAATATCTGATCGCCGTGCACCGGGATTGAAACAGGCGTCCGTCATGCCGGCTGCGACGTTTGCGTGCGTCGCGGCGTTGCGGCATGACGGCAACATGGATCACGGGGATTGATGACATTGGGCACGGTGGCGTCGAAGGGGCAGTTGCGGATGTCGTTTCTCCGGTGGGCCGCCGTATCGGTGCCGCTGGTGCTGCTGCTGGGGTTCGTGTCGGGGCGCGTCGTGCCGTCGGGCAGCGAGAACGGCTGGTATGTCGCGCTGGCCAAGCCGGAGCTGACCCCGCCGGGCATCGTCTTCCCGATCGTCTGGTCGGCGCTGTACATCATGCTGGGGCTGGCGCTGGCGCTGATCCTGTCGGCGCGCGGCGCGCGGCTGCGCGGGCTGGCGGTCGCGCTGTTTGCGGCGCAGCTGGCGTGCAATCTTGCCTGGACGCCGCTGTTCTTCGGCGCGCACAAGGTGCAGGCGGCGCTGCTGCTGCTGGTCGCGATCCTGGGGCTGACCATCCTGACGACCTTCGTCTTCGGGCAGATCCGGCGCACCGCGGCATGGCTTCTGGTGCCGTACATGGTGTGGATCAGCTTCGCGGGGGTGCTGACGTGGCGGATCGGGCAGCTCAATCCCGATGCGGAACGGCTTGTGCGCCCGGCCGCGGCGTCCCAGATGCTGACGTGACGCGAACTTCTGCGAAGGACTGAGTGATGCAATCCGAGAACCATCTGTTCGGCGACATGGCCAAGCTGCTGAACGGCGCCGCGGGGACGCTGGCCGGCGTCGGTCGCGAGGCGGAGGCGAGCGCGCGGGCGCGGGCGCGCGAATGGATCGGCGGGCTGGATTTCGTCGCGCGCGACGAGTTCGAGGCGGTGAAGGCCATCGCGATCGCCGCGCGCGAGGATGCGGAGGCGCTGCGCACCAGGGTCGAGGCGCTGGAGGCGGCGCTCGCGGCGAAGGGTGCGGATGCGAACGTGGGCTGACGCGCGCACGCATTTCGTGCGATAGAGACGAACATGCTCGATCATGCCGATACCGATGCGGAGCCGGACGCCCCGCTGGACATGCTGGAATCCTATTTCATGGCGCACGGCTGGCCGTGCGAACGCCATGACGAGGAAATCACCGCATCGGTCAAGGGCAGCTGGACCGAGTACGAACTGCGCGCGCTGTGGCGTGAGGAGGACGGCGTCCTCCAGTTGCTCGCCTTCCCCGATGTGAAGGTGGCGGACAATCGCCGCGGCCGCATCTACGAGACGCTGTCGCTCATCAACGAGCAGTTGTGGACCGGGCATTTCGAATTGTGGTCGTCGAGCGGTATCCTGCTGTACCGCAACGCGACCGTAATCGAGCAGCGCGACGGCGAGGCGACCATGTCGCTCGCCACCGCGGAGCTGCTGGTCGAATCCGCGCTCGACGAGTGCGAGCGCTTCTATCCCGTGTTCCAGTTCGTGCTGTGGGGGGGCAAGACCCCGGCCGAGGCGATCGCCGCGGCGATGGTGGAAACGCAGGGCGAGGCCTGATCGCGCATGCGGATGTGGATGATCGGCTGCGGCAACATGGGATCGGCCATGTTGCGGCGCTGGGTGGACAGCGGCGTGTTGCGCGGCGGGGACGTCGACGTCGTCAACCGCCGCGACCGTGCGCTGCCCCATGGCGTGCGGCAGGCGCGCGACCTGCCCCCGACGCCCGTGCCGGACGTCGTCGTCCTGGGGATCAAGCCGCAGCAGCTGGGCGAGGTCGCCGAGCGCTACGCGTGGCGCGTCGCGGAGGCCCCGCTGCTGGTGTCGATGCTGGCCGGGGCGGACCCCGCGGCGCTGTCCGCTGCCTTTCCGGGGCCGGTGGCGGTCCAGACGATGCCCAACCTGCCGGTCGAGCTGGGGCGGGGCGTCGTGGCGATCCACGCGCCCGACGCGCCTGCCGACGCACGCGCGACGGTCGACCGGCTGATGGTGCCGCTGGGGCTGGTCGAGTGGTTCGACGACGCGGCGCGATTCGCCGCGGCGGGGGCGCTTTCGGGAACGGGACCGGCGTTCCTGTTCCGCATGATCGATGCCCTGGCCGCCGGCGGCGTCGCGCTGGGCCTGTCGCGGGCGGAGGCGGATGCGATCGCGCTGGCCACGGTCGAGGGCGCCGCGGCGATGGCGGCGGCGAGCGAGCACTCGCCCGCGGCGCTGGCCGATGCGGTGGCGAGCCCCGGCGGGATGACGCGCGCCGGCCTCAACGTGCTGGACGAGGACCGCGCGCTGGCGGCGTTGTTCGAGCGCACGCTGCAAGCGGTGGCCCGGCGCGGCGCGGAGATGGCGGCGACCCGATAATCGATACCGTCATCCCGGCTCAAGGCGCGACCTTCGCAACAGGCTACACCGTGCTCCTGCGAAGGCAGGAGCCCAGAGTTGCAGGTCCCATAAGGCGTTGTTCTGCTGGGCCCTGGGCTCCTGCCTGCGCAGGAGCACGGCGTGGGCTCGGTGCTGTTGCACCTGTTTTGCAATGGCCCCGCTCACGGCCGTGGTGACGGAGCGCGTCCGACCCCGCCCCGGCATCACCCGCCGTTGCGCAGCGCCTCCACTCGCGGCATTTCGTCCGCCGGGATCAGTCCCTCCAGCACCGACCAGAATCCGCTGACCGCCCCCTGACCGGCACGCAGATAGGCCGCCGACAGCCGCTCGCGCAGCGCATCGTACAGTCCCGCCTCCAGCTCGACCCCCGCCGGGGTCAGCCGCAGCAGCCGCTGCCGCCGGTCGCGCTCGCCCGGACGCGTTTCCACCAGTTCGCGGTCGATCAGCTCGTTGAGCACGCGCCCCAGCGACTGTTTCGTGATCGCCAGCAACGCCAGCAGGTCGCTGACCGGCATGTCGGGCTTGCGCGCGATGAAATACAGGGCACGGTGGTGCGCGCGCCCCAGTCCCTGCCGCGCCAGCCCGCGATCGATCGAGCGCGTGATGTGGCTGTTGCCGAAATACAGCAGCTCGATGCCGCGGCGGATCTCGGATTCGCGCAGGAATTGCGGTGAGGCGGAGGGGGTTGTGGCAGCCATGTTGACCGGCTTTGCCATCCGCCCTAGGCCTCCGCAACCCGGCAATGGGCATGCCGCCCGCTCCGCCGTGCATCCTTGGAGGTCCCGTGACTTTCGCGTTCGAACCGCATCCGTCCCCCGTCCCCGCCAACGAGCGGGAAGCGCGGCTGGTAGATCCGGGGTTCGGCCGCGTCTTCACCGACCATATGGCGATCCTCCACTGGTCGGAGGCGGAGGGCTGGCACGACGGCCGCATCACGCAGCGCGTGCCGCTGACGATGGACCCCGCCTCCTCGGTGCTTCATTACGCGCAGGAGATTTTCGAGGGGCTGAAGGCGTACCGGCTGGAGGACGGCGGGCTCGCGCTGTTCCGCCCGGAGGCGAACGCGCGCCGGTTGCAGGAGTCCGCCCGCCGGCTCGCCATGCCCGAATTGCCCGAGGACCTGTTCCTCGAATCGGTCGAGCAACTGGTGCTGGCCGAGCGCGACTGGATGCCGACGCTGGAGGGCGGGTCGCTGTACCTGCGCCCGTTCATGATCGCATCGGAGGCGTTCCTGGGCGTGAAGCCGTCGGCGGAGTATCTCTACATGGTGCTCGCCTCGTCGGTCGGCGCCTATTGGAAGGGCGGGGCGCGCGCCGTGTCGCTGTGGGTCAGCCACGATTACACGCGCGCGGCGCCCGGCGGCACCGGGGCGGCCAAGTGCGGCGGCAATTACGCGACCAGCCTGATCGCGCAGCAGGAGGCGATCCGCCGCGGCTGCGACCAGGTCGTCTTCCTCGACGCGGCGGAGCGCCGCTGGATCGAGGAACTGGGCGGCATGAACATCTTCTTCGTCTTCGACGACGGCTCGATCCAGACGCCGCCGCTGACCGGCACGATCCTGCCCGGGATCACGCGCGATTCGATCCTGCGGCTGGCGCGCGACGAGGGGCTGGTGGTGCGCGAGGAGCCTTATGCGATCGAGCAGTGGCGGGCCGATGCGGCGAGCGGCCGCCTGGTCGAGAGCTTCGCCTGCGGCACCGCCGCGGTGGTGACCCCGATCGGTCGCGTCGCCGGTCCGGACTATGAGTTCACGATCGGCAGCGGCGCCACGGGTCAAACGACCGCGCGCTTCCTCGACCGCCTGAGCGCGATCCAGCGCGGCCGGATCGCCGATCCGTACGGCTGGCTGCGTCGTATCGGTTGAACCTTTCCCCGCGCGCGGCTAAGCGCGCAGGCCTGCTGGGGCGTCGCCAAGCGGTAAGGCAACGGTTTTTGGTACCGTCATACGCAGGTTCGAATCCTGCCGCCCCAGCCAATTCGCACCTAAGGACTTGATCTCGCTGGCTTCTCGCTCGTGAGACGGAACGATTGTGCCATCGACTGTGCCAATCGTCTGTCCGGAAGGTCGGATGCTCCGTGGCCTCGGTCCAGCATGTCTATCGCCGCGGCGCCATGTTCTGGTGGCGGCGCTGTCTCCCTTTGTTCTCGTTCAAGAAACTTGATATACGTCTATCCCTGCGCACGGCCGATCGGCAGGTGGCGCGGGAACGAGGCGCCGCGCTGACCGCTGCGACGCGGGAGGTGGTAAGAATGTTGGAGCAGCGCGTGAGGGCGGCCGACGCGCGTCCGACCGAGGACGAACTCCAGGCAATCGCACGGCAGGCGTACGCGGAGAAGCTGGCGCAATTCTGCGATGATCAAAGAGCTTACCCGCATCATGCGGTCGATCACGAGCGCGCCAACCGAACGTGGGCCGACTACTACGACCGGCTCGTCCGCAACGGCGGCCATGCAGCAATGCTGGATGGCGAGGAACAGGCGTGGCGGATGATGGGCTGGGATGCGCAGCGCGTGGCCAACCTGCGCGTCGCGATCGCGCACGTCGAAGAGGGAAATCCGCCGATCTCACGGCGCTTCGTCGATCATTACCTTCGCGAATTCGGATACGAGCCGCATGATGGCCTGCGCCGCATGGTCGAGCGGGCACTCCATCCGGCCTATCGCGACGCTTGTCTTGAGGCCGAGCGACGCCGACGGAGCGCGATCGAGCCGGCATCGGCATCGCCTTACGCGGAGCCTGCTCAGGCCAGTGCGACCGCCACGGCCGGAAACCGATCATCGGCCGACCAAGGTGCGTATTTCAGCGACTTTATCGAGGCGGCGATCGCCGCCTTGGTCGCCAATGAACGATGGGATGGAAAATCTGGACGTCAGGCGCGCAGTACCATCGCCCTGTTCGAACTGCTGATCGGTCGCAAGAAGCTGGGGGCTTATCATCAGGACGATCTGACCGCGTTTATGAAAAAGCTCCGGTTCGTGCCCAAGCAGTACGACATGACGAGGGCCGAAAGCCGTGAAAGCATCCTCAACCATGTGGCAGCGGGGGAGACGGCGGCGGAGAAGGCTGATGGCAAACCCATTGTCGGCGAACGCTCAAATCGGACGCGAAACCGACACCTATCGAGCCTTGCGGCGATCGTTCGCTGGGGCATTACAAACAAGAAGGGCAAGCCTGACATCACGTTCGACAAGCAGTTCGCGATCGTATCCAAGCGCAAGCGCGCTCGATCGGAACGTCCGGCGACCTCCAAGGACGATGTGGCAACGCTATTCGCCATGCCGACGTGGACGGGCTCGCAGCCTCATCGCGGCGGCACTGGCGCGGCTATCTTGAGAGCACGCGTTACGCCTGGTGATGCGATCGTCCATGATGCGTTCTATTGGGTGCCGCTTCTCCTCTACTATACCGGTGCCCGGCGGGAGGAAATCTGTAAATTGTGCCCGGGTGACGTGAAGCTGGAACCCATTCCGCATATCTTCATCGACTTTACGGATTTCGGTCGCATCAAGAACGACCAATCGGTTCGCCCTGTGCCATTGCATCGAGAATTGGTTCGTCTGGGTTTCCTTCAGTTCGTTGAGGAATGCCGGAAGCGGGAATATCCGGTCCTTTTTCCCGAGCTGACGCCGACCAACGACGTGCAGAAGTTCGGCGACATCTATTACAAGAACGTATGGGCTAATCTGAAGCGGGCTGCAAAACTCGCTGACGACGCGACAAATCACGGTATGCGGCATCGTTTTTCGACGGACCTGAAGGCGAAGAAGGTCTTCAGTGAGTTCCGCCGCGACGTGATGGGACAGGGCGGCCTCGACATCAACGAGGAACGGTATAGCGATACGGCGGCGATGGAGATCCTGAAGGGGATTATCGAGGAATTGCCATCCGTCACGGACGCACTCCAACCGGGCAAGGCGATCGTGCCGCCTAGGGTAATCCGCCGCCCGAAGCCGAGCATGCGTCGTAAGTAAGGCCGTAACTTTGCGGTTGGAAATTGACGGCGCGGGTGTGCGCGTTAGGCATCCGTATGGCTTTCGGCGTCTTCATCCACCGGTCGGACTCAATCTACGATGACACGCCGGCCGAGCGCTATCAGTTCCCGCCTCAATATCTCAGCCGGGTCCGCGCCTGCATCGGCGACTGGATCGTCTATTACGAGCCGCGCAAGGTGCCCGGCACGCGCGGGTATTTCGCCGTGGCAAAGGTCGAGCAGGTGATTGCCGACCCAAGCGCTCCCGGCATGTACCTCGCGCTGATCGAACTCGGCAGTTACCTCGACTTCTCGAACCCGGTTCCCTTCGCCGACGGTGATGGGGCCGTGATCGAACGCGGCGTGCTCAACGAGGCTGGGCGTATATCGGGTCGGGCTCAGGCGGCTGTGCGAGGGCTGTCCGCGTCCGACTTCGCCCGCATCGTCGACCTTGGTCTGGCGGAGGATAATGTGCTGTTGCCGCGGGTCGGTGCCTCCGAAGCGCCGTCGGCGGTTCGAGAGGAGCGAATACCGTTCGGCTTCGACGAGACGCGCGAGCGTGTAAGCATGCTCGTTTCCCGCGTCGTGCGTGACCGTGTTTTCCGCCGCATCGTGCTGCGCGCATATGACGAGCGATGCGCGGTCACGGGGCTCAAGCTAATCAACGGCGGCGGGCGGGCCGAGGTCGAGGCCGCGCACATTCGGCCGGTCGAGGCGGACGGGCCGGATATCGTGAGCAATGGCCTGGCTCTTTCCGGCACGGCGCATTGGATGTTCGATCGCGGGCTCATCAGCCTGGCTGACGACGCCAGCATCCTCGTCTCTCGTCAGGCGAACGATCCGGACAGCATCCGCTCGGTCATCAATCCGAGCGGGCGAGCGATCTTGCCAGGCCGCCCCGGCGACCGGCCGCATCCGCATTTCCTGCGCTGGCACCGGGAGAACTGCTTCAAGCTGTGAAGGTGCTAACGACCGGAAATTCGGAAGGAAGGTCGGTTCAGCAGCCGACGATGCGTTGGCGCGACCAAGGGGGAGGAAATTCAGGCGCAACAGCGCAATTTGGCGGGGGCGCCCAATTGCGGTGCGCCGCCGGTGCCTGATCGACCGCGGCGGGTCCTCCAACCTGACGGTTTCCGGAAGGCGGTTCGAGGGGGGTATTGTGTGGTCCGCGGGGCGGGTCGACAATCAGGGGCATGTCGACGTCCGGGTCCATCGGTGAAGAGCCTGCGGTGTTCGCGCACCACGTGCGTGCGCTTCTCGCCCGGCAGCGGCGCGAGGACGAGGAAGCGATTGCCGGGTCCCTGAAGCGGACGGGCTTCCGCGCGCAGGGCGACGATCGCGCAGCCCGAGGACCGCAGCGCCGCCAGTTCACGTCCCACCGCGAGCGGACGGTGGACTTCCATGCCGCCAGCCCGCTGACCCGCCGCGACCGGCAGACGGGCGGGTTTCGGGTGCCACACTTCGACGTGAAGGCGGTCGTGGCGATCCACCCGCCGTCCCGGAACGGCGTCGCACATTCGCGATGCGGCGGCGGGGGAATGAGTGCCGCGGCACACTTCGACTATGTGACCGATGGGGCCAGGATCGGGCTCGCGACTCACATCGACTATATCCGGCGGGAAACCGGCGTCGCTGATCCAGCGGGCGAAATGCTGCTCGACATGCTGGACGAGCAGGAGATGCGGGCGGATCTGAACCAGCTCGCCTGCTACACCAACATTCCCGGCGGCTGGGACCGGGCACGCAGCCTGTTCGAGGCGGCCGAGCGCGCCGCGCCGCCGCCGAAGTCGCATCTGCTTCAGGCATCGACCGCGCAGGTCACCAGTTTCGAGTATCAGCTGAAGTTCGGCGGTGCCCCGACCTGGTTCCGCGAGATGACCCAGCGATTGCAGGCGGAAGCGGCCGAGGTCGAGCGGGAGGCGATCGAGCGTGGGCGGCCCGAGCGACATCGCACGGTCACCATCGCCGAGGTGTCCGGCGAGGAAGCCTATGAGCGTCTCGACTGGTTCGAACGCAGGCGGTTCGCTCGCGATCTCGTAACGTGGAAGCAGGGCCGGACCCAACGATCGCAGCACCGGTTCGTCGGCGAACTGCCCAACGGTCTTTCGGCGGTCGATCGCCACGAGATACTGTCGCGCTTCTGCGGCACGTTGGCGGATGACGGCTGGATGGTGGTCGGCGCGATCCACCAACCCGACCGCCACAACGACCGCCGGAACTTCCACATCCACGTCGATGGCGTCGACCGCCCGGCTCGATGGCTCGACGATCCTGGCTGTTGGGACTTCGAATATGTCGAACGACGCAACGGAAAGGTCACGCATCCGAAGCGTCAGAAGAAGGTCCGCTATGAAGCGCCGCCCGCCGGCCTTTTGCGTGACCGGTTCATCACGATCGTCAATGAGGTGGTCGGCGATCGGCCGGATGTCGTGCGGTATCTGCACGGGACCTATGCCGACAATGATATCGGGCTGACCCCGCTCGACCATATGGGGAACCGCGCGATTGGTCTGGAGTCGCGCGGGATCGAAACGGAGGTTGGATCGCGCAATGCCCGCCGCATCTTCACCGATGAGGCCGCGGCGTGCGAGAAGCGGGCCGCCGAAGCGGAAGCGGCGCTCGTCAGCGAACTCGCGCTGATCCGCACCATCGTCGCGAACGATCTCACTGCCATGGCGGCGGTCGAACGCTACGAACGACTGGAACGGCGGCTGATCCGGCGGCGGCTTCAGCGCGAACTCGCCGACGTCGTCATCACGATGGCGCGGTCACGGGCGGAGACGGTGGCGCATACGCTGACCCCAACGCCCGGCCGCCCGGTGACACCGCGCAAGGGAGACGACCAACTGCTCGCCGATGCTCGGGCGCACCTTGCATGGGTCGAGCGGAACAGCCCTACGCCGGACGAGCGGGAAGCGGCGCGACGGGTGGAGGAGGCGCTCGCCGCAAGGGCAGCGGACCAGTGGGCGATCATCCTGTCGGCGACGGTACATCTCGGGCCTGCGCCGGCCATGGACGCAGTCGTCTACGTTCCGCGCCATCAGGCGCCTGCGGCGGCGGCCACGGCTTCGCGGTTCGATGGTCCGAAGCGGGATCGCCTGCATGCCTGGCTGCGCAAACACGCCGCTGATGGGGCTCTTCTGATCTTCGACAACGGCGACGCGCGGCTCGGCCACAGCGTTCCAAAAGCGATCGACACGCTGATGCGGCAGTTCGCCGATGAACCGAGCTTCCAGCGGCTGCTGCTAATGGAGCGGCACCGGCGGGCTGATCGCGAGATGCTGTCGGGCGTCGCTCTTTCGGGTGGAACAGGACGCGCGTCTTCGGGATCGGTGAAACCGCGCGCAGTCGCGCATGCGTCGCCATTGAGCCCGTCGTCCACCACGACGGTTCAAACCCTGCCGATCCCGAAGCCAGGAAAAGCGGAGCCCTCGCCCACGGTCTTGGCCACCACTTCTTTCTCGCCCGCCGCGTCTCGCACGGTCGCGCCAAGCGCGCATATCGCGGCACGACAAGCGGATCGGAAACCTGACATTTCCGGATCGCCTCCTGACAAGCAGCCGAACCGGGTCGCACCGAGCGGGCCGGATCGGGCGGCTTCGACTGCGACGAAGGACGCCTCTACCGACCGCGCGCCACCCGCGCCGGATACGGCCGAGAAGTCGAAGGTCAGTATCTTCGATCAGGCATCATCGTTGCAGACAGCGGACGCGAAGAGAGTGGCGCCGAAGGGGCCGACAAGCTCTGCGCCACCGATCAGTCTGCCTACCAAGGGCCCGAACGCTAGCCCGTCGCGCGCATCCGGGAAGGCCCGCCGGGGCCGGCGGAAGGAAGATTGGGGAACGCCTGCGGCTGTGCCGTGAAGGCGAAAATGAAGGTGCGGGAGGTGGCGTGCAGCCCGCCACCTCCCGCATAATCCCAAGGACTTTCTTGTGTATATCATGACCAAGGAGCGGGCGCTGGCGCAGATGCGTGCGCTGACCGCGACGCAGGCGCTCGCCACGCTGGTGGGCTGGCAATCCGACCCGGCGACCCGGCTGCTGCTGCGCCCGCCGTTCAGCGAATGGTTCTACGCCGCCTCCGCCGATCTCCTGCTGGTCCCATCGATCGAACCGACGCGCGGCGATCTCGCCATCGTCGACAGGGGCATGCGCGAAGCGAGGTGCGACGCGCTGGTCGTCAAGGCATCGAGCGAAGGCCGGCGCACGCTCTACATCGCCTATGGCCAGTGGGGTCGGCAGGAGAACGTCTGGTGCCATGGCCGGCGGCTCTGGCTGTCGCCGCGTGGCGAGGCGTGACTGGTTCCCGACCCGCATGACAGCGAGGATCCGCAGCTGTCGATGCAGTTGACCGAGCGCCGGCTGCAGGTCGCGTCGCATCCGCCCGCGCGGGACGACCAGGAGGCGATCGACGGCCTCGACCGGGCCGACGCCTTCCTCGCGCAGGTATGGGGGAACCGCTGATGCCCGCGCTCCCGTGGATCAGCCCGGCTGATGCCGACGACATGCTGTTCGACGATCCGCTGGGATCGTCGCTCGGCTTCGGCTTCGCGCTCCTGCGGCCCAAGGCGAAGGGCAAGCGCAACACCACCGCCGACCTCGCCCGCGCCAAGCTCCAGCCGAGCAGGCCCGACGACGCAGCCTGGGGGCCGGACGGGCTGTGGCCGATCACCTGCACGACCAGCCGGCTGGTGCCCGCGCCCGGTGTCGCGCTCGAGCCGGACGCGCTGGAGAGCGTGTTCGAAGGCTATGACGCCAGGGTCAAGCCGCACCAGAAGCTGCTGGCCGCAGTGCTGACGATGCGCTTCGACCACGGCTGGCAGGCGGCGGACATCCTGTCGGCCGTCGGCATGTATGCGCTGCAGCACCTTGCGCTCGAACGCCGGCTGACCAGCCTTACCGTCGTCCATATGCCGGGTGACGAACTGTCGGCGCGCCGCCCGCACGCCCACTGCGTGGCACTGGCTCGGGTCCACCGCGCCAGCGGATGGGGGGAGCTCCACCGCGATCTCGTCGCCAAGGACGCGCAGGCGACCTTCCAGGCCGAGTGGGAGACGTTTCGCGACGAATGGGCGCCGCGCTTCGCGCCAGGCTGAGCAGGCCGCCAAGCACCCGCGACACACGTCGCGGGTGCCTCCGGCCGGGGTGGGCCGGTGCCCGCCTAGAGGGGAATGAACCGATGGAAGTGTCCCCGATGGTGGGGACGAAAATCGGGAAGAACCAGATGACCAACACCGCCGCCGCCCGCGCTCACCTCGCCGCTGTCTCGACTATGCTCCTGGGCAACCGCACCCTCCGGCCGTCCGCGGCGCTGCTCGCCGGCCACCGCCTCGATCAGCTCGCGCGGCTCCGGCTGGGGCAGATGGCCTGCGATGCGCAGGCCGACCTCGTACACCTCACCTTCGAGGAGCAGGCGGGCGAGACCGTGATGACCGACATCTCGATCTTCGTGCCGCGCGGCCGGATCTGCTTTTCACACCCCGGCTGCAAGCTGTGGCTGTCGCCGACCGGCGCGCGCGCGCTGCTGCTGCCGCATCCGCATGTGCGTGGCAGCTTCCGCCTCGCGCCGGGCGAGATCATCCACCTGCCCTTCAAGCCCGCTCACGCCGACGTCGAGCAGGGCATCGCCCGCGCCGAGGCGCGCCTGCGCCGGCTGGTCGAGCGCGGCGTCGATGTCGCGGGCCGCGTCGTCATCAACGACTGGCCGATCTGGCAGTGAGGCGAGCCCGCGTGAGCGGGCCAGCCAATACCCCTCGGCGATCTCCGCCCAGCGTGCCCGCTGTTCGGCCGAGGTGCCGAACGCCACCAGCATCAACGAATGGGGCGTGTGCTGCGACCGGCCGCGGATGTCGGCGAACCGCAGCCGGCCTAGCAGGAAGAAGATGTCCGCCTCGGCGGTCAAGGTCTCGTGGAACCAGCGGGAATCGGTGCGCACGGGGACGAGGCAGACGACGCTGGCGACATTCCCCCGCCACCATTGGTCGTGCGCCCGTTTCAGCCAGAGCTGCGTCTTGGAAAAGGGTGGATTGACAAAGGCGAGACCGCCGGACCAGTCGTCGACGAACCCGTCGCCGCCTTCCTCAAGGAGGATGCGGCGCTTCGCGACCACGGGGCTCAGCGCATGACCGCACGGGTCGAGATCGATCGCGCCGAACGCATCGTTGATCCTGGCCAGGAACTCGGGCGGGGTGAAGCGGACGTCACGGTCGGCCTTGTCGCCTTCGCCCCAATGGGCACGCTCCATGGCGCGGCGCCGGACTTTCGGCGCCAGCACGGTCAACAGGCGGAGCAGGCTGGCGACCGATCCGCCGCCGCGCTCGAGGCTGGCGAGCGTCGTGCGCGACATGCGCGCACGCGAAGCCGCCTTCTCCAGCGTCCAGCCACGCCGAAGCCGGCTGGCGCGCAGTTTTTCGCCAAGGGTCTTGCCCGGTGCGAGGCCGGTCAGCCGAAAGTCGAGCGCGGTCATCACCGCGACAAGGGTCTCGACCGAACCGACGCCTCGTTCGAGCCGCTTGATCTTCTGGAGCGGCACGCCGATGCGCGCCGCGAGCGTGGATTGCGACACGCCCGACGACCTGCGGGCTTCGACGAGCGCCGCGATCAACATCAGATACCAAAAGGGTTCATATACTGGTCAATATGAGCAGCCGTATGCGCTGGGTCAATACTTAGCGGGAACGTCAGTTCAGCCGCGCCAATACTTGCGATTGGATGCCCGAATATGCCGAGAAATATCGGTAAAGGTAAAAATCTCTTTAACATGTCAGGGTTATCCGACATCGCGTCGCAAAGATTTGCGTTGCCGACAGGCTGGCAGATCGCCTAACCTATGCCCGCTCACCAGCAGGTGGGCCGAGGCGTGGAAACCTCGTCGGAAAGTAGCCGTATGCCCGGTCGAACCAGTTTCGGCCGGGGAGCGGGCGTGCATGTCCAGGGCTCTCGGGCCTAAAGACGTCCGCGCCTGTCTTTCCGCAGGTTTCCAATCCCCGGCTTTCGGGCCGGCACCGCCTCGTAAACAGGGGCGGTGCCGCCGGCTGGAGTAGCCGACCGGCACCGACGCGAACGGGGGTTCGAGCGTTGGGTGCAAAGGGACGGAAGTGCGGAAACCGCACACGCATAACGAACATATCGGTGATCTCGGCGGGGCTGCTGCTGGCCGCCTGCGGTGGCGGCGGAGGCGTCAACTCGGGCGGCTCGACCGCGCCGCCGACAGCGACTCCCGCTCCAACACCCGCACCCAGTCCGGCTCCCACGCCGACCTCGTCCGCCGACAGCGCCGAATATAAGGCCTCGGGCGCCGTGGTGATTGCCAGGGCGGCCTACGCCTATGACCGCGGCATCACCGGCAAGGGCGTGACGATCGCGGTGCTCGACACCGGCATCAATCGCTCAACGCCAGAGTTTGCCGGGCGCATCTCGGCCGACAGCACCGGCTTCGAACAGCGCGTCGCGCGGTGCGGCACCTGCCCCGCGGAGACGCTCGCGCCGTTTGCGATCGATGACAAGCTGGGCCACGGCACGACCGTCGCCTCGGTCGCGCTGGCGGCGCGCAACGGATCGGGGCCGCAAGGCGTCGCGCCCGAGGCGACGCTGCTGGCGCTCAAGATCGTCGGTGCCGACTTGTCGGGCCAGACCGCCGGCAGCACCGGGCCGATCCCCGAGAGCGGCAGCGCCAACGCGATGCTGATCGCACCGGCGATCCGCTATGCGGTCGAGAAAGGCGCGTTCGTCAGCGTGCTGTCGCTCAACGGCTTCGGCACGGGGCAGCTGGCGCAGGACCAGCGCGCCGCGATGGATCAGGTACGCCTCGCCGACCGGCTGCTGGTCAATTCGGTCGACAATACGACAGGCCAGGACAGCTTCACCGGCCAGTTCGCGGAGAACTTCGTCGGCACCGACCGCGCCAACAAGGATTGGTTCCTGTTCGCCATCGGGGTCGACCAGAACGGCAATCCGCGCAGCGCCAACGGCAATGCCGGGCCGCTCGCCGACCGGATGCTCGCGGCCGGCGGCAACAACGTCCAGGTCGTCGACAAGGACGGCAACGTGGTCAGCGTCACCGGCAACAGCTTCGCGGCACCCGCAGTCGCCGGGGCTGCCGCGCTGCTCAAGCAATATTGGCCGCAGCTCGGCGGCAAGGCGATCAGCCGCATCCTGCTCGACACCGCAACCGATGCCGGGGCGCCGGGGGTGGATGCGGTGTTCGGCGCGGGCATCCTCAACGTCGAGAAGGCGATGCAGGCGCGGGCGCCCGCCTCTTCGTTCGCGGCGGCCGATGCGGTGCTGACGCGCTTTTCCTCGCTGACGACGTCTGCGCCGTTCGGTGGGGCGGCTGCGGCGGCAGCGCTGACCGGGCAGGTCGGCGGCATGACGGTGTTCGACCGCTACGGTCGCGACTATGGGATGGTAGCCTCGACCGGGGTGCGGGCTCGCGGGTCGGGCCTACTGGCTGGTGCGATGGTCGGTCAGACGGATGTGCCATGGCGTGCGGCGCAGGCCGAGGCAGCGCGCTTCGGCTTCGCGACCAACGTCGGCGCCTATTCAGGGCTTCGTCCCGCCGTGCCGGCCGTCGTCTCCTTCGCGCCTGCCGCCGGGCAGCAGGTCACGCTTGGCACCAACGTCGTCATCGGCGGCGGTAACGGTCTGGCGGGTTCGCCGCTCCGCGGTATCGCGTCGATGCCGGTCGGCAGCATGTCGGCATGGTCCGGCGGGGGCTGGTCGGCGTCATTCTCGAGCGGCACGTCCCGGGACGGGCGCCTTCGGCAACAGGTCATCGGCTTCGCCATGCCGCTGGGGTTCGGCCTCGAACTGTCCGATCTTGTCGAACGGAATCAGGTGCTCGGCATGCGCGCCGACGCGACGCTTGGGCTGACCGGTGCGCGGACCACGCTCGCCACGCTGATCTATCGCCAGTCGCTGGCAGGCGTCGACCTGACCGCCCGCGCCACAGCTTCCTCGACCCGGGCGTCGGGGGGCTCGGACCTGCTGCGCTTCGACGGCCCGCTGGTCGGCAGCGCCTTCGCACTGGAAGGCGCTCGTGACCTGCTCGGCGGCCGCGCTACGCTCGGGTTGTCCTCGCCGCTTCGGGTCGAGCGCGCCCGCGCGATGCTGCTCGCGCCGGTGTCGTTCGATCTCGTCAGCGGTGCGTTGGTGACGCGCACGGTGGCGGTCGACCTTGCCCCGGATGCTCGCGAACTGGATCTCGAACTCGGCTGGGCGACCGCGCTGTCGCCAACGTCCTCGCTGCGGTTCGGCGTCGCGCGTGCCTTCGATGCGGGCCACGTCGCGGGCGCGTCCGACACCGCCGGCTTCGTCACCATCGCCATCCGCTGAACGAAACCAGGAGCAGGAACCATGAAGAAGACGCTCGCCGCCGCGGCCATCGTGATCGCCGCCGCCACCGCCGCTGGCACGCCGGCTGCGGCGACACCTCAGGCCGTCAATGGCGTGGAAACGCCGACATTTCCGCTCGACGTGGCCGGGGTCAGGCTCGGCATGTCGGCGAGCGAGGCACGCGCCGCGCTGGTGAAGGCCGGCTATGCGATGCCCGCGACCAACGGCGTGAGCTATGGCCCCAGCTTCGCGGCCCGTGTCCGTGCGGAGGCGGCGCAGCGTCGCACCGGCGCCGCCACGTCACCGGCGATGAGCGACCGGGTAATGACGCAGCTGCAGGGCGTCGGCCCGAACCGCGAGACGATCACCGTCGTCCTGACCGCCGCGCCCGCCGGCGGTTCGACCGTCACCAGCGTCTTTCTGACAATGCCGCAGGGCGTGATGAAGGGCGACGCCTTCCTTCGCCAGGTCACCGCAAAATACGGCAAGCCCGATGGCAGCCGCGACCAGGGCATGACGCTCGCCTGGTGCAGCGCGCCGCTGAAATCCGTCTGCGGCACGATCACGCCGTTCCAGCGTCGGCCTGAGGCGCTGCCGAACCTGAAGGCGTCGGTCACCTACAACGACAATACGATCCGGCTGCAGGACGGCACCGAGCAAGACCGCGAGCGCGAACGGGCCTTCGCCGCGGCGGTCGACCGCGCCGCGCCGAAGACCGATCGCGCGGCGTTCTGAGGGCGCGCGGTCATGATCGCCGTCATCGGAGCCGTCGCGATCGTCGCGCTGCTGATGCTGGTCGGCGTGCTCAACGCCACCGGCTTCTTCCGCGCGCTGCCGCTGATCCTGCTGCTGTGCGCGCTGTCGTTCGTCGCTGCGATGGTCGCGAAGGTGAACCTCGGCCCGGAGTGGACGGCGTGGGCCGGCGTCGGCGTCCCGGCCGCGCTGCTACTGTGGGCGGCGTGGCGGCCGGGATCGTCGAGGGCTAAGCTGTGGATCATGAGCGGCGCATCGTTCGCGATGAACAGCGTCAAATGGCTGGCGCTGATCGCCTGCGCGCTAACGCTGCCGGCCAACGGCTTTCATCTCGATGTTTGGCTGACGCGGGGATGGCCATGGGCGGTGTTGGGGACCCTCGCCTTGGGCGCGCAGGTGCTGGTAGACCGGGTTACCATCCGATCGATCGCGAAGGAGCCGGGCGCTGCCGAACGGATGAAAGCGCTATAGATCGAAGATGTTGGACCGGGGCGGAATTCAGTAAGGATAGCTATGTCGATGATCATCGCGACACTGTTGCTGACAGCGGCAGATCCATGCTCTGGCTCGACAACCCGCGACGTCGAGCAATGCCTGGTCGCCGACCTCGATCGCGCCGATGCCGTGCTTAACCGCTATTACACCGCGGCCGTCGCGCGTCTCACCCGAGACCGGGAACTGACGGCGCTTGCCAAGCTTCGCACATCCGAACGGGCGTGGATCGCCTATCGGGATACCGAATGCGACGCCGTCTATGAGAACTGGAAGGGTGGAACGATCCGTGGCGCCATGTCGCTTAGCTGTCGGACCGCTCTGACGAAGGCCCGGACGATGGCGATCTGGCAAAACTGGCTGACCTACGCCGACAGCACTACGCCGATTCTGCCGAAGCCGCAGGGCGAACGCTAATCGCCTATACGACTGGTGGTTGTCGGGTTTGGTGGAAACGAGCCCGACCGCTTTCGGTTGACAACTTAAGGTAACCAGACCTCCGTTCATGCGCGGGCAAAAGCGTAGAACGGCAGTCGTTGGTCGCATTCCACCGCCGGGATAAGGTCCGGTCGGACCGAGGCCGGTTGATCCTGAGCGGGTTTTCACCATCTTGCACCTTCGAGGGGCGCAGCGTCGCTCGCTCGCGATAGAGAAGATGATGGTATGCACCTGAATGTGTCGTTGAGTTATGGAAAGGGCGGGACGGGTGACATGTTTCAGATCGATTCGGTGCAGGACGCCGACACTGGACGACATCTGACCACGGCGCAGAAGATCGACGTTGGCAGGCACTTCCAAGATCGCGCAGACCTCGCCGATTATCTGCGCGAGGAGTTCGGCTCTGACAGCACGTTCGAAATCATCGGCGAGGATGGCGGGACGGAGTAGGCCCACCCTACTTGAAGAGGGGCGGAGGAGAAGGGGCCGCCCACTCCGCTCACCGAGCCATTCGACGAGTAGCTTACAGCAACTGCCCCCCCCAGCGAACCGGCTAGCCGAAGATCAAGATTTCGGAGCGGCCGACTGCGGCGGCTATTATAGTCGTCAGACTGAGGTAGCCGTGCGATGTCGGAGAGGGAGGACAAAAGCCCGCCTCCATTCAACGAGTTAGCACAATCCGTTTCAAGTCGGGAGTTCGAGACGTTGTCGCCGGAAGAGCTCATTCAAGTGATGGCGCACGCCTATCTGGTCTTCGGCCGCTTCAACGGTCTGCCGCTGATGAAGTTGGCGGGCGACGATCACGAAGAGACTAGGCGGTCGCTTCGCGTCTTAATCGATTGCGGCCTCGCCACGATCGTGTTCGGCGACATCCACCCCAATCCGTTCATTCGCGCCCTGCCGGACGAACCGAAGGAGGAAACGCTGCGCAAGTTGGACGAGTGCGGCTTCGTCCAAGGCAACTTCTATCCGACGCGCGCGTACCTCGACACCGTCGTGACGCCAGGGCAGTATCCGGGCCGCCCCTACACGTACGAACTCGCACGCGGAGAGCCCCAGCTCGGGCACCGCGCGTTCGAACTGCGAATTCTGGAGGACTACCGCAACGACCCCCGGTTTGAATACAGCACCAACGACATCCAGGGGCAGATCTACGCGCACGACGACGCTGGAGTCCGGAGCGAAGAGAATGTTTATCTCCGGTTCGGCTTCGCCTTCGGCGAGGACCGCGCGATGTTCGTCGCCGCCATGCTGTGGGATCTCTCGCAGCTATCGCCGGAGGCCCAGCAGCGCTGGCGGATGAGGGAGGTCGACGTGCCGACCTCCCTCCACCCTGACCACCACCGCGCGGTCATGGGCCACTTCCCGGAGCGGCTGTCGCTCTACGAAGCCTTCATCATGGAGCTGGAGACGATAAACCGGATTGCCGCCGCCATCGGCCGGCCGGGCCTGTTCCGCCACGACCATTCGCGCGACCGGCCTCGGGAGTTTGGTTCGCTTCTCCGTCCCACCGTCAAGGAGTTCAACGACTTCGTGGCGACTCTCGACAAGATGATCTCGGACAATATCGACCTCGCCTTCTTCGGCGACGACGTTGCGCGCGAACGCCGAATTGACGTCGAGGGCGGAGGCTTCCGCCTCGAGCGTAAGGGCTCCCTGCAGCTGCTCGAGGAATGGCTCCGGCAGAAGTTCCGGCCGCGAGAACCCGCGCCGATGGACGATATGCTCGCGACGTTCCGAAAGGTGCGCAAGCTTCGCAACAAGCCCGCGCACGTCGGCGTGGGCAACGCGTTCGATCCAGATATCGCCCTCAAGCAGCGCGATCTGATGGAGCAGGCCTACACGGCGCTGCGCACACTGCGACTCATCCTCATGAACCACCCGCTGGCCCGGGAGGTCGAGATCGACAGCCATCTGCGCGAGGGACTGATCTGGACGCCGTAGCCCACTGGGATGGCGATTTAGCCTAGCGGCCGTCATGCGATCTCGTCCGCGTATGGTGGGAAGCGGCCCGTCCGCTTTTGGGCGGTGGCCGCAAAAAGCAGACAGCCGTTCATTCGGCGGGGGCAGCGGCTTCAAACGTCCGCGGATGGTGGAAAGCGGAACGGCCGTTTAAGCGCACGAGAATGTGTATCCGGCCGTTCGTTCATTCACCGTCCGACGGCAGCTACGCGCCCCGATCTCGGTCATTCGCTGACTAAAATCACATCTCAGAAGCGGATATTCACCAGTAGGAAACGCCAGCGCGATGCCCCGCTTGATCTACAGCTTGATTAGCTGTCGGCGCAGGACTTGGCCTTCAAGCCCGAGATTGGCGAGCTCGGCTTTGAGATCGATCACGAAGTCGCTGTCCTGCCGCCGCGCCACCCAGCGCGGATGGTCGTCGATCAGGCTTTCGACCCCGCGCTTCCCGGTCCTGCCGATACGCTGACTAGCGCTGCGGATCGGCATCGTCACTCCTTGGTATGTCGGCGCGTCGGCGACGACGCCGTTGTGAGACTCTAGCGGTTGCCGCAGACGACGAGCTCGTCGAACAGCGGACAGCCGTTTTTGCACCTGGGTCGGTGGGAACAGTTGCCGCAGCGGTCGGACGCGAAATAGCGCCGGAACGAGCGGACATTCTCCGAGCCGTGCCAGATATCGAGCAGTGACGTCTCGTCGCTGAGCGTGTCGCCCTCGACCAGCCCGCTTTGGAACGAGCAGGGATAGACCCTCATGTCTTCGGACACGTAGAGCGAGAATCGGCCCGCATCGCAGGCATCGACCAGCGCATCATTGGCCTGGGTACGGGCGAACACCCCGCTCACGCAGCAGGCATCGAACCCGATCCTGAGCTTCGCGTCGGGCGCTGTCGCAAGCGCGAAGAATTCATCGAGCCGGTCGCTATGCCGAAGCATCTTTTCCTCGAACACCTTTCGCCCCGAAGGCTTGTAGTTGAGAAAAATTAGGGCATTGATCGGCGCGAGAAAGACAGGTGGATCGCTGAGCCAGTCGATTGCGGTGTCGACGCTGTCGCGGTCGATGATGAAGTGGACGTTGGTCTTGATACCGTGGTCGGCGAGCAGGCGGATGGTCTCGGCGGTCTCGACATACGGCGGGTAGGCGGAGACCGCCACCGCGCCGCAGGTGCGGCGCGTCGCCGCCAATATGTCGTCGGTCAGCCCGCGCCCGTTGGTCGTGTAGTTGGGGACGATCCCTTTCGCCCAGGTATAGTCGAGGATTTCGACAAAGTCGGGATGCTGGTTGGGATTGCCGCCGCCAAGCGCGACTTGGAAGGTGCCCATGTCGGCCGCCTGGTCGATGACCCGCTTGTAATCGGCGAGCGCCATGTGCGACCCATGCCGGGTCGAGCTTTTGTAGCAGAACACGCAGCCCTTGTCGCACCAGTTGGTGATCGAAATATCCATCAGCTCGGGGCCGTGCGGCGACCAGAATGGTTCCCGCTGGCCTGGTTCGGGGACGCGCGCGAAGAAGCCGGTGCGCGCGTTGAAGAAGGTAGCATAGCTGAGATCTTTGTAGCGATTGACGCGCAAGCGCGCCTCACCAATAGTTGTCATAGGCATTGATGAAGAACCTTTCGGACTCAATTTCGAAAATCTCGGTGCACAGCGTCATCTCGGCCAGATTGTTCTCGCTACTGAAATGGCCGATCGTGACCGTCTGGCCGTCTTCTATGCCCTTCTTCATGCGATCGAGCACGTCCGGCGTAAAATCTTGCCGGTCCTCGAGACCATCGACTTCCTCGACCCGCGTGAGCACGGTGCCGCGGTCGATTTGAGTCTTGAGCTCGTCGAACATGCCGTTGAACAGCGGCGCAACCGGGCTGTCGGGACCGACGCCGGCCGCCGTCAGGAAATCGTCTCGCGACAACATTTCACGGGCGATATAGACGAAGGAGGTCGACGAGCTATTCGACACGAAGTCCATCTTAATCTTCATAACTGCTCTCCAGCTCCCTTACGCAATCGATGACCGTGTCCCGGACGTTGTCGTCATAGGCTTCTTCGAGGACGCCTCCGGGTGCCTTAATCTTGAGGATATGCGTCTTTTCGAGCTCAGTCGGTTCGAGATAGATCTCATGGGCGATTTCGAGGTAGGCCGCGAGCGTCGGATACTCCACGCAATAATATTGATCGTATTGCGCGCGCAGGTCGGTCGACCAAACGAAGAGCTGGTTGTAGACTCCCGTGAACAGTTGCGCTGCGAGCCCCGCCGGCTTGATCTGCAAGGCATCGAGAAACTCGCCGAGCGGCGGAATCCGGCGCAACGGCAAGACTAAATCCTTTTTGGTCATGCTGGGACTCCGGCGGGTTCTGCGATGTCCGCCAATAGCGTTTGCACCGCCGCGGTTTTGGCCGGCCGGACGAGCGCCAGGGCTTCGACGCAATTGGCGGCGTCCCCTGCTTCCTGGAACAAAGTGGAGGCGCTCTCGCGTTCGAGCCAGCCAGCATGTGCGGCGGCATGTAGGAAGAACGCAAGCCAATGGGGGGCGTATCGCACCAATCCTCGGCCGCCTTCGTCTTTCCCGACGTCCGTCACCAGCTCGTCGATACTTTGCCGCCAGGCGTGGGGGTCGTAATCGCGATGGCCGCCGAAGATCGCACGGATGAACTTGGCGTGCTCCTCCTCGTCAAGGCCGTTCAAATGATCGATGAGGATCGAGATGTTCAATAACTCGGCTGCGTCGCGCCGGTACAGCAGAAACAGCGCAATGCGGCGGCGGCGCCGGGTCGCGCCGGCGTCCGCCAGGATGGCCTTGACGCGCGCGACGTCTTCGCTCGTCTGCACCGCGGGGGGCAGAAGGTGGACGTTGAGGCTGAAATGCTCGGTGAAGTTCGTCGCGTTTTCGCAGGCCGCGATGGCGGCTGGGTTGTTCGCCCTGCGCGCGAGCAAATAGGCATAGCGGTAGACGCCTTCGTAGACCGGACGGCTGGACAAGCGGGCCAGTATTTCGGTCAGCGCCTGGGCCTGGTCGGCAGCAGCTCGATCGACCAGTCGATAGGCTATTACGAAGTCCCTGAGCTCGTCATAAGTGAAGGAGATGGCGAGGTCGCCGGCTGCGGCGAGGCCGTCGCTTTCGACTTCCCGGCGGAGGATGACGTCGTCCTCGACGAAGCGCCGGACGATCTCTTGTTCCTCAAGCGTAAAATCGCGCACCGACAGCTTGGAAAAATCGTCCGCGGCGAGCATCGCCGCTACGATTTTGAACAGAGTGGGCAAGGCCTTAGCTTGGTGCTGCTGCGGAAAGGAGTCGATCTTCTTGCGCAGATAGTCGGCAAAGAGGTCGCCTTTGTAAATGTCGGTCACATACCCGATATCGCTGCCCTCATAGCGTTCGCAGAAGATTCGCAGCAGCAAGAGATCGTTCTCGAGGAACGCCTTGGCTTGCCCCTGCAGCGACCCTTTGATGCTGAAATGCGCAAGATAGGCCTTCAACAGCCGCGCCTTACTGAGTTCGGTCATTTTCGACCGCAAGTCGTTCACGCGGTGGATATGGGCCGCGAACGGTTCGTTGAGCATCGTCGCGAAGCGCTCGTCGAAGAATTCGCTGCGGCAGGTGATAACGAGCTTGATCCAATCATATTGGCAAACCGCACCGCAGAAGGCCTTCAGCTCTTCGTTGAAGGAGGTGAGGTTGGTTACTTCGTTGATACCGTCAATCAGGATCACGAACGGCTTTTGCACGTCGTGTGCGACTTGGTCGAACAGCGTCAGATAATCGTGTAGCTTGGTGCCGTCTGGCGCATAGCGGTTGTGAGCTATATAATCGAACAGCCGCTTGCCCGGCGCGAAGCCGTTCAGCTGGCGCGCCGGTATGAACAGGCAAGGAATCTCGAAGAGCCGAAACTGATTCTCGACCAAGTCGCACACGAAGTTGGTCTTTCCTTGACCGGCCATGCTGGTGACGAGGAAGATCTTGTTGCGAATGAGGTCGATCAGCACGCGCGCTTCGTTCAAACGCGATGTCAGCCCGCTGGCAGCACCCTCCAGCTGGAGCCGTGCGATCATCCAGCCCGCCGAGTCTGGGGCCGCTGGCTTGTAGGGCGCCTCACCTTCGCCACGATACCACGACAGAGGGCGGACCTTGGCGAGCTCGACGTCGATCGAATCGCTCGCCCGGTCGAGCCATGCGCTGAGCTCGGCGAAGCTCGCCGGCGCGGCGCTGAGCAGGCTTGCGTCGACGTCCGACACCAGTTCGGGCTGGCCTGCTATTCTCAAGCTGGCATTGAGACGATCGTAGGAGAAACGGCGGAGCTTATCCTGGATCTTGCGGTAGAAGAACAACGGATTGGCGAAAAGCCTCATTTCTTCTTTGGTGGAGTGTGTCTCCACGAAGATCGCTGGAATGTATTTTCGTGACGTCTTTTCTACCTCGATCTTCTCGGTCGAAAAGGCGAGAAATTTGTCGAGTTGCTCACGGAAATTTGCATTGCTGTCGCGCTTAGCCCAGCTCGCGGCGAGATACTGATCGATGGCCTCTAGCTTGCTCGTCTCGAGGTGCCGGATGCGCGCCAGGATATCGCGCCAATCGACGATGTGCTGGGCCGGGTCGAACGGGATGGCAAGCGCGCCGATCGCCAACTCGAGTCGCTTCGCCGTGTACGACGACTGCTTCTCGGTCAACGCGACGACGTAGAGGTGATCGAACGTGTTATCCAGGCGATGCTGGTGAAACTTCTCGAGTGTCTTTTCAACCTTACCGCTCGATCCGTCGGTGGTCACCTGGAACGCGATCCTGTTCGTCGTGCACCCCAAGTCCACGGCCGGGAAGTTGGCTCGGACGTTGTTCAGGTTCTGCAAGTCGGGACAATCGAACACCAGTTTTATGACCGGTATGAGGAAATCCTCGGCAACCGAGTTGATGTCGAAGCGTCCGACCGCGTTGAGCGCCCTGATCTCGTGCTCGAGGCGCCCGACATATTTAGCGATGTTGTTGAGGTGATCGTCTCGGTTCATCGGACCACCAGTCGCCGCGAGCGCCGAGCCTTCAGGTTGCCGTCTGAGCCGCCCTGACGCTGCTCGGTGTGCCGGTCGGAATGTGACATTAATTCTCCCCTACGCGCCTAACTATCGAGAACGTTACGGTGCGGCGCAAGCAGGCGAACGAATCCTAGGCTGCGTCGTTCTCGGAGCGGCTGGCGCCGCGCCGCTGGAGGGCGATTGTCGGGAGGCGGCCTTGCACACACGGCGTCGAAGAGGTCGGCTCGGAATTCATACGATCGGACGATGGCCGGACGAAGGTCCGCTTGTCGGCTTTCCGTTTTATGTGCGGTCAGTCTGCAAGCGACCAAGATGCGACGTTGGTGTGCTGCAACTGAAACGGCAGCTTTGCTCAAAAGCCGACGTCCACCACTTCACCAACCAATCGTTGCATTACACCGAAGATGGCCGGAGGCCGCCGCTCGGCTTCCCATCCAAAACCTTCTAACGCAGCCGGCTGAACCGCGCCGGGTTTGCCGGAGGCCGTTGGATGTGAGTCACGCCGCCATAGGGATGATGTCCGCGGCAGCATAGTATTGCTCTTCGGCTTCGGCGGGCGGGATGTTGCCGATAGGCTCGAGCAGCCGGCGATGATTGAACCAGTCCACCCATTCCAGCGTGGCGTACTCGACCGCCTCGAAGCTGCGCCAAGGGCCGCGGTGGTGGATCACCTCGGCCTTGTAGAGGCCGTTGATGGTTTCCGCCAAAGCGTTGTCGTAGCTGTCGCCGACGCTTCCGACCGACGGCTCGATGCCCGCTTCGGCCAGGCGCTCGGTGTACTTGATGGACACGTACTGGCTGCCGCGGTCGGAATGGTGGACGAGGCCGCCACCCCGCATCGGTCGTCGGTCATGTAGCGCCTGCTCGAGCGCATCCAGGACGAAGCCGGCATGTGCGCTCCGGCTGGCGCGCCAGCCAACGATCCGGCGAGCGTAGGTGTCGATGACGAAGGCGACGTAGACAAAGCCCGCCCAAGTCGCGACGTAGGTGAAGTCCGACACCCAGAGCATGTTCGGCGCCGGTGCACGGAACTGCCGGTTGACCCGGTCTAGCGGGCATGGCGCCGTCCGGTCGCTGACGGTGGTGCGGACCGGCTTGCCGCGGATCACGCCGGCCAGACCCATCGCCCGCATCAGGCGGGCAACGGTGCAGCGGGCGACGTCGAACCCTTCGCGCCGCAGCTGCCGCCAGACCTTGCGCACGCCGTAGACGCGAAAGTTCTGCTCGAACGCGCGGCGCACCTCCGGCCCAAGCGCATCGTCACGCTGAGCCCGAGCCGACCTTCTGGTCGGCTCAATCCTGCTCGCTACATGGGCATGGTAGGTGGATGGGGCGATCGGCAGGACCCGGCAGATCGGCTCGACCCCGTACACCTCGCGATGCGCGTCGATGAACGACACCATCACTTCGCTCGGCGGTCGAGCTCCGCCATCGCAAAATACGCCGACGCCTTGCGCAGGATCTCGTTGGCTTGGCGCAGTTCGCGGTTCTCCCGCTCCAGTGCCTTCATTCGGTCGACGACGTCGCTCGGCACCCCGGCGCGCATCCCGCTATCGACCTCGGCCTTCTTTACCCACTCGTGCAGCGTCTGCCCCGCACACCCGATCTTCGCCGCGATCGACACCACCGCGGCCCAACGCGACGCGTGATCCTTCTCATGGTCCAGCACCATCCGCACTGCACGCGCGCGCACCTCAGGAGAAAACTTGTTCGTCGTCTTGCTCGTCATAGCCCCTTCCTCTCAGGAGTTGGGGCCTCCGGCAAACCCGGCGCGGTTCAGACCGCCATCTCCCAAAAGACCGACGACCGTCTCAAGGGCCGTACGCGGATGGTCATAGCCGCAACGGTCGGTCAGGCGACCCGCGATATAATTGTATTCAAGGGTAGAGTAAGTCTGCACGCATTTCGCAAGTTCTGGCGCTTCCGCAGCAGCCAGACACAAAAGCGTGAAACGAGCCCCTGCATCCACATCGCTGATGAGGTCATCAAAATGCTCGATATCCAGCGGAAAGCCGCGCGTGGGGTTGATCGCTAGATCACAGATCAAAAGGAAGAGACCGACAACCGGGTCGTCGTAGCGCTCCGGCCATTGCGCGCCCGTCAGCTTGAGGAACAGCTCGAAGGCATCCCCATAGAGTGGAGCGAAATAGCCGTCCTCACGATAGGTTTGAAGCAGTTCGGGGCCGCCGGCAGACGCCAGAAACTGGATCTGACAGAAGCGGGCCTGCCCCTCAAAGATGTGGCGCAGACCGATCTCCGCGTAGGGTGGCCGCCGGCCATAGGGAAAGCCTTCGCTGCCCTCGGCATGCAGCCGACGAATTTCCGCATCCCAGCCCTCGGGATCGGGGAACTGGCCGTCAGCGAAGTCGCATGAGCCGTTGATGGCGCTGACGGTTTCGCCATAGGCCTTCAGATAGCTGTGCCCCACACCAAGGAAGAAGGGCGAGCGCTCATGCTCCAACACCGACTTGGGAAAGAAGGCGAGCTGTTTGTAGTAATTTATATCCAGAGCGTTGTTGACAGCGACATTACCAGCAACGAGCCCTGGATCGAGGGCCGGCGTGCCGTCGATTAGTGCGCGATCTGCCCATGCCTTGACCGGCTTTACGGCTCCGACCTCGCGCGCAAAATCCGCGAGGAAGCCCATGCTGCCATAGACCTGTGCGGGGTAGGCCAGACTTAGAATCAGGCCTGCTGTCGAACCAACGTGCTGCCACCAGTGGATCGTTTCATGCAGATAGGTGGAATAGGCTTGATACAGTTCGGCCGTGTCATAGCGGTCTGTTTTCTGCCGGGTAATGGCATCGACCAGTTCGTGTGTACGGGGACTCAAGCGCAGCACGAAATGCTCCGTCGTGTAGGTCCCAAGCGCGTTAATGGTCGCCTCGAATACCGTCTGATCGCTGGCGGGATTGAGGAGGGCCGGGTCCAAATCGTAGAACCGAAGCATTGGTTTCAACCCTTAGTCGTAAAGATGGTGGCGGGATATTCGTAGAAGAAGTCCCGCCACCGATCTCAGCACTCGCGGTCGATCAGACGAGATCGGAGGCAATCGGACGGAACAGCTCAATTGGGCCCAGCACATGGCCGTCCGGGAGATAGCTTGCGCCGCTGAACCCGGTGATCCGGCGCTCCATGCGCGGAAGATCGTTGATCGTCATCGGCCCGTTTCGCGCGGTGTCGACAAGGTGTCGAAAGATCTTCTCCTCGATACCGATGAAAGTGCCTGGGCTCTGATCGAGCCTGAAGGGATCGTTCGGAACGACGACCAACTTTCCGTCTTCGAACTTGAAGGGCAGAACGCCCTCGGGATCGGTCGGGAAATAGCCTCCGACAAACCGAAGCCCCATCAGCGTCGGCAGCAGACATTCCCACAGAATGATCGGGAAACTCAGGTCATCAGCGATCGTCGTACCGGTCGCGAGCGCGGCCGAGAGGACTGGCTGGCGGACCTTCGCGAGGCTAGGTGCATAATGGAGGGAACGGACCGCGGCCGCGAACCCGCCGCTTTCATCGAAAAAGGGACGCTCGCCTGGGGTCTGGGGATCCTCTGCGGAGAGAGTCGTGAAGATGGCGGGGCTATGGGTGTGGACTGCCCATCGCATCGCAACAATGTAACCTTTAACGCTCATCGCGTTTCCGAACCGATCGAGAACGCGTACCCGGCTGAACTGATTGCGCCACATCGCAAATTTCTTAGCCTTGAAACCGACCGCCTCGATCGTGCCCTTCGCCTCTGCCAGCGATACTTGGCCTGTCGGCTCAACGCAGAAATAGTCGGGGGCATCTCCCTCGGTGCCGGGACTGCATTCGACGCACACACCGTTCGCCCATGAAAGCGCGCCGTGATTGCGGACGTCATCGATCCGTGCGACGTGAAAGATGTCGAGATGCTCGGCCAGGAACCACCGACAGAAGGCCTCGCCGAGCTCATTCGAATTGTTCTGCTTCTTTGTCTTGTTGGCGCCCAGGCCGTTTGGTTGGAACCGAAAAGCGGTGCATGGCTCCAGATACCGTACGTGCTCGAACTGGGCGAGGTCAGGGTTCGGCGGAGCCCTGTCATAACTCTGCAGATAATAATAATGATACAAGTCGGCTAGATCGACCATGATTTCGGTCACTAGACTTCCCGGCTTTGCTGGATTTTCAAGTGAGGCCGGCAGGACCGGAAACTTGTTGAGCGCCACTCTCACCGATTTTTGCATGCGTCCCCCTCAAACCATTCCCCGGCCGACGTCGGACGCAGGCATCACGTGCATTGCTCCATTGTGCTTGCGGTATCCGAGTGGTTCAATAGCCTCATTACTACGCTCAATGCGATTTGCGATAGCAGTGACGCTTGGGACCGCCTTGCTGCCTTCCATTCCCTACATCACGCTTTCGGGCAGGCCGGCTTGCGGTTCAAACTCCAACTGATGCGCTACGACCAATAGGCGTTCGCTTGGGGGAGCGGGTTCTAAGCTGACCAACAAGGAGCGTTGCGTAATTTCCGAAGACGTCGCGACACGTTAGCCGGTTCGCTTTTCTGCGCCGGGCAAATTGCCCATACGGGATCGAGACGAGGTAAGGGGCGAGGGCAATGGCAAACGATTCCGTCGAGGATCAAAACGATCAGGGAGGGACCAGTGGCTCGGCTGCGATTTTTGACGCCTTGAACCACGCGTGGGATCACGGTGAGTCGATCAAGGGGGCATTCCCTTCGCTCACGCTGGACCTGCCGCAAATTCCGCGCATGGAACTGCCGGTCCTCGCCGTGCCTGCCGCCGCCGGATTGTCCGAAGCCATCCAGCGCTGGCAGACGGCGATCGCGCCCTTGACCAAGATCGGTGAAGAGTTTCGCCACCGCTATGCCGAGATCATGAAGCCCTTCGCCGGGCTGAGTGAGCCTTTGCGCCGTCTTCAGATCATTGATGCGCAATGCGGCCGCCTCGAAGCGCTCGGCTGGTTGCCACACGCCAATTCGCCGCTAGATCTCGTCGCCGACCACCCGGAAGATCCCGCTGGGGTCAATGCCGCGATCCACCAACATTATGCGATCCACTGGCTCGATATCGCGCGTGCGCTGTGCGCCGACATCGATGCCAGCGCATTGGATGACGAGGCAAAGGCGACCTTCACCGAAGCGGTCGCAGCCCATGGCGCGGGTTTGTATCGTTGCGCACCGCGCCTGCTGTTTCCCGAGATCGAGCGGGTGTCGCGTAAGGAAATTCATGGCGGCGCACTCGACAAAATGGCGAGTCAGCAGCGCCTGATGGAAGCGATCGGCAGTCTGACCCCCGCCGAAATGTCATCGACCGGTGTCGCCGGCCTGCGCTTCTATAAGAAGCTCACCAAGCATCTCTACATGCATATGAAGGATGAAGCGGCGGTAGGGATCGCATCCGCCGATCCTGTGCCCAATCGGCATGCCTCACTGCACGGGATCGTTTCCTATTCCTCCCCGCAAAGCAGCATCAACGCAATCCTAGTAGCCGACTATCTCCTGCGCGCGATATCGACGATCAAGCAGCTCGCGGCCGAGGATGCGGCGGCCGCGCGTGGCCACGCCGTCGCGTCGAGCTGAGGCGCAGCCATGGATCTTGATCGATACCAGGACGCCGCGTGGAGCGAGATATCCTGGTATGTCGAGCGGCTCCGGGCCGAAGGCGTGGACGCGCTGTGGCGTTCGCGCGTCGTGCTCGGTGCCGCCGGGCTCGACGCCATCCTTGAGGATCAGGGCGCGAAGTTGCGCGACTTCATGAGGGGCGCCTCCTACGAAAAGGGCACGAGCGCTGGCGCGGCATAATAATCCGGTCGAGCGACACGGCTTCCTGATTGCCGCGACCTATTTGGCACGCTGCGCCGCTGCATGGCTCGACGTCGCATGTCGCTACGGCGTGTCCGCCGGTTATGGTCCGGAACCCCGCTTTCTGCTCGGGCAGGCGGCTGCTGCGGCCATCGAGCTTCGCGTTGAATGACGCTATGGCGGAAGGTGAATCAATCTCGCGGTAGATGCAGCTTCATCCTTCTATAAGGGAAGTGTCGCTTCGTTTGTGCAAGTCGCCTGTCGGTCTGCGCATAGGTCGAGGGTGCGCCCTAGCTCGCGTCAGAATCCGGTGGTCGCGCGTCGATCAGCGCGAGTCGCCGATGAACCAGTATGCGCAATTGTTCGAGCGCAGCGTGCCCGGATGGTAATTTGACGAATTGCAGCATGGCGGCATGATCGGTGAGATCTGCACCGCGAAATATCCAATAGTTGATGTGCCGGACGACCAGCTCGCGCAGGAACTGTCCGAGATCGTGGAGATCGTCGCCCGAGACACCGGCATGGACGTAATTGTTCCGCAGCCGGGCGATATGCGCCAGCTTCCACCTCGATAAGGCTGGCTCGCGCTCGCCAAACAGCGCGCGTTCGATCACTTTGTCGTTCGAGCCATTCTTGGCGTCCGCTTCGACATAGAGCTGTTCGAGCGCCGACCAGTAGCGCAACAGTCTGAGACTGCCGTCCCGGCTGACCAGACCATCCTGCAGCAGCATGACGGCGCGCACCAGAACCTCGCGCAACGGATGTGTATCGAGCGAAGCAAGTGCCTTTCTCGCCCAGGGCACGACCTTGAGGATGCGCTTCATCTTCGGAGGGAAGTGCTCCCAGGCGTCCTCGTCATAATCGGGATTGTACCAAATGCGGTTATCGCCTTGGAACACCATTCCGCGAAATACGAACTGGGTCGGACCCGGCCATAATTTGCCCTCGGTCCAGTTGCGTCCGCCCCAATGGGTGTGGCGCTGCCAGGACTCGTAGAGATTGAGCAGTCCCAGCATGAGCTGCAACGCGTCCATCATGCGATCGACCGCACGATTCTCGTCGCGCTCATCGCAGCTCAAGATCACATAGCCATAGCCTTCCGGCTGTTCCGGAAAGATATAGCCGACCCCGCTCAGCAGGTAATCCTCGCGCCGCATCCAGGCCGGCAAGGCGACTGTGGTGCGCAACGTGACGCCGCGCCAGTTCAGACTGAACCCCTTGCTATGGGCCATGTCTCGCGCCCGAAACTTGCTCCATAGCGAGTAGCGTTCGAGCGACACCGCAAGCGTCTGCCGGTGGAGCGCCGAAGCCTGTTCGATCAATGCCGCAGCCGTCATCGTCTGTGCGTGGCGGCAGGCGCGCAGGGCCTTGGAAAACAGGCCAATCGCTTCGGATCGGCTGACTGTCGGTTTGACCGAGAACGCATCGGGCAAAATTTCATAGAGCTCGTTGAAGTCGTAATGCCGATAGCTCAGCGTCCCTGCCTCAATTGTCGTGCCCGCTTCGAATGCGCGAAGCAGTTCATCGAGCATCTCGTCGGAAACCCATTTTTTCGATCGAGTGATCTTCATCGGACGTGCTTCATCAATCCTCTCGACGAGCCTGCTTCGCCGGAAAAATCTATACAACAGGCAGATCGCCATATTGGCAGACGCAACCATTTGGATAAAGTCTCTCAGGACGCTTGCGGCTTAGCAGCGCAGGCTTGGGCCAAATCGGATCAATTTGAGAATTTTAGACCTGCGGAATGGACGCACGCATGCATCTATTCCCGGGGTGGTGGCTGGAGATACGTATAGATTCACTAGGTTATCGTTATTATTGCTCTATAGTATAATCAATAAAGTGTTCTCGTCCGTTTGCCGCGAACAGCATTCCTTTATATAACTGGAATTTGTCTTAGTTTATTAACTGGTTTCTGGACAGTCGTTCGCGTCAGGCACTTAAAACGATTCCTAAATATTCCACTCTCGCTCGATAGTATATGCCTCGTTCCATTACTTCTTGGTAGCAAGTGTTCAAAATTTTTCCCGACCGTCATCTTAGCTCGGGCGCAAAAATATGACTGCCTGCTAGCGGCTCCTCTGCCGTCGTTCCGAGACACCGATAGAGCGAAGGTTGAACGTCGGCATCTGACCAGAGCCGACGTTCGCCGCGGCGCCGGTTAACGGCTAAAATGTCCCAATTTTCTCCATTCCCGCGACCCAGCAGATCGGTTGCGAAGCGATGAACAAATGTCCGGAGCTGGGAAGCGGGAATGGCCGTTTGAATGTCCGAGTATGGGTCGTCTCCGCCTCGCCTCCTTACAGCATAGCCAGCGGCTCGGATGTGCGAGGTGGTGCGAACAGGGAATCGAGCTGCTTGAGGTCGGCGTCGGAAAGGTCGACGTCCAACGCCGCGCGGTTCTCGCGGACATGGTCCACTGATCCAGCCTTAGGAATGGGGATGACGCCCTCCCTCGAAAGGAGCCAAGCGAGCGCAAGCTGTGCAGGCGTAGCGTTACGTTTCGCAGCGAGTTCAGCGAGACCGGGGTGGGAAACCAGTCGGCCCTGTTCGACGGGGCTATAGGCCATGATCGGCATGCGGCGTCGCGCCAGCCAAGGAATCAGGTCATATTCGGGACCGCGCCGCGTCAGATTATAGAGGATCTGGTCGGTCTGGCAGCTATCGCCACCGCTGGCGATCAGTTCCTCCATATCGGCAATGTCGAGATTGCTGACGCCCCAGCGCAGGATCTTGCCTGCCGCGACGAGCCGCTCCATCGCCTCGACCGTCTCGGTCAGCGGCACATTGCCGCGCCAGTGCAGCAGGTAGAGGTCGAGCCGATCGGTGCCGAGCCGTTCGAGGCTCGCCTCGCACGCGCGGGGCAGCCGGTCGCGTGAAGCGTTCTGCGGATAGGCCTTGCTGACAAGGAACACATCGTCGCGCGCACCCGCGATGGCTTCGCCGACGAGGCGTTCGGACTCGCCGTCGGCATACATCTCGGCGGTGTCGATCAGCGTGAGGCCGAGTGATAGCCCCTCGCGCAACGAAGCGATCTCCTGCGATCGCCGGCCATCATCCTCCGCCATCATCCAAGTGCCTTGGCCGAGCGCAGGGACGGTTGTGCCGTCGGGAAAGCGAATTGTCTTCATGCGGCAAGGAACGCCTGACGTCGTCGATCGGATCACCTCGCGGGGCTGGCTGGAACGCTTAATCGGGCGTTTTCGAATGCGTCAGCTGACTCCCAGCCTGCACGCCGCCGATTGTGCGTCCCCGGGCGAATCAGAGCACCAAAACAGGTGTGAAGACACCGTTTGCGGACTGTGCCAATTCACTGTAGCAACGGGCTGTGCAGACGGTTTCTGCATGTCAGTAAAATCAAGCACTTAACTGTGCTTTGTCTGGGGCGTAGAATCCTGCCGCCCCAGCCAGTTCCTCGCTAAGTAATTGGCGTCGCTAGTTAACACCACTCCCGTGACGCCCCGGTCTGCAGGCGGCTGTGCCATGGGGCTGGTCCCTCTTGCAGCCGGCGAGCAACCGGAAGGTCGGCACGTCGTTGCATCGTCGACACCAGTCCGAAGCTGCGGCGCCGTGATGTCGCCACCCGAGGAGACGTCGAATGCCTGATCTGCCGACCCGCGTGCTCCTCGACAACGACGGCACCGATGCGGAGCGGCCGCCGGTGCTGCCGTTCCTCCACATGTGGACCCAGCAGGACGGCACCAGCCGGATCGACCTGTCGTGCATGACGGGTTTCGGCATGAAGAGCGTCGGCGGCGGCGCAGACCCGCAGTGGTTGCGACCGTTTCCCGGCAGCGTGGAGGCGATCAATTTCGCCGTCCTGCCGGTCGGCTGGACGGGGGAGTGGCATGAGAGCCCGAAGCCGCAATGGGTCATACCGCTGCGCGGGCGATGGTTCATCGAGACGATGGATGGCACCCGCGTCGAAATGGGGCCGGGCGATATCCACTTCGGGCAGGATCAGGAAACCACCGGCGAAAAGGGGCACCGCTCCGGCCAGATCGGCGACGAGCCGTGCTTCCAGATCATGATCCAGTTCGCGACCTCCCCCGCGGCCCAGACGCGCGATCCGTTCGGGGCATGACGGGGCCCCCGTCGCTCACCCCGGCGCGGCTGCGGTCGCCCGGCCCGCCCGTCGCGGCCGGGGTCGACGCGCCGGTCATCCATCGCGGGGAGGCGCGCGCCGTGCTGGGGACGGCGCGGCTTACGACGCTCTACGATCAGGCGAGCTGGAGCGAGGGACCCGTGTGGTGGCCGCGCGAGCGGACGCTGGTGTGGAGCGATATCGTCGGACGCCGCGTGCTGGGTCGGCGCGAGGACGGCGCGGTCGATGTCCTGCTCGACGCGACACCGTTCATCAACGGCAATGCCGTGCTGCCCGACGGCGCGCTGGCGCATTGCGAGCACGGGCGGCGCGCGATCAGCCGGTCGGAGGGCGCAGGCGTGGCGACTCCCATCGTGACGGCCGCCGAGGGAAGGCGGCTGAACGCGCCCAACGACCTGATCATCGCGGCGGACGGGGCGATCTGGTTCAGCGATCCGACGTTCGGACTCGAAAATCCGCAACAGGGCGTGCCGGGCACGACCGAGAGCGGGCGGACCGCGATCTGCCGCATCGGCGTGGATGGCGTGGCGCGGCGAATGGTCGACATGGCGCAGCCCAACGGACTCGCCTTCTCCCCCGGCGGTGATATCCTCTACGCCTCGCAGACGCCCGAGCATGGGGAGGGCGAGATCGCGATCTTCGCCTTCGACTGGGATGGCGCGCGCCTGTCGAACCGGCGGCGCTTCGCCACGGTACCGGAGGGGATTCCGGACGGCTTCACCGTCGATGCGCGCGGCTGGCTGTGGAGCAGCTCGGGCGCCGGGGTGGAAGTGTTCGACGACGCGGGGCGCCACCTCGCCACCGTGCCGACGCCGGGGCTTTGCAGCAATTGCACGTTCGACGCCGATCAGGCGCGGCTGTTCGTGACCGGCGGCGCGCATCTTTGGATGCTGCCGCTGGCGTGACGGGCGGGTGTCAGCGGCGTTCCCATTCGGCCTCGCGCTCCAGCGACAGGCGATCGCGCCCGGCGGTCAGCAATGCCTGCTCGCGACCGTCCTCGGCGAAACGTACCGCGACGTCCTGCGCCGCGACGTCGCCGTCGATCGTGCGATCCTCGGGCGAGGCGACATGCCCGACGTAGCGCAGGCTGAGGTCGTAATGCCCCGACCAGAAGAACGGCACGTCGTCATATCCGTCCGACACCTGCCCCAGCAGATGCCGCGCGAGCCATTGTCCCATGCGTTGCGCGACGACCCAATGCTCGACGCGGATCGGGTGGCCCAGGCGACGGTCGGGGGCGCTCGCGATGTCGCCGATCGCATGGATCGCCGGGTCGGACGTGCGCAGGCGATCGTCCACCGTCACACCGCCGCCATCGGCCTTGTCCGCCAGCGCAAGTCCGGCGGCCTCGGCAAGGGCCAGGCGTGGCGCGACGCCCGTACCGGCGACGACCAGGTCGCCCTCGACATGCGTGCCGTCGTCCAGCATCGCGACCTTTCCGTCCCACCGCGCGATGCGGCGACCGGGGTGGAAGGTCACGCCCTTCTCCCCGTGCAGTTCGCGGATCATCGCGCCGATCTCGGCGCCGGCGGTCTTCTCTAGGGGCAGATCGGTATCGGAGACGACCGCTACCTCCAGCCCGCGCCCGATCAGCGAGGCGGCGACTTCCAGCCCGATGTAGCTCGATCCGACGACGATCGCGCGCCTTGCCTGCACGCTCGCCGCGATCAGGCGATCGGCATCGCTCACCGTGCGCACGACATGGACATCGTCCCGGTTCGAACCGTAGAAATCGGGCCGAACCGGCTCCGCGCCGGTGGCGAGGACGAGCGTTTCGTAGGGGAGCGAGGTGCCGTCGTCGAGCGTCACCGTCCTGTCGTCGCGCGTGATGGCGGCGACGGTCACGCCGGTGCGCAGGGTCACGCCGTCCGGCGCGGGCAACGCCATCTCCTTGCGCCCGGCCTTGCCGGCGAGATACTGCTTAGAGCAGAAGGTGCGATCGTAGGGCTCGTCGGCTTCGTCGCCGATCAACGTCACCGACGTGCCCGCACCGTGCCGCGCCAACATCTCGGCGCAGGCATGACCCGCAGCCCCCGCACCGACGATGACGACCCGTCGGATCGCCCGTGCCGATTGCTCCTGCACCCGATCGTCCACGGGATGTGCCGTCGCGACGTGGACGTGGCCGTCCTGTTCCGTCACCGAGAAGCGTTCCAGGGGCGCGAAGGCGGGAGCGCCGACCGCCTCGCCGCTTTCCACGTCGAACCGCGCGTGATGCCATGGGCAACGGATCGTTCCGTCGACGACGATGCCGTCCGCCAGCGGCGCTTTCAGATGGGTGCATTGGCCAGACAAGGCGCAGACGCGACCGCGGTGACGCACCAGCACGATGTCGGTGCCGTCGACCTGACCCGCGACAATCAGCCCTTCGGTCAATTCGGTGGCGGCGATGCCGTCCGCCAGATCACGTGTCGCCATCGCCGCCACCTTCCCGTCGAGACGCCTCGTCAGCCCGCGCGCTGCAGGTCGGTCGCGGCCAGATGCTCGCCGATGAACCACACCTGCGGTTCGCCCGTGCGGATGATGTCGCTCACCAGCAGGTCGTTGGTGCCGTCGTCGCCCGATTCGTCCGCGGCCTTCGCGCCTTCGTGCGCTTCCTCCAGCACGATCCGGTGCGCTTCCAGCAACCGCGCCAGCATCGTCGGAGCGTCCTCACGCCCGCGCGGGGGGCGCGGGATCTTGGTCATCTCGGCCACGTCGTGTGGCGTGGCGATGCTGATCCCGCCCAACGACTGGATCCGCTCGGCGACCATATCGACGAGTTCGGCCTGCTTTTCGTAATGTGTGTCGAGCAGCAGGTGCAACTGGTAGAAGGTCGCGCCCGACATCTGCCAGTGATGCTTCTTATACAGGTCGCGCAGCATCATCGTGTCGGCGAGCACCTGATTGAGGATCGCGACGCTCTGCTTGCGCGCGTTGTCGGACAGACCCAGCGGCAGGTCCTTCAACGTGCCGAACGGCTGTATCTCGCGATATTCGATCTCGTACTGCGGCTGTGCCTGATCTTTCTTCGCCACGGTCTTACTCCGGCATGATGCGAACGAGCGCCCCTAGCGTCTGCACGGGCGCGTAAGTTCCACCACCGGACCGAAAAACGTTATTTTCATCAATGATCAAAATTAATTCCTCGATTGCCGCACGTTAAGGGAACGGCGGCGGTTCTGCATCGTCCAGCATGGGCTTCAGCTGGATGAGATCGCGTGACCCCACCGACATTGCTATTTCTACATGCGCTGGGCATGAGCGGCGCCGAATGGGACCCGGTGCGCGATGCCCTGCCGGACGTGCCGTGTCTTGCGCTCGACCTGCCCGGCTTCGGCGCGCGGGCCGGCGACGGCCATGCCGACGTCGCCGCGATGGTCGACGACGTGGTCGCGACGATCCGCGATCACCGGCTGACCGCGTGTGTCCTCGTCGGGCATAGCATGGGCGGCAAGATCGCGACATTGGTCGCCGCGCGCGCCGAAGCGGGCGAGGAGGGGCTGTCGGGGGTCATCGGCGTCGTTCTGGTCGCCGCCTCGCCGCCGTCCCCGGAGCCGATCGACGATGCCCGCCGCAAGGAGATGGTCGGCTGGACCGCCGATGGCTCGATCGGCCGCAGCGACGCCGAAGCCTTCGTCGATGCCAATACGGCAACGCCACTGCCCGCGCCCGCGCGGGAGCGGGCCATCGCCGACGTCATGCGGTGCGACCGCGAGGCATGGCTCGCCTGGCTGGAGCGCGGTGCCGACGAGGACTGGAGCCACCGCGCCGGTCGCATCGCCCTACCGGCGCTGATCGTCGCGGGGGTGGAGGACGGAGATCTGGGGGAGGCGGCGCAGCGCCGTCTGAACCTGCCGCACTATTCCAACGGCACCGTTCGGATCGTTGCCGATGCCGCGCATCTGATCCCCTACGAACAGCCCGCCGCGCTCGCCGCGCTGATCGCGGAGCATGTCGCCGCGGTGTCTGCCGCGGCGCTGCCGGAGGGCTTCGCCCGCCTGCTCGCGTCTGACCGCGTCAGCGCGCGCGCGCGGGCGGCGCTGCTGGCGCGCACCCGCCCCTTGTCCGACGCGGCATCCGGCTGGTCGGTCGCGCAGCTGGAGGCGGTCTGCGCGCTGATCGCGCAGGTACTGCCCGAGGTCGGCGCCAACCGGGCGCTCGCCCGCCGTGTCGGCATGGCGGTGCATGGCGGCGGAGACGGCTGGCGCTTCGCCGACCTGCCGCCCGATGCCGAGGCATGGGCGCGGGGACTGGCGACGTTGGACGCCCTGACCGGCGGGTTTGCGGCGCTGCCGGCGGGGGATCGGACCGGCTGGCTGACCCGCGTCGATGCGGGGGAAGCGGGAGTCGACGACGATGTCGGCTGCCTGTCGCCGGCGCAGATGACGCTCTGGTTCCAGGATGCCCGGGCCGAAATCGTGCGGCAATGGATCGCGACGCCCGCCGCGATGGCGGCGATCGGCTATGACGGCTTTGCGGTCGGCGGCGATGGCCCGCGCAAGCAGGGCTACACACGTACCGCCGCCGATGATCTGGAGCGCTGGCAGCGTGATGCGCAGGTGGCCGCATGAGCCGCGCGCCGTTCGCCGATCATGATGTGGTCGACGCCGTCGTGGTCGGCACCGGCGCGGGTGGCGCGCCGCTGCTGGCGCGTCTGGCGGAGGCAGGGCTGTCCGTCGTCGCGCTGGAGGCCGGTCGCGCGTTCCGTCCGCACGAGCATGTCGCCGACGAACTGGCGGCCGACATCTACTGGATGGAAGAGCGGCTGAGCGGCGGGGACGACCCGACCGCTTTCGGTTCGAACAACTCGGGCATGGGCGTCGGCGGATCGACGCTGCACTGGGGCGCCTTCTGCCCCCGCCCCGACGAGCGCGACCTGCGGTTGAGGACGCTGACCGGCGAAGGTGCCGACTGGCCGATCCCCCATGCCGAACTGATCGAGTACATCCGCCGGGTCGAGGCGGACACCGGCGTATCCGGTCCCGCGCATTATCCGTGGGACGATACGCGCCGCTACGCCTATCCCCCGGTCGCGCGCAATGCGCCCGCCGATGCGATGGCGCGCGGTTGCGCAGCAGTCGGGATCACTGCGACCGACGCGCCCGCCGCCCTCGTGTCCCGCGACCGCGACCAGCCGGACTGGGGTCAGCGGCAGGCCTGCGTCAATTGCGGCACCTGTCACCAGGGATGCCGCAACGCCGCCAAGACCAGCATGGACACGACCTATCTGCCGCGTGCAGTCGCCCACGGCGCCGAGGTGCGGGCCGGGGCGCGCGTCGTGTCCTTCGAATTCGATGGCGCGGGCCGGATCGCGGCGGTGGTCTATCGCCGGCATGGAGAGGAGCGGCGCCAGCGCTGCCGCGCGGTGTTCCTGTGTGCGGGCGGGGTCGAAACGCCGCGACTGCTGCTCAATCTCGGAATCGCCAATTCCAGCGGTCAGGTCGGGCGCAACTTCATGGCGCATGTCGCGACGCAGGTGTGGGGCAGTTTCGACGCGACGATGCGGATGAACCGCGGCTACCCCTCGTCGCTCATCACCGAAGACCTGATGCGCCCCGAAGGCGCGGACTTCGCAGGCGGCTATCTGATCCAGAGCCTGGGCGTGCTGCCGGTCACGCTCGCGACGGGGCTGGCGCGCGGCGCGGGGCTGTGGGGCGAGCGGTTGCAGCAGCGCCTGCGCAACTACAACCGGATGGGCGGGATCGGGATCAACGGCGACTGCCTGCCGCATCCCGACAATCGCCTGACGCTGTCGGACGAGGTGGACGGGTTCGGTCAGCGCAAGGCGCGGATCGACTTCAGCTATCACGCCAACGAGCGCGCGATGGACGGCCATGCGCGCCGCACGATGACCGCGATCTGGGAAGCGGCGGGCGCGCGCGACATCTTCGCGGTCGATCGCTCCGCGCACACGATCGGCACCTGCCGGATGGGAGATGACGGCGACACGGCGGTCGTCGACGCCGATGGCCGCAGCTTCGACATCCCCAACCTGCTGATCTGCGACAATTCGGTCTTCCCCAGCGCGCTGGCGGCCAATCCCGCGCTGACCATCATGGCGCTGTCGCTGCGGACGGCAGACCGCTTTCTGGCGGCGGGGCGGTAGATGGCCGACCCCCGTCGCCTGCCGGCTCATGGAGTTTGCGATGCCCTTTCTGCCGCTTGACGGTCACGTCGCCATCGTCACGGGGGCCAGCTCCGGGATCGGCCTGGAGGTGGCCGACGCGCTCGCCGCCGCAGGCGCGGCGGTGGTCGTGAATTACCATTCCGATGCCGATGCCGCGGAGGAGCTGGTGAAGCGGATTTGCGACCGCGATGGGCGCGCCATCGCGGTCGGCGCCGATGTTTCGGACGAGGATGCGGTCGTGCGCCTGTTCGACGAAGCGGCGAGCGCGTTCGGGCGCATCGACGTGCTGGTCGCCAATTCGGGACTGCAAAAGGATGCCGCGATCGCGGACATGACGCTGGCCGACTGGAATACCGTCATCGACGTCAACCTCACCGGGCAGTTCCTCTGCGCGCGCGAGGCGGTGCGCCGCTTCCGCGCGCAGCCCGACGACGCACGGCCGGCACGCAGCAAGGGATGCATCGTGACGATGAGTTCGGTGCACGAGGTGATCCCCTGGGCCGGGCACATCAATTACGCCGCCTCCAAGGGCGGCAGCCGGATGCTGACGCGATCGCTGGCGCAGGAGGTGGCCGCCGACGGCATCCGCGTGAACGCCGTCGCGCCGGGTGCCATCCGCACGCCGATCAACAAGGAGGCGTGGGAGACGCCGGAGGCGCTCGAACAGCTTTTGCGGCTGATCCCCTATGGCCGGATCGGCGAGCCCGACGACGTGGCCCGCGCGGTCGTGTGGCTGGCGTCTGACGACGCCGATTACGTCACCGGCACCACGCTGTTCGTCGACGGGGGCATGACGCTCTATCCCGAATTCCGCGAAAATGGCTGAGCCGCTGGACGCGAGCGGGGTCGCGCCGCTGCGCTCGATCGGCGACCACGGGATCATCGGCGACCTCGAAACCGCGGCGCTCGTGGCGCGGGACGCGACGATAGACTATCTCTGCTGGCCGTCGCTCGACAGCCCGACGATCTTCGCGGATCTGCTCGATCCGGGATGCGGGGGCGCGTTCACGCTGCAACCGCAGCTGGACGCGCCCGAGCATCTGCAACTCTACGTGCCCGACACCAACGTGCTGCTGACCCGCTGGATGGCCGAGGGCGGGAGCGCGGAGGTCGTCGACCTGCTTCCGCTACCCGACGCGCGGGCGCACCCGGAAGGCGCGGCCCGCTGCCTGATCCGCCGTGTCTGCGTGACGCGCGGCACGATCCGCTTCAGCGTCGGCTGCACGCCCCGGTTCGACTATGCCCGCGAGGTGCCGGCCGTCGATGCCTCGGGCGAGGGGGTTCGCTTCGTCGGGCGCGACCTGACCCTGCGGATGTTCGCCTCCGTCCCGCTGGAGACGGAGGCAGGCGCGGTCGTCGCGGACTTCACCCTGAGGGATGGGGAGAGCGCCTGGTTCGTGCTGGGGGACGACAGCCTGCCGCGCCCCTCCGATGCGGCGATCGAGGCCGATGTCGCGGCGACGACCGCCGCCTGGCGTCGCTGGACCAGCAGATCGCTCTATCGCGGGCGCTGGCGCGAGGCGATGACGCGCTCGGCGCTGGCGCTGAAGCTGCTGACCTCGGCGCGGCACGGGTCGATCGCGGCGGCGGCGACCTTCGGCCTGCCGGAGGCGACCGGGGCGGAGCGGAACTGGGACTATCGCGCCACCTGGATCCGCGATGCGTCCTTCACCGTCTACGCCTTCCTGCGGCTGGGCTTCATCGACGAGGCCGAGCATTTCAACCGATGGGCCGGCGCTCGCGTGATGGCCGCCAGCCCCGACGCGCCGATCCGCATCATGTACGCCATCGACGGCAGCGAAGCCGCCGACGAGGAGGAGCTGCCGCATCTGGCGGGCTATGCCGGCAGCCGCCCGGTGCGGATCGGCAACGCCGCCCATGCCCAGACCCAGCTCGACATTTTCGGCGAACTGCTCGACAGCGTCTATCTGTCCAACAAGTACGGCACCGCCATCAGCCACGAGGGCTGGCAGCATGTCCGCGGGATCGTCGATTACGTCATCGACCATTGGCACGAGGCCGATGCGGGCATCTGGGAAATCCGCGGCGCGCATCGGCATTTCCTCCATTCGCGGCTGATGTGCTGGGTTGCGCTGGACCGCGCGATCCGGCTGGCGTTGCAACGCTCGCTGCCGGCCCCGCTCGTCGCATGGGCCGAAAGCCGCGACGCGATCGCCGAGGACATATGGGCAAACTTCCGCCACCCGGAGCACGGCTATTTCGTGCAGGAACGCGGCGGCACGGCGCTCGACGCGGCGCTGCTGATGATGCCGCTGGTCCGGTTCGTCTCCTCGACCGACCCGGTCTGGCTGAAGACACTGGATGCGATCGGGGCCGATCTGCGCGACGACGGGCTCGTCTATCGCTACCGCAACGCCGATGGGCTGGAGGGCGGCGAGGGTGCCTTCACGACCTGCACCTTCTGGTATGCAGAGTGCCTCGCGCGTGCCGGGCGGATGGACGAGGCGCAACTGATGCTCGGCAAGGGCATGGCCTATGCCAACGGGCTCGGCCTGTTCTCGGAGGAAGTCGATCGACGCGGGCATCCGCTCGGCAATTTCCCGCAGGCGCTGACGCATCTGGCCTTCATCAGCGCGGCCTATTTCATCGATCGCAAGCTCGACCCGACCTACCGCCCGCATTGGGCACCCTGATGCGATCGGAACCCTACGCCGCGCCCGCGCGTCTGCCCACGCTTCCACCCGGAGACATGATATGAGCCTCGCATCCGCCTTCGGCTTCGGCCCCAGGGTCCGCTACGCCATCGTTGGCCTCGGCGACATCGCGCAGGAAGCGCTGATGCCCGGCGTCTCGCATACCGGCAATTCGACGATCACGGCGCTGGTGTCCGACGATCCGGAGAAGCTGCGCGCGCTGGGAGAGCGCTACGGCGTCGAACATCTGTATCCCTACGAGCGTTTCGGCGAGCTGCTGGCCTCGGGCGAGATCGACGCGGTCTATATCGCGACGCCCAACTGGCGGCATGCCGAGTTCGCGATCCCCGCGCTGAATGCCGGCATCCACGTCCTGTGCGAGAAGCCGCTGGAGATCTCGGCGGCGAAATGCCGCGAGATCATCGCCGCCTCCGAGACGTCGGGTGCAAAGCTGATGACCGCCTATCGCCTGCATTTCGAGCCCGCGACGCTCGACGCGATCCGCCGCATCCGCGACGGCGAACTGGGCGAGCTGATCGCGTTTTCGTCCTGCTTCGCGCAGATGGTGGATCCGGCGAATCACCGCGCGACCAGCGGGATCGAGGCGGGGCCGCTGTTCGACATGGCGCCCTATCCGATCAACGCCATCCGTTATCTCTTCGGCGCCGAGCCGGTGGAGGTCGTCTCCGCCATCGGCACGCGGCATCCCGCCGCGGGCGTCGGCGACTTCGACGACACCCTCGCGGTGACGCTGCGGATGCCGGGCGATCGCTTCGCGCAATTCACGGTCAGCTACTTCGCCAACGACATCGACACGCTGGTCGTCGCGGGGACGAAGGGGGCGATCCAGATGAGTCCCTGCTACGGCTTCCAGAACGGGCTGGAACAGCGCCGGCAGGTGGGCAGCGACAAGGCGCACGAGGCGTTCAGGGCGACCGACCAGTTCGGCGGCGAGCTGCGCTATTTCTCCGATGCCATTCTCAACGACACGTCGGTCGAGCCCGACGGCGAGGAAGGGCTGGCCGACCTCGTCGTGATCGAGGCGATCGTCGAGGCGCTGACGACCAAGGGTCGGGTTGCGATCGAGCGGGTCGAGCGAGCGCGCCGGATCGATCCGACCGCGCAGGAGCAGAAGCTGCGCCCGGTATCCGCGCCCGAGCCGGTCAATGCGTCGAGCCCGTCACGCGATTGATGCGGCGTATCGACGTGTCATGTCCCGGGCGATTTGCGACACACCTGCATCGGGAGTAACGGCGGGCGTGCCGGTCATGGCGACGCCGGGGGGATCGGATGATGGAGCCGGCGGTCGAACATCTGGCGGGTGGCCAACGGACGGGCTTTCCGTATCGCCATGCCGCTCGCCTGCTCAACGCCTATCAGTTCCGCATCGGCACGATGGGGTGGCGGGCCTTCGATGGCCAGAACGTCGCGATGCTCCTGTTTTTCATGATCTATCGCGCGGCGCTGCGCGACCCGGATAATTACAGGATCAGCGTCAACGCCATCGCGACATCTCTGCGGCAATCGACGGAAACGCTGCGCCGCGCGGCGCGCCTGCTCGTCGCCCGGGAATTGTGTCGACCCGCCGCACGCGGCATCGAACGGGCTCCCGGCTTCCTCGATCATCCGCTGACGCTGGAGATCGGGGGGCACGTCGAACAAATCTTCGAAGGCATCCTGTCCGATTATCGTCGCAGCGGGCTTACGCTGCCGACAGGTATCGGGGAGCGCAGCACCCCCGAGCGCGTCGCCGCCGCTCTCGATGCCTATCTGTCCGTGCTGGAGCTGACGGAAAGCCGCATCATCCAGCCCGTCGTGCTGCACGTCACCGGCGCAGTGACCGTGCTCAACGCAGCGCACCTCGTCGAGGATGTGGAACTGGGTCTGCTCTACGGACAGGACGATACCGTACCACCAGCCGTGCTTCGCCGGCCCGCCACCGCACAGCAGGTGGCGGCGGAAAGCGGATTGGCACCGACGACCGTGTGGCGCCACCTGTCCGCCGCGTGCGACGCGGGGATCCTGCGTCGGGTGGCGGACGGGTATCTCTTGGCCGACAGGTTGATGTCGCACCCGGTGACCAGCGCGCGCTCGCGCGAGAAGATCGAATATCTCCACCGCGTGCTCCACGATCTGGCGAAGGGGCGCTACGCGGTCTTGCCGACCCGATGACGGCCCGCCCTCTCGTCCCGATCCGGGACAAAGGGTCGTTCATTCCATTTTGAGCAACGCGGCCATGGCGACGTCGTCGCGCGTGAATTAGCTCCGTCGGCAGGAACAGGGAATTTCATTTCATCATCCGACCACGTCGGCCGGTCCACGCGTCCCCGCGGCCAGGGGGCGTGGAGCCGCCGCACGGGGTCCTGCCGCACCGGCGCGCGACACGTCGTCGCGCGCGTCGCCCGATCTTGCGTCATCGTCCGGTCGCCCGTGTCTCGCACGCGGGCGGATCGATGCCGCACGCCGTCTCATCACCACGAGCGTCAGGCCGGAACCTGCGCCGCTATCGATCAAAGGGGAACGCCATCATGTCCACGACATCCGCGACCGGCACGAACGACGCCGACAACCTCGACCTGCGCTTCGCCGCCGCGGCGATGACGGTCGATGCCGGCGCAGGCGACGATTACGTCCTGGGATCGCGCTTCGACGATTATATCGACGGCGGCGCCGGCAGCGACCGGCTGTCGGGCGGCGCGGGCGAGGACACCATCCGCGGCGGCCAGGGGAGCGACCGGGTGAGCGGCGGCGTCGGCAGCGACACCTTCCTGTTCCTCGCCGGCGATCTGATGGCGGAGCGCGGGCAGGCCGACCAGGTCGTCGACTTCACCGGCGCGGGCACGTCGGGCACCGGCGATCAGGACGTGCTCCGTTTCGAGGGGTTCGGTGCGGGCTCCACGCTCTCCTTCGTGCAATATGGCGCGAATCGGGTGCAGGTGAACGGCGCGTGGACGCTGGTCGAGAACCAGGCGATGCAATACTATCGCGTGATCGACCCGACCAATGCCGCCAACAACGGCTATATTCTGGTGCAGACGAGCGGCGGGACGCAGCGGCTGACCGCGGCCGACTATCTCTTCGTCATCCCCCAGGCGACCAACAGCGCCCCGACCGCGATCACGCTCGACAACAATGCGATCGTCGAGAATGCCGGATCGGGCACGATCGTCGGCAAGCTGGCCGCGACCGATGCGGATGCGAACGACACGGTTGCCTTCTCGCTGACCGGCGATGCCGGCGGCGCCTTCGCGATCGGCGCCGACGGTGCCACGATCGTCGCCACGCGCAGCTTCGATTACGAAGGCGGGCCGCGCTCGTTCGACCTGACCGTGCGCGCGACCGACAAGGCCGGCGCCACCTTCGACAAGGTCGTGACGATCGCGGTCACCGACGCCAACGATGCCCCCAGCGCCATCACGCTCAGCCGCACGACGGTGGCGGAGAACAAGGAAGAGGGAACGTTCGTCGGCTACCTCTCGGCGACCGATGCGGACGCGAACGACATCGTATCCTTCTCCCTGGTCGACGACGCGGGCGGCGCCTTTGCTCTCGGGACCAACAAGGCGGGCTTTATGCTCAACACCACGCGCGCCTTCGACTATGAAGCCGGGCCCAAGAGCTATGACGTGACGGTGCGCGCCACCGACAAGGCGGGCGCCACCTTCGACAAGGTCCTGACGATCGCGGTCGGGGACGTGGACGAGGCACCCGTCGCCGGTGCGCTGTCGACCCGCACCGTCGCGAACGCCGATGGCACCACGTCGCTGGAACTGTCGCTGACGGCGAAGGACCTCGATTCGACGGCCGTCCAGGCGATCGTCGACTGGGGCGGGACGAAGGAGACGGTGACCCTGACCGCAGCGGGCGACGGCACGTTCGGCGGCACCGTATCGCGCGTCATGACCCCGGGCGTGACCGCGGTGAGCGTGACGATGACCGATGGCGTGAACACGACGGCGTCGCAGACGGTCAGCGTGAATGTCGGTGCCAAGGATGCCGAAACCAGCAAGCTCGAGCGAATTGGCGCGAGTTCGGGGGGCGGGACCTATATTCTTAATATCTCGCCAGACGGAACGAAGGTACTATTCTCGTCTCCCTCCCCAAACTATGTTTCCGGCGATGACAACGGCGCTTACGACGTGTTTGTCAAGGATCTGATCAGTGGTGTCGTGACAGCGGTCAGCTCCGATGCACAGGGGAAACTTGGAAATCGGGATTCCACGGGCGGTCAGTTTTCCAGCGACGGTAGCAAGGTTCTCTTTGGCAGCGAAGCGTCAAATTTCTCAGACGATCATAAAGGAAATTTTATCGATTTCTTCGTGAAGGACCTTAAAACCGGAAGGGTGTCACTGGTTTCTTCAGATGACAAGGGGCAGTCGGGCAATGCGGATGCTGATCAAGCCGTCATGTCTCCGGATGGAAAAAAGGTTGTCTTTTCAAGCTACGCGAGCAACCTCGTTTCAGATGATAAAAACTCGGTCATAGACATATTTATAAAAGACCTTGAGACTGAAACAATCAAACTTGTTACGTCAAGCTCTGATGGCGTTCACGCGAACAGTGTCAGTAACGACTGGATTTTGCGAATTTCGGAAGATGGAAGCAGGGTCATTTTTGATTCCTACGCGGACACGCTGGTCGCAGGTGACGAGAACAGGGGCTGGGATATTTTTGCGAAGGACGTTGCTACTGGTGAAACGGTTGCCGTGAGTGTAGGTCCGGATGGAAAGCCGGCCGGGGGTACCCGCGCATCAATCTCAAACGACGGAAACCTGGTCGTCTTTCAAACCAATGCCAGGCTTGTCGAAAGCGATACCAACAATTTCTCTGACACGTATGTTCGCGATCTCAGGGCAGGCCAGACATATCTGGTATCGACCAATCAAACGGGTCAGGTAGCAGATCGAGGCGGTATAAGCGGTGTTATCTCACCGGACGGCAACAAGGTCGCCTTCATCTCCGGGTCGACGAACATGGGGGTGGATAATCGGTACGGCCAGATTTTCATCAAGGATCTGAGAGGCGGAGATGTTTCCGTTGTAAGCGTATCGAACGGTGGTGAACTTGCTAAGAGCGTAGCCGATATCATCGGTTTTTCGAGCGACAGCTCGAAGCTGATCTTCACAAGCTCGGCAAATAATATCGCGCCGGGAACCAGAACCGGGATACTCAGCATATTCGTCAAGGACCTGGCAACGGGTCAGGTGACGCTGGTCAGCGGCGCGGATGATGGTGCCGCAGCCACGTCCAGCGCCATTGGTCGTGCTTATCTATCGGCGGACAACAGTCATATTGCTTTCATGAGCACCGCGCGTAATCTGGTGCCGGGGGACACCAATAACGTGATGGATGTGTTCGTCAGGTCGTTGCCGACGGGCGCTACCGTGACGGGGACGGACGGCGCCGACGTCCTCGTCGGAACCAAGTTGAGCGACACGCTGACCGGCGGCGCGGGTGCGGACGTGCTGCGCGGCGGTGCGGGGGCGGATCGCTTCGTCTTCGAAATCGGGCACGGTGTCGACCGGATCGAGGACTTCGGGATCGCCACGGCCGACGTCGTGGTGCTCAAGGGGTTCGGCCCCGCGCTGGACAGTTTCGCCGAAGTGATGGCGGCCGCGACGCAGGTCGGTGCCGACACCGTGATCGCGACCGGCGCGGGCAGCAGCATCACGCTGCTGGGCGTCGCTCGCGCCGATCTGAAGGCGGACGACTTCTACTTCGGTTGATGTCGCGTGAGGTGCGGGAGGCGGCGGACGGCATGGCCCGGTCGCCTCCTCCCGCCCCGCTGGCGGGCATCGATCGATGGCCGACCCGGGCTTCGGCGATGGTAGCGGACATGGCGTGATGGACGATGAAAGCACCTTCGAGGTTGTCAGATGTATCGCGCCGCACACGGCGGACAGATGGGGCATCCGCTGCGTCCGCACCGGCAAGTGGCTGCCCGTCACCTTCGGCGACGAAGCGATGGCGCGCGCATCGTCAGACCCGAAGCACCCGACCACGGGAACACCAGCGTCCGCGGTCGTGGCGTAACCTCCCGCTATGGATGACCGTGAAGGCCGGGTTCGGGTCGATGTCCCGCCCCGCACGCGGCGCGTGCGTGGTCGTCCGACCTTCGTCGTTCGCGCCGGCCGTCATGCGATGATCCCCCGCTCCGCGTCCGTGCGATTTACGGGGCCGGATGGGCCCCGCCTCGCGCGTCCGATCCTTGCGGCAGCCTGATGTGCAGCTCCGCCCTCGGGAAATCGACCGCATAGCCCGGGAACAGGTTGAGCAGGTCGCTGCCCAGGATGATCGACGGCCTCGTCGCGCCGTCGTCGGCGACGGAGAGGGGGACGTTCGACAGGGTGATGCGGCCGACGCCGACCTTGTCGAACCGCGCGGTGCGGATCGCCTGTCCGCCGGCCGCCGCGCCGCGGATCTCGCCGCCGTTGCTGATCCGCGGATCGGTGTCGGCCCAGCCCAGCAGGCGGAAGGCCGCGGCGTTGACGATGGTCGCGGCGGCGCCCGAATCGACCAGCGCGGGAACGGATACGCCGTTCAGCGTCATCGGCACGGTGACGAAGCCCTCCGCCGTCCGCTGTCCGGCGATCGTCGCGAACCCGGCGGGCGCCGGGCCGGAGGCGGTGCGGGCGATGCGCCGTGCGGTGCGGTCGACCACCAGCCGGGCATCGGTGAAGCGTTCCATGCCGATGATGCCGCGCGCATCGGTAACGCCGCTGTTGCTCAGCTCCACGACCGCGACGTAGCGCGCGTCGAACAGCGCATTGCCGATCCGGTCGACCGGATACAGCCGGCTCTGGCTCGCGCCCGTCGCGCCTTCGACTCGAATGCCGTCCGCCATCGGCTTCAGCCCCAGCTCCGCGGCCAGCCCCGCCGCCATCAGGCTGGTCTGCGCGGCGGTGTCGACCACCATCGGGAAGGGGCCCTTGCCGTTGATCCGGACCGTCATCACCGGCCGGCCCCGGGTGTCGTGGAGCAGCGGAGCCTCGGCGGTGGCGATCGCGGTCGCCGGTTCGGCCGGCGGGGGGGCGGGGCGCGTGGGCGGCGTCGCGGCGGCGGCCTGTAGCAGGAGGAGGGCGGCGATAACGGGCATGGACGATCTTCCTGATGGTCGGGCGGGTCAGCGGATGGGGCGGGCGTACACGTCCCACGTCTCGACGGGGGCGAGACCGAGTGCGCGGATCTGCGGCGCGATGCTCTTCAGGTCGCCGACGACCACCCAGGTCAGGCCGTCGGGGCGGAAGATGCGGCGCGCGAGCGCATTCGCGCGCTCGAGCGTCACCGCGGCCAGCCGCCGGTTCGTCGAGGCCGCGCGGTCGAGGGGCAGGCCGTAGGTGCCGGCAGTCGCCAGCGCGTTCAGCACCGCGCCGTTGCCGGAAAATTGCTGGGCGGCGGCCCGGGTCATCGCGTCGCGCTGCCCGTCGAGCTCGGCCTGCGTCAGGGGGCGGGTGGTGGTGACTTCGACGAATTCGCGGGCCAGTTCGGCAAGGCTCTGCGCGGTGCGATCGGCCTGGACCATGCCGCTCGCGACGAACAGCCGCTGCCCGCGCGGCGCATCGTCGATGCCGCCGCCGAAGCCGTAGCTCCAGCCCTTGTCCGCGCGCAGGTTCCGGTTCAGCCGTCCGGCGCCGATGCCGGTGACCATGGCATCGACCAGCGCCTCGGTCGCGGCATCGTCGGCGGCGAAGGGCGGGACGACGCCGCCGACCGTGATGCTGCTCTGCGCCGCGCCGGGGGCATCGACCAGGATGATGCGCGGGGCGGCATATGCCGGCGGGGACGGCGGGGCCGGGTCCGGCGTTGCGACCGGGGCGGCGCGCCAGCCGGCGAAGGCGCGTTCGGCCAGCGCCTTCGCTTGGTCGGGCGCGACGTCGCCGACCATGTAGAGCGTCGCGCGGCCCGGCACGAAAATGCGCGCGTGGACATCGAGCAGCGCCTGGCGCGGGATGTCGCGCGGGTCCTGCCGGGTGGCGATGTGGCCGCGCGCGTCGGCATCGCCCAGGATCGCGCGCCGCAGGATCGCGACACCCGCAGCGCTCGGGTTGCGCTCATAGCCGTCGAACGCCTGCGTGGCCGCGGCGTTCGCCGCATCGACGACCGCCGCGGGATAGGCGGGGCGCCGCACCATGTCCGCGATCGTCGCCAGCGAGTCCGCGACCCGGTCGGCCGGCACGCTCCAGCGCAGGCTGCCGCTCCACACGTCCGATTGCGCCGCGACGTCGAGGTCGGCGGCGGCCGGGCGCGGTGTGGCGGGATCGGCGGCGGGCAGCAGCGCGACGGCGCGGGCGGCAAGTCCCCGGCGGTCGGCACGGGCGTCGAGCGGGACCTGCAGCATCATGTCGACCATGCCGACGCCCGGTCGGCGCGCGACGACCAATGTCATGCCGTTCGCCAGCGTGCTGCGGGTGACGGCGGGGAAGGGGATCGTCGGGTCGGCGGGACCGGGTTCGGGCATGCGGCTTCGGTCGACGTCGGCGGGGAGCGGCGCCGCAACCGGCGTCGGCAGGGTCACCAGTTCGTAGAACGGGCGCGCGAGCCAGCGGGCGGCCACCGTGCGAACCTCGGCCGGCGACGCGGCGATGATCCAGTCGCGCTGGCGCAGCATGAAGCCCGGGTCGCCTCGCGCGACCTCGCCATCGGCCAGCCAGGTGCCGACCGTCGCGTTCTGTTCCAGCCCGCGCAGCAGCAGCGTGTCGGTGGCGGCGACGATCCGGCGCAGACGGTCGGCATCGGGGCCGCGCGCCGCATAGTCGGCCAGGGCCCGGTCGAGCGCCTTGCCCGCCATATCGGGTGAGACGCCCGGCGCGACCGCCATCGTCACCGACAGCACGCTGCCGAGTTCGCCGTCGTTGATGGTCGCGGAGACGCCGGTCGCGACCTTCTGTTCGGTCACGAGCGCGCGGACCAGCGGCGACTCCTTCGCCCCGGCCATCGCGCGGGCGGCCAGCAGCAGCAGCGTGCGTTCGCGCGGATCGCCGTTCGCGACCGGCCAGTTGCGGTCGATCGTCGCCTGCGCGAAATTGCCGTACAGCACGTCGCGCCGCGTCTCGGTCAGTGCGGGCGTCCATTGCAGCGGCCGGCTGATCGGCTCCCCCGGCCGGATGGCGCCGAAATAGCGCGCCACCTTGTCGCGGGCGGTGGCGACGTCGATGTCGCCCGACAGCACCAGCACCGCGTTGCCCGCGCCGTAATGGCTGCGGAACCATTGCTTCACGTCGTCCAGCGTCGCGCTTTCGATATCGGCGGTCGATCCGATCGTCGGGTGCGCATAGGGGTGGCCGGCGGGATAGAAGGCGCCGAGGAAATGCCGCCACGCCCGCTCCTCCGGCCGCAGTTCGCCCTGGTGCTTCTCGTTCAGTACGATGCGGCGCTGTTCGTCGAGCAGCGCCTGGGTGATGCCGCCGTCGAGATAGCCCATGCGGTCCGATTCCAGCCACAGGATGGTATCGAGCGCGTTGGACGGGACGGTCTGGTAATAGGCGGTGGAATCGGTCTTCGTGATGCCGTTGGCCCCGACCGCGCCGATGCGTTGCAGGACGGACAGATATTCCTGCGGGCGGTGCGCGGTGCTCTGGAACATCAGATGTTCGAACAGATGCGCGAAACCCGTCCTGCCCGGCGGCTCGTCGCGCGATCCGGTCTTGTACCACACCCCGACGAAGACCGACGGGCTGCTGCGATCGGTATGCACCAGGACGGTCAGGCCGTTCGGCAGGGTGAAGCGGTCGTAAGCGATCCGCGGGGCCGCGACACGGGCGGCCGCGGGGGTCTGCGCGGTAGCGGCGACCGCCAGCGGCACCTGCGTCAGCAGCAGCGTCGGCAGGAGGAGGCGGCGAGCGGTCACGAGCAGTCCGTTCTGACAGGTCGGTTCTGGCATGTGCCGGTGACAAGACCATGGTTTGCTTGCATCAGCCTTGCAGCCGCGATGCGGCCGGTGCATCCCCGCCGTGCCGGCAGCAAGGTTCGTGCAAGCCTGCACCCCTAACGTCGCTCCTTCGATCGGGACGGGGTCGCGAGGAGCCGCCGCCGGCTCGCCGGTGACGCCGGTCGTGCGGATGGTCGCGACCGTGTTCCGGATCGGGCATGACTCCCGGGGAGTCGCGCAGATCGCGGGGGTCGGAGCGGGAACACGAATGGATCATCGCGTCGGCGATCCGCTCCACGGGCGGCTCGACACATTGGAGGGAACGGGGCGGGCCGCGCTGCTGGCGGCTGCGCGCCGCGTCGCCCGGGGCGCCGCGCTGCGCGCCGCCGCGCTCGCCTCCGTCGCCGCGCCGCTGATGATCCTGCTGGCGGCCTTCGTACGGCCGGTCGACGCCGTGGCGGCGGTACTGGTCAGCGTGGCGGTTCCCCCGATCGTGTTCGCCGCGGTGTGGGCGCGGCGGATGGCGGGCGTCCGTATCTCGCGCGCGACGGCGCTGGGCTGGCTCGATCGGTCCGCCGGGCTCAAGGATCGCGCGCGCACCGCGGCCGAATTTCTGGACGACGCGCAGCCGGACGCGTTCCGCGCCGCGGCGATCGACGAAGCGCGGCCGTGGCTGGAGCGGGCCGAGCCGGCGATGCCTTCCGCCATGCACGCGCCGGTCCGGCCCGCGTGGTGGTGGGCCTTGCCGCTGGCGGCCATCGGAATGCTGGTCGCCGCGCTGCTGATCGATCGCGGATCGTCCGATGGCCGTGATGCGCCGGGGCGATCGCCGCTGCGCCAGATCGCGACCGCGCTGGGCGTGCGGACGGAGCCGCGGGCCGACAGGCCGACCGAGACCGCGTCGACCGCATCGCGCGGCGCGCGCGGGCCATCGGACGGGACGGCAGCGGCGACGGGTGCGGTCGGCGCCCGGGCAGGGCGGGCGGGGGCGGCCGGGGGAGATCGTCGCTCGGGCGGGGCGGACGGTTCGCCATCGCGCGATGCGGCTTCCGGCGCTGCATCGCCCGGCGGTTCCGACGCGTCGGCATCGGCGAGCGGGCCGGCCGGCGCGGCGGGCGATGCCGGTTCGGCGAAGACCGGCGGAGCGACGGCGGCCGGGCAACCCGCGAGAGCGGACGACGCGCGCGCGCAGCGTACCGCCGAGGCGGCCAAGGGATCGTCCGCCGCCGCAACGGCGACGCGGGCTCAGCCCCCGCAGGGCGGGGCGAGCGCTGCTGCCGCCGCATCGACGCAATCGCCCGGCGCGCCGCCGGCCGCGCAGAAGGCGGGCGGCACCGACCCGCAGCAGCAGAGCGGATCGCGCAATCGGTCGTCGTCGGGCCAGCAATCGGGCGGTCCGGGCAGCGCGGGCAACACCAATTCCAGCCAGGGCTCGAACCGCGGGACCGGGCAGGAAGGGCTGAAGCGCGCGCGCGGTTCCTCCTCGCTGCTGCTGGCGGTGCCGATGGAGGATCGCGTGATCGGCACGATCAATGCCGGCAGCGTCGCGGCGTCCACGCGCCGCGCACCGCCGCGCAGCATGGCGGCGGGGACGGTCGCGGCGCAGTCGCGCGGGGCCGGCGCGCCGCAGGTGGGGCGCATCCTGCACCGGCCGCGGACGGTGCAGGAGGACCGCATGCTGGAAGGCTATTTCCGCCGTGCAGGGGTGGGCCGGTGACGCGCGGCGCCGCTCCCCCGTTCGAGACGCTGTTCGACCCCGCGTTCCTCGACCGCGTCCAGGCCCTCAGCCTGCGCATCGCGGCCGCGCAGAAGGGCGGCCGCCTGGCCGACCAGCGCACGGCGGCGCGGGGGCAGGGGTCCGATTTCGCCGATTTCAAACCCTATGTCGCCGGCGACGACCTGCGCGCGATCGACTGGAACATCTATTCGCGACTGGGCAAGGCGTTCGTCCGCGTGTTCGAGGAGCGGCAGGACCTGCCGGTCTATCTGCTGCTGGACGTATCGCGCAGCATGTTCGTCGAGCACCCCCCGCGCATCGTGCCGGCGATGCAGGTCGTCGTGGCGCTGGCCGCGATCGCGCTCAGGCAGCATGACGCCGTCAGCCTGCTCACGATCGCCGACGACATGACGACCGTGCTGAAGAGCGTGTCGGGCAAGGGCGCGCTGGTGCGTGTCGCGCGGACGCTGGCCGACCAGGCGCCGGCGGGGCGCAGCGCGCTGGCCGGTGCGCTGACCCGGCTGGCCGCGATGCGGTTGCGCCGCGGTCTGGTCGTCGTCGTGTCCGACTTCTTCGACGACGACGGCGTGGACGGCGTCACCCGCGCGCTGGAGGCGCTGCCGCACCGGGTGCTACTGGTGCAGATGACGCGCGCCCAGGACGCCGATCCGGCGCTGCTGCCCGACCTGTCGGGCGAGCTCGTGATCGACGACGGCGAGCAGGCGGAGGGCGTCGCCGTTTCGGTGACGCCGGAGCTGCTCGACCGCTACCGCGCCGCCTATCGCGCGTTCGCCGACGCGCTGGCCGATTGTGCCGCGCGGATCGACGCGACGCTGATCCGGGTCGATGCCGACGGCGATGTCGTCGACCAGCTCGCCCCCGTACTGGCGGGCGGGGGCGTCAGGCTGTGACCTTCACGCAATTCGGCTGGCCGGCGGCACTCGCCGGGGCGGTCGCGCTGGCGGGGCTGCTGTATTGGCTCCAGCGACTGCGCGCGCGCCGGCGGGTCGTCGCGCTGCCGACCGCGATGCTGTGGATGCAGGCGGCGCGGGCGGCGCCGGTGCGCGTGCTGGGCGGGCGGTTCCGCTACTGGCTGGCCTATCTGCTGACGCTCGCGATCGCCTTGCTGCTGTGGTTCGCCGCGGCGCATCCGCAGGTCGCGGCGACCGAGGGCGGTTTCAGGCGCTTCTACCTCGACAGTTCCGCCGTCCTGAGCGGCGGCGACGACCTGGCCCGGGCCAAGCGCGCGCTGCTCGCGGACGTTCGCGCGACGCCCGCTGCCCGACGCGAGGTGTTTTCGGCCGAGGGGCGGCTGCTCGCGCCCGGGGAGAGTGCGTCGCTGCTGTCGGGCCGGCTCGACCGGGTGACGGCGGCGGCGCGGCCGTCGACCTTTGCGGACTGGCAGGCACGCCACCGCGACGGGATCGAAACCCGTTATTACGGCGCATGGGCTGCGGCGCGCGATGTGCCCGGCCGCACCGCGCTCAGCTACGGCTATCTGGCCGATCCGGTGCCGGGCAACCGCGGGATCGTCGCGCTGGGCGTGTCGCCCGCTGCCTCGGGGGCGTGGCGCGATGCCGACGTGCTGGTGACGCTGGCGGCTGCCGGCGCCGCGCGCGCGACCGCCGCCGATCTGCGCTGGACGCTGGACGGCGCCGCGTTCGCGCCCGGCGAGGTGACCGCGCTCGGCGGGGGGCGATATGTGCTGCGCGATGTCGCTGCGACCGGGGCGGTGCTGCGCGCTACGCTCGATAGCGGCGACGGCTTCCCCGCCGACGACGTCGCCGCCGTCCGCCTGCCCGATCGCCGGCCGCTGCGCGTCGCGCTGCTGGCGGGCACCCCTGGCGCGGTGCGTGCGGCGGTGCAGGCGAACGATTCCTTCGCCGTGGTGCCGGTGACCCGGGCGCAGGTCGTCGTGGGCAATGCGCAGGCGGTCGGCGGCAGCGAGCGGCCGGCGCTGATCCTGACGCCCGCCGGTGCCGACGCGACATTCGTCTTCGCCGGCCCCGGCGAGGCGGAGAACGGCGATCTCGCCGACCGGCTCGACGAGCTGGGTCTGGCGCAGGTCGATGCCGGTGCGCTGGCGACGGCGCTCGACCGGCCGATCGGCGTCGACGTGCGCGATGCGCCACGCCGGTCGATTGCGGTCTGGGGGGCGCTCTTCGACCCCGCCGCGCCCTTTGCGCGCGGGGCGGCGATGCCCGCCTTCGTCGCGCAGGGGCTGCACTGGCTGGGGAGAAGCGATGGCTGGCGCCCTTATGCCAAGGCGGGCGCGCCGCTGCCCGACCAGTCCGCGCTCTATGGCCTGGCGGGGGCGCCACGCACCGACGATACGCCGACATCGCTCATCGATCGGGCGACCACGCGCGCGGTCGCCGATGCCGGAGCGCAACCGGCGGTGACGGGCGTCGCCGGACGGTTGCCGCCCGACCTTCCGTTCCTGCTGCTGCTGGTCGCCGCCGGACTGCTGCTCGGCGCCGAATGGTGGCTGTTCCACGGTGGCCGGATGCCGTGAGCGACACGCCGTGACCCTGACCTTCCTCTATCCCCAGGCGGGCTGGCTGGCGTTGTTGCTGCCATTGCTGTGGTGGCCGCGCGCGGCGCGGCGGCGCCGGCGGCAGCTCGCGCTGCGCGTCGCAGTCTTCGCCTGCCTGATCCTCGCCGCGATGCAGCCGAGCGTCGTGCGGCGCGCGGGGGGCGGGGTCGCCGTCTTCGTGCTCGACCAGCGGCCGGTGCTCGGCGCGGAGGGACAGGCGGCGGCGCGCCGGGCGCTCGAGCGGGTACGCGCGACCGTGCCGGGCGATGCGCGGCAGGTGCTGGTGCAGCTGGGCGGCGCGACCGTGGCGGACGGCTTCGCGGCGCGGCAGGTCGTGACCGACGGCTCCCTCACGACCGCGCTCGATGCCGCGCGCGACGCGATCCCGATCGGCACCGGCGGCAGTGTGACGCTGATCGGCGATGCGCGGTCGACCGACCGGCATTGGAACGACGACATCGCGGCGCTGGTGGGTCGCGGCATTCCGGTCAACACGATCGCGCTGTCGGGCGCGACGCCGCGTGCCTTCATCGGCGCGGTGCGCGTGTCCAGTCCCCGCGTCGGCGAAGCCGTCCAGGTCGAGGTGACGGTCGAAGGGGACGGGGGCACGCACCGCCTCAGCGTGTCGGGCGACGGGCGGACGCTGGCGACCAGCGCCCCGTTCCGGGCCGATGGCGCGACCCGCGTCGCGCTCGCGGTTCCGGCGACGCGCGCCGGATTCCTGCCGCTACGCGTCACGCTCGACGGGCGCGGCGGCATCGACACGGTCGCGGCGATCCAGGATCCGCTGCGGCTGCTCTACCTCGGCGGGCGGCAGGCGGGTGCGGCACCGCGGTTGCGGGCGCTGCTCGGGCCGGGCTTCGCGGTCGACGCGCGCGCGCCGGCCGACCTCGCGACACGCATCGATCCGGCGTGGTGGCCGCTCGTGCTGCTCGACGATGCGCCGGCAGCCGTCTTTCCCGCCACGGCGCAGCGCCGCCTGACCGGCGCGGTGGCGCGTGACGGCACCGGGCTGGTGGCGGCGGGCGGATTGTCGGCGTTCGGGCCGGGCGGCTATGCCGCGACCCCGCTCGGCGCGGCGCTGCCGGTCGCCCCGCGCGGCGAGGAGAAGCAGATCCGCCCCAGTGTGGCGCTGGCGATCGTGATCGATTCCTCGGGATCGATGCAGGGCGACCGGATGGAGCTGGCCAAGCAGGTCGCGCGCCAGACCGTGCGCAAGCTGACCGCCAACGACTGGGTCGGCGTCGTCGAATTCTATGGCGCGCGGCAATGGTCGGTGCCGATCCATCACGCGACCGACATCCCCGATGTCGAACGCGCGATCGGCCGGATGCAGGCGCAGGGCGCGAGCGTGCTGTTCCCGGCGTTGCAGGAGGCGCTGTACGGACTGAAGGACGTCGATGCCCGCTACAAGCACATCCTCGTCATCTCCGACGGCGGGGTGGTCGAGGACCGCTATCAGCAATTGATCCGCCATATCGCCGAGAACCGCATCAACGTCTCCACCGTCGCGGTCGGCGGGCAGGTCGACGACGAGAAGAGCATGGCGGACTGGGCGCGGATCGGGCGCGGACGCTTCTATTCGGTGCCGGACGAATTCAGCCTGGTCGAGCTCGATTTCCGACAGCCCGAAACCAGGCCCGAGCCCGGCTATCGCAGCGCGCCCGCGCCGGTGCGGGCGGCGGAATCGCGCTGGTGGGACGGGCTGCGGATGACCGCGCTGCCGCCCGTATCGGGCTATGCGCGGACGACCGCGCGGCCCGAGGCGGAGACGCTGCTGCGCACCGATGCGGGCGATCCGCTGCTGTCGACATGGCCGGTCGGCGCGGGGCGGGTCACCGCGCTGACGACCGAACCGCTGGGCGCGGGAACGGCGTCCTGGCGCGACTGGCCGGACTATGGCCGCTGGCTGGCCCGGGTGCTGAGCCTGACCGCCCGCGCGCGTCCGGACCTGGCGGTCACGCTCGACCGCCGCTTCGATCGCCTGCACATCTCGGTGCAGCGGCTGGGGCGTACAACGGATGGCGGGGCGGTCCCCGCGATCACGCTGGTCGACGGTGCCGGACGGCCGATGCGCCGGATCGACGCGATCGAGGAGCGCGCGCCCGGCCTGTTCGTCGCGGACCTGACGCTGCCGAATGCGGCGACCGCGCGTGTCGAGGTCCGCGACGGGGACCGGACCGCGCGCGCCGCCGATCCGGCCGCGTCCGACGTCCGGCCGCAGGCGGCGATGCCGCGCGCGTTCGCGCTGCCGCTCGCGCAGGTGTCGGCACGCTCCGGCGGCTGGCACCGCGACGACGCATCCGCCGCACCGGGCGCGATCCAGGCAGCGAGCGGCTGGCGCGCGAGCGATGCATGGCCGTGGCTCGCGCTGCTGGCGCTCGGCCTCTATCTCTTCGAACTCGGCTATCGCCGCTGGCCGAGCCGTCGATCCGCAGGACTGCCATGAATCGCCTCCCCCGTCTTCGTCGCCGTCGTGCGCTGCTGCTGGCGCTCTGCTGCTCGTCGGGCCTTGCCGCGCCCGTCGCCGCCGGTGCGCAGGTCGCGGCGCAGGCGACGCTGCCGGTCGCGGCGCTGAGCGAGGCCGAGCGACTGGACGCCGCCGGTCGCCTGACCGAGTCGCTGCAGCTCTATCGTCGCGCACTCGACGAAGCGCGCGATCCCGCCCTTCGGCGCCGGATCGCGGTGCGGATCGCGATCGCCCAGGCGATCCTGCGCCCTGACAGCCTCGCAACCTTCGCCGCCGACGCGTCGGCTGCCGACAAGCGCCATCTCGCCGATGTGCTGGCGTTGCTCGGCCGCCCCGGCGCGGCGTTCGCGCTGGCGGGACCGGGGGGCGGGATCGTCGACCGGCTGGCGCGCGCGCAATGGGCGCTCGCCGCCGGCGACGCGGCCGAGGCGCGGGGCGCGGCCGAACAGGCATTCGCGGCGGCCGCGACCGCGGACGACAAGCGCTATGCGCTGGCGCTGCTGGTCGAGGCGTACCGGGCGGGCGGCGCGCTCGCCGACATCCTCCCCTTCCTCGACGCGCGCGCTGAGGACGAGGCGGTGGCCGCGGCGCGCGTCGATGTCCTGCTCGAACTGGGGCGCACGCAGCCGGCGATCGCGGCGATCGAGCGATCGAGCCGTCCCGACATCCGCCGCCGCCTGACCGGCGTGCTCGACCTTGCCGGCGACGCGGCGGCGAGCGCGGCCGAATACCGCCGCCTGATCGCCGCCGACCCGCACCAGCCCGACCTCTATGCCCGGCTCGCCGCGCTCTACCTTACGGAAGGGGACGAGGCTCGCGCGGTCGAGACGTTCCGGACCTTCTTCGCCGCCAACCGCGGCCGCGCGGACCTGTTGACCACAGGCGCGCAGGCGATGATCGCGATGGGCCTCCAGGATCAGGCGGTGGCGATGCTCGGCGGGGGGGCGGGCGATCCCGCCGCTGCCGCGGCGACGCACCTGTTCCTGTTCGAAACCTGGCTCGATCGCGGCGATCTCGCCAAGGCGACCGCGGAATTGCAGGCGGTCCAGCAGGGCGACACCGCCGGGCTGCTGACGCAGGAGATCGCCGACGGATACGAACGGCTCGGGCGGCCGGCGGACGCGCTGGCGCTGCTGCGCCGGCGGGAGGCGAGCGGTCGTCCGCTCGGCTACGACGCCCGCGTTCGCATCGCCGAGCTCGCCGAGGCGACCGGCGACACCGCCGATGCGCTGGCCCGCTGGCGCGCCTTGTGGGCGGAAACCACGCTGCCGGCGCGGCGCAGCTACCTCGAACGCCAGATCGTCGCGCTCGCCAGGCGGACGGGGCGGATCGAGCCGCTGGCGCAGGACCTGGCGGCACGACTGGACGCGGGCACGCTGCGTCCGGGCGAGGTCGATCTGCTGGTCGCGCTGCGGCTGGGGCAGGACCGGCCGGAGGACGCGGCGGACGTGGTCCGCCGCTACGCCGCACGCAGCGGTGACGGCGAGCGCGTGGTGCTGGGCCGGCTGGCGCAGCTTTACGGGCGGATCCGCGACTATGGCCGGCTGGAGGCGACGCTCCGCCGCCTGATCGCGGTCGATCCGGCCAACCGCGACGGCAATGTCCGGCAGCTGATCCTGACGGTGCTGCGGCATGACGATACGACGATGTCGCCGGCGCAGCGGCAGGCCGAACTCGACGGGCTGATGGCGCAGCTGTCCGATACCGGCGGGGCGGGGACGGCGGCGTTCAAGGCGACCGTCTATGCGCAGGCCAGCCTCGATGCGCAGGCGCTGGCGGCGCTGCGCGCCGCGCAGGCGGCACGGCCCGACGATCCCGACGCGCTGTCGCGCCTCGCCGCCGAGCTGAAGCGCCAGCGCCGTCTGGCCGAAGCGGTCGCGCTGGTTCGCGACGCCGCCGATCGGGCGACGACGGTGACCGCCTTCGCCGGCGCGATCGATACGGCGATCGACGTCGTGTCCGGCGTCCCCGCCGACGAACCGGGGGCGCAGGGCGTGCTCGGCTGGGCCGAGCGCCGCGTGCTGGAACGGATCGCCACCGACGGGGCCGATGCCCGCATGCTGGGGCTGCTCGCCGATATCGCCGCGGCCGATGCCGATTACGACCTGCAACTGCGCGCGGTCGAGGCGCGGGTGCCCGGCGCCGGGGAACAGCGCGCCTATGTGCTGCGCGAACTCGTCACGCTCGCGGGCGGCGGCGCGACCGATGGCGGCGGCCCCGCGATCATCGGCGATGCCCGGCGCAAGCTCGTCTACGCCCGCCGGCTGCTCGCGCTCGGCAAGTCGTTTCCGCCCGATCTCTATGCGGATCTGGCGACGACCTTCCTTGCGCAGGGTGACGAGGCGGCGGCCGAGCAGGCCTTCGCGATGATGAGCGGCCTTGGCGGGCTGGTGAACGTCGATGCGGCGAAGGGCGATGCCTATGCCGCCGCCGGACGCCCGGCGCAGGCGCTGACGAACTTCGCCCGGGCGCTGCTGGTGGATCAGGCGAACCTCGACCTGCTGGCGCGGACCGCGATACTGTACGAGCGCGCCGGCACCCCGGCACCTGCGTCGCGCCTGTACTGGCGCGGCCTGCGCACGCTGATCGCGCGCCAGCCAGTAACGCCGGTGGCGGCGCGGGACGAACGCGGGCTCGACGTCCGGCGCTATTATCCGACGCTGGTCGAGGGGCTGCTGCTGAGCTGGCCTGAGGATGATGCCGCCGCCGCCGCCGCGATGCGCGCGGAGCTCGCGCGGCGTTTCGCGGCCCAGGTCGCGACGCTCGACCCCGCCCGACCGGGTGCGCTCGCCGACCATCCGCGCCTCGCGCTCGTCGTCGATCTGGGGCACCGGGTCGTCGATGCGCGCCGCGGCGATGCGGCGATCGCCGGGTGGGACGCGACGCTCGACCGCCTGTTCGCGGGCGACTCCGACTACGCCCGCGCCGCATCGCTGCGTCGCCACCTGACCGGAACGGGGGCGGATGCGGTGCCCGCCGGGGCGGGCTGGCCGATCGCGGCCCTCGGGGTACAGGCGGCGGACCTCGACAACGGCGAGCTCGAACTCGTGCTGGCGATGGCCCGGTCCGACATGGCCGGCGTGCGGACGCTGCTGGCCAAGGCGCTGGCGGAGGAGGAGGCGTCGCGCGCCGGCGCGGCGCGTGAGGCGGCCGGACCCTATCGCCAGTCGAGCTATCTGCGGCTGGTGGCCGACGCGATGGACCGGCTGGAACCCGAGCAGGTCCGCGATCTGGTGGTCGCGCCGCTGCGGGCGTCGGCGGCGCGCGAGGGAATCCTGTTCGACCTGTTCCGCGCCGACGCCGACCGCTATGCCCGTCTTCAGACGATCGCGGGCGCGCCGCTGCTCGCCCCGGATGAGTTGGTGCGGCTGACGATCGAGCAGGGCAGCCGTCCGCTGGCGATCAGCCTGCGCGTGTCGCGGCGCACCGCCGGCGGCGGAGCCGACTGGCTCGACCAGTTCTCCGTCGACCAGCTCCTGTCGCTCTACGACGGTCTGGCCACGCGCCTCGCGCGCGGCGACGGCGATTCGATGCTGAGCGACCTCGCGCTGGCCGCGGTCCTGCGCCGGCCGCTGGCATCCGCCGAGCAGCAGCGCCTGTCGGCGATCCTCGACCGCGACATCGCCGTGGTACGCGATCCGAAGGCGCGCAGCGGTGCGCCGCTCGCCGCGCGGCTGCTGCGCTTCTACGCGCAGCCCGGCAATCGCGATCTGCTGATCCGCGCCGCCCGCGCGGTCGCCGGCCGCTATCCCGACAGCGCGGCGCTGCCGGTCGTGCTCGAACGCTGGTATGCCGACGACAAGCCGCAGGCGCTGGTCGCGCTGGCGCAGCTGGGCGAGGCGCTGACGGCGAACGGCCAGTCGACGCGGTGGATCGGCACCGCGATCGACCGTCACTTCGCGGACGTGGAGCGCGACCGGATCGCGGCATTCCTGGCCGATCCGCATCCCGATCCGCGGACGGCGGCGACGCTGTACCAGCGGTTCGCGATCGATGATCTCGACGCGCCGGCCGACCGGCGGCTGGCGCTGACCCGCAAGATGGTGGCGCTCGATCCCGCCGACCCGGTCTATCGCAATCGCCTGCTGGTCCAATATGCGCAGATGCAGGACTGGGCCGCACTGGCGCCGGTCCTGCGCGATTATGTCGCGACCCATCGCGACGATCGCGATGCGGCGACGATGCTGGCCATCGTCTATCGCCTGCTCGATCGCCCCGATGAATCGGCCGCGACCGCCACTGCGGCCGGGGGCGACCCCGACGATGCCGAGACGCTGATCCGCCTGCTCAACCGCGCCAGCGCCGCCGGGGCGCGCGGGGGGGCGAGCATCGCGGGACTGTTCGCTCCGATCTACGACGCCTATCGCCGGCGCGATGCGCGGCGTCCGGCGATCGTCGCGGTCGAGGCGCGGCGCGGCAGGGCGGGCGGTGTGGCCGAGAATGCGGCGGGCACGGCATTGGGGCCGCTGCTGCCGGCGGCTGCCCGCGATCCGAAGGCCGCCCCCCTCGTGCTGCGTGCGATGTGGCGCGAGTCCGCGCCGGTCGCGACCGAAGGCGATGCCGGTCGCGTCCGCCGCGCGCTGGTGGCGACGCTGGCGGCGGCGGTCCGCGAGCAGGGGGTGGGCGCTGCACTCATCGCCCGCCCCGACATGGCGGCGGAGCTGCAACGCTACCCCGCCGCGATGGCTCTGGACGAGCAGGCGCGGCAGACGACGCTGTACGACATCGGCGCTTACGGTCCCGCCATCGGCAGCGATGGCGCGGCGCGGCTGCGGGGGATGCTGGACGCCGTGCGTACCGGCCCCGCGGACGCGGATCTGGTGCGGCGCGTCGTCGCGCTGGCCGACCGCCGTGCCACCGCGCTGGCGCCGGACGATCTGGCGGCGCTGGGTGCCCGGCTGCGGGCGACCCCGGTCGCCTCGCCCGACGCCCGGGTGGCGATGGCGCGCGTCCACGCGCGCAGCGGCGACCTGACGACGGCGGCGGACCTGCTGACGGCGGCGATGTTCCAGATGCTCTATCCGGCGGATCCGCTCGATACGGTCGACGATCTGGCGACGGCGATGCGCGACGTCGTCGCGGCACTGTCGTTGTGGCCGGACGCCTCGGCGCGGCGGGACCTCCACGCGCGGCTTGCGCGAATCCTCGAAACGCGGAAGCTGGGTCCGGACGGCGGGGACCTGCCGCCGCTGCCGCCGCTGGTGGGGGACGCATCGGCCGCGCGGCCGGACGGGAACACCGGGGGATGAGGTGAGCGGGATGGTGCGGCGCATCTGGAACTGGCGCAAGTCGATGTTCGCGCAGATCGCGCTGCTGACGCTCCTGTTCCTCGGCTGGGGGCTGTACAGCTTCGTCATCCGGCCGATCGCCGACATGCCGATCGCCACGCAGCGATCCCCCGAGCAGGCGACCACCGATCGCCTGCGCAGCGTGCTCCACGCCTTCGTGCTGGCGGAGCGCGAGACGCCGGGCAAGCCGCCCGCGCTCGCGACCGACCCGCTGATCCGCGCGATCGAGGCGCGCAATCCCGGCTTTCGCTATTACGTCCGTGCCGACGACCGGGCGTTCGGCAACGGCGATCCGGTCTATTTCCGCCAATTCGGCTTCGACCGGCTGGCACAGGTCCACCGCACCATCGCCGACCCCGCGATCTGCAGCCAGGCGAGCAAGCTGGTGCCCCGTGACGGGCACACCGACTATGCCGATTTCTACATGTGCGACCGGCTGAGCTATTTCGAATATCGCGGGCTGGAACGTCCGGTGATCGTCAACGAGGAACAGCCGCTGGGGGCGATGGGGGGATGGCTGGCGGCGTTCAGCGGCAATTTCCTGCTCGCGGCCGGCGGCGTCTTCCTGATCTTCGCGCTGATCTTCACGCTGCACGTCCTGTCGCTGCGCCGTGTCGCGAAGCTCGCCCAATCGATCGATCCGCAGCGGCTGGACGCAAAGCTGCCGGAAAAGGGGGTGGCGAACGAAATCCTGCCGCTGGTTCGGGCCGTCAACCATCTGATCGGTCAGGTCGACGCCGCACAGCGCCGCGCGACCTTCTTCCTGTCCGCCGCCGCGCACGAGCTGCGCACGCCGCTGACCGTGCTGCGCACCCGCCTGGAACTGATGGAGGAGGGCGCGGAGAAGGACAAGCTGATCGGTGACGTCCGCCGGCTGACGCGCCTCGTCAACCAGTTGCTGACGCTGATGAGCATCAGCAACCGGCGCGACATCACCGGGTTCGCCGACTTGGTCCTCATCGGCCGCAAGGTGACGCAGGATCTCTCGCTCCTCGCCGATCGCACCGGCGTGACGCTGCGCTTCGACAGCGCGGTTCCCGTCTTCGAGATACCGGGCGATGCCGAGCTGATCGGATCGGCGATCGCCAACCTCGTCGACAACGCCATTTCGTTCGCACCCGAGGGGACCAGCGTCGACGTCGGCTTGAGCGCCGACGGGACGATCACCGTGCGCGATCATGGTCCGGGGCTGGGCTCGGTCGATCCGGACACGCTGTTCGAACCCTTCATTCGGCCGGTGTCGAATCGCCGCGGCTACGGCCTGGGGCTTGCGATCGTCAGCGCGATCGTCCGGCTGCACGGCGGACGGGTCGCCGCGGCGAATGCTCCGGACGGAGGTGCGGTATTCACCGTAACGTTCTCCGATCAAACAATAAATGTCTCAGCCGACGCGACCCGTTTGATATAGGATGTCGCGGCCGCGGCGATCCTTGATAGAATAATCCTGCCCCGCAAGGTTGGTGCAAGGCTTTCCTTTCACGCTGGTCCCGCCGCGGTCTGGGACGGTCGTGGGACGGATAGCGCGAGGCAATCGCCATCCAATCCTCCGCCGCCGGCCTTCGCAGAATCCATTGGGGGGATTGGTGATGAAGAAGTCGGGATTGTTGGGCGCCTGTTCGATCGGGACCCTGCTCGCGTTCGGCCAGGCTGCGGTGGCGCAGACCCAGGCGCAGGTACCAGCTCCGGCTCAGGCGCAGACGTCCACCGACCCACAGGCCGATTCGCCGGCGCCGGTGGCGTCGCCCGACAATAACGTTCCGGTCCCGGCGAACAGCGACGCCGCCGAGGACGCCCGCGTCCGCGAGAATGTCGAGCAGGCCGCAACCCCGGCGCCCGACCTCGAACGCGACGTCCGGCAGCGGCGGAACCCGGTCATCCGCAAGGCGGAGGGCAACGACGACATCCTCGTTACCGGCAGCCGCCTGCGCGACGGCGACAAGACCAGCCGGCTGATCGTCATCGACGCCAAGGACATCCGCGACCGCGGCGTTACCTCGGTCGAGGAACTGGTGCGCACGCTGCCGCAGAACGTCGCGACGATCGGCGCGATCACCAACAGCCGCGGTCGCGGGCCGCTCAATTCGAACGGCGGCGTGACCGGGCAGAACATCGTCTCCGACGTCGGCGCGCTCGGCCTGGCGGCGGCCAACCTGGGCGGCGTCGGGGCGGGCAACACGCTGGTGCTCGTCAACGGTCGGCGTATCGCCGGGGCGGCGGGCGTCGAGCAGGGTTACGTCAACCTGAACGGTATTCCGTTGACCGCCATCGAGCGGGTGGAGATCAGCACCGGCGGCCAGGCCGCGATCTACGGCGCCGACGCGATGGGCGGCGTCATCAACTTCATCCTGAAGAAGAATTATGTCGGTACCACGCTGACCGCGTCGCACCGCGAGACCAGCTCGGGCGCGCGCGACACGCGCATTAGCGCCTATACCGGCCGTGCCTGGGGCAGCGGCAGCATCGCCGCGACGCTCGAATGGGGACGGATCGATCCGGTCGTCAACGCCAAGACCGGCTATGTCACGAACAACTATGCGCCGTTCTTCAACAACAATCCGACGTACGACCGCCGGACGTTCAGCGCGGGGACGCAGCCGGGCACCGCGGTCGTGCCGGGGTTCTTCGATCCCGCGACCAACCAGTTCGTCCCCGACAGCGGGCTCACCGTGCGTCCGGGCTTCGTCGGCGCACCGACGCGCGCCGATCTGATCCCGACGACGCTGAGCTCCAGCCGCGATTACGTCGCCGAATTCGGTGGCCCGCGCACGCGCACGCTCAGCGGGACGCTGAATTTCGAGCAGAAGCTCACCGACCGGCTGAGCATCTTCGCGACCGGCCTGTATACGCGCTCGAAGAACGCTCAGGCGAACGCGATCTTCGGCGGCCTGCCGGTCAACCTCGCGCCGGGGCAGTTCTACAACCCGTTCCCGGCCTTCACCTTCGGATCGTTCGCCTATGCGAGCACCGTCAATTACTTTCCCGGCAGCGAGATCGCCGATGGCTCGCTCGTCCCGGCCGACGTGGAGAACACGTCATCCAGCTGGACCATCAACGGCGGCCTCAGCTACGATTTCGGCCGGCGGGCGAAGCTGCAGCTGATCTACACCCGGTCGCGGACGACGACGGAGGGCTCCGGGACGCAGCTCGGCAACCTCGTCAGCTTCCAGCGGACCGTCACCAACGGCGTCGTGAGCTATCCGTGCTACAACTTCCAGCTCGCCAACAACCGTATCCCCGCGAACCAGCGCGCTGAATACCAGGCGGCCTTCGACCGCCAGTGCGCGGCGCTGACGAGCAGCGATCCCAATATCGCCTTCAATCCCTGGCGCAGCAATGCCGCGGGCGGCGGCGCGAACATCGACACCTTCCTCTTTCCCTATGTCGTCGACGATCTCGGCAGTTCGCTCAGCAACATCGAGGGGCGTCTGACGGGCGAGCTGCACGACCTGCCGGGCGGCGCGATCACCTACGCCGCCGGCTCGGAATATTCGCGTACCGGGCTTCGCAACGTAGCGATCAGCAACATCGCCGGCCCCGATCCGTCGACGACGCGCTACGCCTTCTTCGGCGAGGTCAACCTGCCGATCCTGGGGCGCGACTATACGCTGCCGTTCGCCAGGCGGCTGCTGTTCAATCTGGCGGCGCGTCACGACGTTTCGAGCACCCTGGGCGCGATCGGTACGGTCAATCGCGTTCCGGTCAGCGAGGGCGGCGAGATCATCTACGGCAAGAACACTTTCGCGCGCACCACCCCGTCGTGGGGGGTGCTGTGGTCGCCGACCAATACCATCGACGTCCGCGTGAAACTGACCCGCGGCTTCAAGGCGCCGCCGCCCACTCAGCTGTTCTCGGTCCAGGGCACGACGACGTTCCAGACGCAGATCGCGAACGACCCGTTGTTCACCTGCTCGCCGACGACCGACCGGACGTGCCGTGTCTTCGGCACGAACCGAACCTACACCGTGCCGGCATCGCTCGCGCCGAACCCGGACCTGCGGCCCGAGACGTCGCGTCAGCAGATCTACAGCATCTCATGGCAGCCGACGGGGCCGCTCGCGGGGCTGAATCTCGCCGTCACCTACAACCGCAACCGGATCCGCAACCAGTTCGCCACGTCCCGCGAGCTGTTCTTCTTCCTGCCGGCGGCGGAGGTGCTGAAGCTCCCCCTATTCTATCCGCGCGACCCCGTGACGAACAGAATCCAGCGGTTCAACAACGTCCGGTACAACGTCCTGGGTTCGGACTATGAATCGCTGACCTACGAGGCGAGCTATCTGTTCGCGACCGGAATCGGCACGTTCCAGCCGCGCCTGACCTATGTCGACAACATCCGTGCGCGGTCGATCGGGCTGGACGACAGCCAGGTCATCGACCAGCGCGGGCGCATCCTGGGCGTCGACAAGTACAAGATCGTCGGATCGGTGCAGTGGAACTGGGACAAGCTCAGCACGAACGTGTTCGTCTATCACACCCCGAGCTATCTGAACGACTATCTGTCGATCTATGCCGGCGGCGTGCAGCTCAACCCCGACCTCATCACCCGGGTGGCCCCGCTGACGACGGTCGACCTGTCGATGTCGTGGATCGTCTCCAACGGCCTGACGCTCCAGTTCGCGGGACGCAACATCCTGAAGGCGCGGGCGCCCTTCACCGTCGTGGATTCGCTGCCCTACGACACCGCCCGCTACGACGTGCAGGGACGCAGTCTGATGTTCTCGACACGCTTTTCGTTCTGACGCCGGACGGATAAGATACGATGCGATGCGATTGCTGCTGGTAGAGGATGACGGCGACGTCGCGGAGACCCTGACCGCTTACCTGGAGCGGCAGGGCTTCGTGGTCGACCGCGCCGAAACGCTGGCCGTCGCGCAGGATGTCATCCTGGACAACGAGTTCGATCTGGTCCTGCTCGACCGCCTGTTGCCCGACGGCGACGGCGTCGCGCTGATCGGCTATGCCCAGGCGCACAAGCGGCCGCAGCGGTTCCTGCTGCTGTCGGCGCTCGCGGGCATCGACGACAAGGTGACGGGGCTGGAGCTCGGCGCGAGCGACTATATCGCCAAGCCGTTCGAACCGCGCGAGCTCGTCGCCCGCATCCGCGCGGCGCTGCGCCACGGCATCAACGCGGAGCGCGAGGTGCGGCGGTTCGGCCCGATCCTGCACGACGTCGACGGGGGCGGCTTCTTCGTCAACGACGCGCCGATGTCGCTGCGCCGGTCGGAAGCGCTGGTGCTCGCCGCGCTGATGACGCGACAGGGCGCGCTGGTCCGCCGGGAAACGCTGGAATCGCGCGTCTATGGCTATGACAAGTTCGTGAACGGCAACTCGCTGGAATCGATCATCTCGCGGCTGCGCAAGGCGCTGGCGACCAAGACCGATGCGGTGAAGGTCCTGTCGGTGCGCGGTGTCGGCTATCAGCTGGTCGAAAGCCCGCCGTCCTGATCCCCGCGCCGATCCGCCTGCTGCAAGGCCCATGCAAGCCGGACGCGGCAACATGGGCGCCATATTTCCTCACCAGAGTGTTCCGCCCATGCAGATGACCGATCAGGCGCAGGCCGCACGCGCCCAGGCGGACGCCTTTCGCACCACCTTCCGCCGCATCCGCGACCAAGTGCGACGGATGATGGTGGGGCAGGAGGACGTGATCGACGGCGTGCTGACCGCGCTGATGGCGGGCGGGCATGTCCTGCTCGAAGGCGTTCCGGGGCTCGGCAAGACGATGCTCATCAGCTCGATCAGTCGGGCGGTCGACCTGCCGTTCTCGCGGATTCAGTTCACCCCGGACATGATGCCCGCGGACATCATCGGCACGACCATGCTGACCGAGGCGGCGGGCGGCGGCCACGAGCTGACGTTCCAGCAGGGGCCGATCGTGGCGAACCTGGTCCTCGCCGACGAGATCAACCGCGCGACGCCCAAGACCCAGTCGGCATTGCTCGAGGTCATGCAGGAACGCCAGGTCACCGTCGGACGCCGCACGATCCGCATGCCCGAGCCCTTCTGCGTGATGGCGACGCAGAATCCGGTCGATCAGGAGGGCACCTACCCGCTGCCCGAGGCGCAGCTCGACCGCTTCCTGTTCAAGCTGATCGTCGGCTATCCGAGCGAGGCGGACTATCACGCGATCATCGACCGCACGACGAGCGGCGTCGATGTCGCCATCGATGCCGTCACCAACGCCGAAGACCTGCGCGCACTGCGCGACATCGTCCGCCAGGTGCCCGTGCCCGAGGTGGCCAAGAGCTACGCGATCCGCCTCGTCATGGCGACGCAGCCCGGAAGTGCCTATGCGCCGGAGGCGGTGAACCGCAGCGTCGCGCTCGGGGCGTCGCCGCGCGGCGTGCAGAGCCTGATCCTCGCCGCGAAGGTGCAGGCGCTGCTCGACGATCGCTTCTCCGTCGCCTGCGACGACATCGCCCGGATCGCGCGCCCCGTCCTGCGCCACCGCGTCATCGTCAACTATCAGGCGCAGGCCCGCGGGGAGGGGATCGAACAGCTGCTCGACCTCATTCTGGACCGGGTCGACCTTCAGGACAGCCGGGCGGCGTGAAGGCGATTTCGAGAGCATCCCCGTTGAATGACCCCGGGGGAGCCTCGCAGGGCTGAGGGGTTCCAGGCACCGCGCGGTCGATGCCATCGCCCGACGGCCGCTGACCTCGTTCCTGCGCGTCGGCGACCGTGGCAGGATGCACGCCGGAGACCGCTTCGGCACCATCCATCAACGAGTGGTCGCCGGCCAAGCGAACCCCGATGATCCGGCGCGACCCGCGCGGACGAGGCGGCGGCCTACAGGAAAGAGGGAGAGGAGATGGCGACACGCCGCGAAGACGGCGCGGACCACCAGATGACCTTCTCCAGCTTCGAGGCCGATCCGGGCTTGCTGATCTGGCATTCGACCGATCCGGTAAACTGGCGGCCGGTGACATCCGTCCTGCCATCGCCGCTCCCATTCGGTGGTGATGCATTATCACCGGATCGGCGGCGGGTGGACGAGCCGAACGGTCCGCCGAACCGGCGGGTTACCGCCACGATTTCCTGTCGCCACCCGCAAGAAATCATCGACGAGAGCCGCAGCGGGCGGATGTTTCGGCGGGGACGGTCGCGGCCGGATCGCGAAAGGCGCGCGCCGAACACCGGGCATGTCGTCGGAAGAAGCGCGAGAAATAAGCCGGATCGCCGAACCCCAGCGAGAATCCGACCTCGGCGATGGAAAGGTTGCTGTAGAGCAGCATGCGCTGCGCTTCGAGCATCGCGCGATCGTCCAGCATCGCGGCGGGAGAACGACCGGCAATGCGCGTGCAGGCCGCGCGCAATCTCGTCTCGCTCGTGCCCAGCGCGGCGGCATGTTGGGCGACGGTTTCGCGCAGGCGGAAGCGCTCGTTGATCCTCGCGCGATAGCGAGCGACCAGTTTCGCCTGGTGCCCGGGCGCGCCGGGATCCGTTCCGGCCGCGGGTTCGACGTGGCGAAGCACCTTGACCATCAGTCCCGTCAGAGCGGCTTCGACCGCGGCGTGATGGCCGGGCGCGGACCAGCTGAGTTCGCGCTGCAAGGTGGCGATGTCGACGCGCAGCGGCGCGACATCGACATCGGAAACGACGGTGGCGGCCGCGAACACCGCGCGAAGCTCGGCATGGCGCTCGACGATCCGGCTCACATAGGATTGCGCGAGCGTGACGACCGTTCCGATCGATTCGTCATGCCACCGAAAGCCGTGCACGACACCCGCCGGCACGACGAGCAGGGCGGGTGCCCGGAAGTCCAGAGTCCGGGCGTCCGACTGCATGATGCCGCCCCCGACGTCGACCACGAAGATCTGGCACAGATCGGCGTGTTCGTGCGGCCGGATCGTCCACTCGCTGGGGCGGGAGCGATCGTCGAGCTGCTCGACGTGCAGGAAGCCTTCCGCAACGGCCTGATGCGGCTCGCCGTAGAGGTAGAAGGTGGGGATGCCCTGGGCCGTCATGTGGCGATCATGCACCTGGATGGGCGAATCGTCCAATTTTTCGGTCGATCCGCCGATGGTGTCGCGGCCGATCGGGCGGCATCGTGGCTCGCGCGCCCGGACGATAGTGGCGGAGAGGAGAGCGAAGGTGCGGACTCAGGTGGCGATCGTCGGTGCGGGACCGGCAGGCATGTTCCTGGCGCATCTGCTGCATCTGGAAGGTATCGATGCGACCGTCATCGAGCGCCGGGACCGCGCCTATGTCGAGGGGCGCGTGCGTGCGGGCGTCCTGGAACAGGGGACGGTCGCGCTGATGCATCGGCTGGGCGTCGCGGACCGGCTGATGCGTGAGGGGCTGGTCCACGGCGGCACGAACGTGGCGCTGGACGGAAAGCTGTTCCGGATCGACATGGCCGCGCTCACTGGCGGTTCGACCGTCACGGTTTACGGCCAGCAGGAGGTGATGCGCGACCTGTTCGATGCCGCCGAGGCGCGGGGGCTGTCGATCGTCTGGGATGCGAGCGATGTGGCGCTGTCGGGGATCGACGGCGATCGACCGCACGTGACGTGGCGCCGGGACGGGGTGACGCAGCAGCTCGACTGCGACTTCGTGGTCGGCTGCGACGGCTATCACGGGGTCAGCCGTGCCGCGATCCCGTGCGACGTGCTGCGGGTGTTCGAGCGGGTCTATCCGTTCGGCTGGCTGGGCGTGCTGGCCGACGTGCCGCCGGCGGAACACGAACTGATCTACGCCAATCACGAACGCGGCTTCGCGCTCGCCTCGATGCGATCGCCGACGCGCAGCCGCTATTATATCCAGTGCGCGCTCGACGAGGAGGTCGCCGACTGGTCCGACGATCGCTTCTGGGACGAACTGTGCCTGCGGCTCGGCCCCGATGCGGCGGCGAAGGTGACGCGCGGCCCGTCGTTCGAGAAGTCGATCGCGCCGCTGCGCTCCTTCGTCGCCGAGCCGATGCGCTGGGGCCGGCTCTTCCTCGCGGGCGACGCTGCGCACATCGTGCCGCCGACCGGCGCGAAGGGCATGAACCTTGCGGTGTCGGACGTGACGATGCTCAGCCAGGCGCTGACCGAACATTATCGCGAGCGCTCCGACGCCGGGATCGACCATTATTCGGCCCGCGCGCTGGCGCGGGTATGGAAGGCGGAGCGCTTTTCCTGGTGGTTCACCTCGGTGACCCACCGTTTTCCCACCATGGATGGTTTCGACCGGCGCATCCAGATGGCGGAACTGGACTATCTGCGCGGCTCGCTTGCGGCGCAGCGCGCGCTTGCCGAGAATTACGTCGGTCTACCGCTGGAGGCAGCATGAAGAGCAAGGTGTACGACAGTCCCGCGGCAGCGCTCGACGGGCTGCTGTTCGACGGCATGACGATCATGTCGGGCGGATTCGGCCTGTCGGGCAATCCCGAGAGCCTGATTCCCGAAATCCGCGCCAGCGGCGTGACGGGTCTGACCGTCATCTCGAACAACGCCGGCGCCGATGGCTTCGGGTTGTGGATGCTGCTGGAGAGCCGGCAGGTGGCGAAGATGATCTCCAGCTATGTCGGCGAGAACAAGCTGTTCGAACAGCAATACCTGTCGGGCGAGCTGGCGCTGGAGCTGAACCCGCAGGGCACGCTGGCCGAACGCATCCGGGCCGGGGGCGCGGGCATCCCCGCCTTCTATACGAAGACCGGCGTCGGCACCGTGGTGGCGGAGGGCAAGCCGGTCGAGACGTTCGAGGGCGAGGAATATGTGCGCGAGACGTGGCTGCGCGCCGACCTGTCGATCGTCAAGGCGTGGAAGGCGGACCCGGCGGGGAACCTTGTGTTCCGCAAGACCGCGCGCAACTTCAATCCCAACATGGCGACCGCGGGCAGGGTGACGGTGGTGGAGGTCGAGGAGATCGTCGAGGCGGGCGCGCTCGACCCCGATCACGTCCATACGCCGGGCATCTATGTCGACCGCATCGTGCTGAGTACGATCAACGAGAAGCGGATCGAGAAACTGACCACCCGCAGCCGGGAGATGACGGCATGAGCTGGACCCGCGACGAGATGGCGGCCCGCGCCGCGCGCGAGCTGCGCGACGGCTATTATGTGAACCTGGGCATCGGCATCCCGACGCTGGTCGCCAACCACGTCCCCGCCGGGGTCGACGTGACGCTCCAGTCGGAGAACGGCCTGCTCGGCATCGGGCCCTTCCCCTACGAGGGGGAGGCCGACCCCGACCTCATCAACGCCGGCAAGCAGACGGTGACGGTGCTGCCGACGTCGAGCTTCTTTTCCAGCGCGGACAGCTTCGCGATGATCCGCGGCGGGCATATCGACATGGCGGTGCTGGGCGCGATGGAGGTGAGCGTCGGCGGCGACATCGCCAACTGGACGATCCCCGGCAAGATGGTGAAGGGGATGGGCGGGGCGATGGACCTCGTCGCCGGGGTGAAGCGCATCGTCGTCGTCATGGACCACGCCAGCAAGGCGGGGAGCCCGAAGATCCTACCCGCCTGCACGCTGCCGCTGACCGGCAAGGCCTGCGTCGACCTGATCGTCACCGATCTGTGCGTCATGGCCTGCGACAAGCCGGGGCTGCGGCTGCTCGAGCTGGCGCCGGGGGTCACGCTGGACGAGGTGCGCGCGAAGACCGGGGCGCCGTTCACGGTCGACGCCGCGGTGGCGGCATGAGCGGGCTCGTCGGTTACGCCCGTGACGACGCCGGAGCGCCGCCGCTGCTGGTCCCCGATTATCGCTCGACCGTCGCGCGCGCGCCGCGCCACGCGCCGATCGCGCTGCCGCCGACCCTGACCGAGACGACGGGCCCCGGCGGCTGCTGGGACCGGCTGATGGGTCCGGCGCTCGCCGACCTGACGACGCAGCACGCCGGCGCACCGCTGGGGCAGCGGATCGTCGTCGCCGGCCGCGTGCTCGACGAGGCCGGACGGGCGGTGCCCGACACGGTGATGGAGATCTGGCAGGCCAATGCCGCCGGCCGCTACATCCATGCCAAGGACCAGTGGGACGCCCCCCACGACCCCAATTTCACCGGCGCGGGGCGGGTGGTGACCGACGCGGAGGGGCGATATCGCTTCGTCACGGTGCGCCCCGGCGCCTATCCCTGGGGCAATCACAGGAACGCGTGGCGTCCGGCCCATATCCACCTGTCGCTGCTCGGCCCCGCCTTCGCGACGCGGCTGGTGACGCAGCTCTATTTCCCCGACGATCCGCTGATCGAGATCGACCCGATCGCCAACGCCGTGCCGCTGCCCTATCGTCAGCGGATGGTCGCGCGGTTCGACATGGACGTCACCGAGCCGAACTGGGCGCTCGGCTACCGCTTCGACGTCGTGCTGAAGGGGCGCGAGCAGACGCCGTTGGAGGAGGATCACCATGACGATTGATCCCGCCGACCTCCGGCCCGCGGCGCGCGCCGACAATCAGGACCCTGCCTTGTTCGGGCAGACGCCCAGCCAGACGGTGGGCCCGTTCTTCCACTACGGTCTGCCATGGAAGGGCGGTGCGGATCTGGTCGGCCGGTCGGACATGGGCGCGCGGCCGGATCTGATGCCCGAGGAGCATTACGTGCTCAACCTGTCCGCTCCGACCGGCACGCCGGCGGGCGAGGTGATCGCGATCACCGGGCGCGTGATCGACGGCGAGGGCGCGCCGGTGCCCGATGCCATGGTCGAGCTGTGGCAGGCGAATGCCGCCGGCCGCTATCGCAGCGTCGACGATCCGCGCGAGGATGTGCCGATCGATCCGCATTTCGTCGGCTTCGGCCGTGCCGCCACCGCGGCGGACGGCCGCTATCGCTTCCGCACGGTCCTGCCGGGCCGGGTGCCGGGGCCGGGCAACAGCCTTCAGGCGCCGCATGTCGCCCTGTCGGTGTTCGCGCGCGGCGTCGTGAAGCGGCTGGCGACGCGGCTCTACTTCGCGGGCGCGGAGGGCAATGACGAGGACCCGGTGCTGGCGGTGGTTCCGGCGGAGCGGCGCGAGACGCTGATCGCCCGCCGCACGGGACCCGACGAATGGACGCTCGACCTGATCCTGCAGGGCGAGGGCGAGACGGTGTTCTTCGACCTGTGAGCGACCTGCTGCGCCTCCGCCCCGCCGCGACCCCGGCGATGATCGCCGTGTTCGACGACGCGGCGGTGATCGCGCATGCCGGCGCGTTCGAGGTCGCGCTGGCGCGAGCGCAGGCGGCCGGGGGACTGATCGCGGACGAGGTGGCGCAGGCGATCGCCGCGGGGATCGCCGCGACGAGGATCGATGCGTCCGAGCTGGCGGAGGAGGCGGCGCTGGCGGGAACGCTCGCGATTCCGCTGGTGGCGCGTTGGCGCGCGGCGCTGTCGGGCGAGGCGGCCGCAGCGCTCCACCGCGGCGCGACCAGCCAGGACGTGGCGGACAGCGTATTGATGCGTCAGGTCGTCGCGGCCCGCGACGTGTTGGCGGCGGACGTCGCGCGGGTCGGCGCCGCGCTGGCGCTTCATGCCCGCACCCATCGGGATATGCCCGCGATGGGACGGACGCTGTTGCAGGATGCGCTGCCGGTCGGCTTCGGATTGCGCCTCGCCCAGGCGGCGGCCGGCATCGCCGATGCCTGGCAGGATCTCGATGCGGCGATCACACGCCATGCCGTCCTGCAACTCGGCGGTGCCGCCGGGACGCGCAGCGGCATGGACGGACGCGGCGGCGCGGTGGCGGAACACATGGCCGCGGCGCTGGGCCTGCGGGCGGGACCGCCCTGGCATGCACGGCGCACCGGCGTGGCGGCGATCGGCGCCGGCCTGGGCGTATTGATCGGGTCGCTCGGCAAGTTCGCGCGCGACGTGGCGCTGCTGGCGCAGAACGGCATCGGCGAGGCGCAGGAACCCGTGGTCGCGGGGCGTGGTGGCTCGTCGGCGATGGCGCACAAGCGCAATCCGACCGGCTGCCAGGTCGCCTTGTCCGCGGCGATTCGCGCACCGGGTCTGGTCGCCGCGTTGATCGCCGGCCTGCCGCAGGAGCAGGAACGCGGCCTTGGCGGATGGCAGGCGGAGGCCCCGGTGCTCGCCGACCTCTGCCTGCTCGCCGCCGGCAGCGCCGCGGCCCTGGCCGTCGTGGCGGAGGGGCTCGACGTCGATCCGGCGGCGGTAGCGCGCAATCTGGATCGGGCGGGAAGGGGGGTGGATATCGGCGACAGCGTCGCGATCATCGCCGAACTGCTGGCCCGCGGAGAGGACTGACATGGCATATACGATCCGCGATGGAGTGCGCCTGCACTGGCGGCTCGACGGCGCGGCGCAACGCCCGGTGCTGGTGCTGCTCAATTCGATCGGGACCGATATCGGCCTGTGGGACCCGACGGTTCCGCTGCTGCTGCCGGCATTCCGCCTGCTGCGGATCGACACGCGGGGGGCGGGCGGCTCGGATGCGCCTGCCGGCGACTATGGTCTGGCGATGCTGTCCGACGACGTCGCGGCGATCATGGACGACGCCGGCGTCGCATCGGCGGCGGTCGCGGGCGTTTCGCTGGGCGGCATGGTGGCGATGCAACTGGCGCTCGACCGCCCCGAGCGCGTCGCCGCGCTGGCGCTTGTTTGTACCTCGGCGACGATGGATCCTGCCGCGTGGGACGCGCGGATCGACACCGTCCGGCGGCAGGGCACCGCGGCCATCGCCGATATGGCGGTCGGCCGCTTCCTGTCGCCCGGCTTCGCCGCCCGGCATCCGGAGATCGCCGATGGCCTGCGCGACGGGATCGCCCGCCAGTCGGACGACGGTTACGCCGGGGCGGGAGCGGCGATCCGCGACATGGCGCTGGCCGACAGGTTGGCGCAGATCGCCCTGCCGACCCTGGTCGTCACCGCGATGCTCGATGTCTCGACCCCCTATGCCGGCCATGGCGAGCATCTGGTCGCGGGGATCGCGGGTGCGCGTCACGTCGGCGTCGATGGCGCGCACCTGCCGCCGATCGAGGCACCCGCGGCGCTGGCGACCGCGCTGCGCCGCTTCCTGACCCGCGACGGGGCGGTGGAGGCCGCGGCCGATGCCTTGTTCGAGGCCGGACTGGTCAACCGTCGCCGGGTGCTGGGCGATGCCTGGGTCGATGCCAGCCTCGCCAGGCGCACGCCGCTGACGCACGAGTTCCAGGCGATGATTACGCGCATCGCCTGGCACGAGATCTGGGGCAGGCCCGGCCTCGACGACCGGACGCGACGGCTGATCGTGCTGGCGATCACCTGCGCGCTCGGGCGTTGGGAGGAATTCGCACTGCATGTCCGCGCCGGACTGACGCAGGGCGGCTTCACCCGTGACGAGCTGAAGGAGGTGCTGATGCAAGCCGCGATCTACGCCGGCGTGCCCGCCGCCAACACCGCCTTCGCCGAGGCGCAGAAGATCATCGATGCTCTGGATCGGGACGCCTGACGACCCGCGCCGGCCGAACCCGATCCTCCCGAAGCGACGTGCCACGTCAGATATCCGAGGGAGGTGGCACCGCCGGCGGGGCGATCCGCCACGCCTGGAAAGCTCGGGCGGGGCGTGCATCAGATGCAGCGCAGCGAAGCTCCCTTGCCGATCACAGACATGTCGGGACGACCAGCAGCGGCACGAACGTGACGAGCGTCGCGGCGAAGCCGGTCCAGGCCGTCGCCATCGCGGCGCGATCCAGCAACGTCGCCCGGTCGCGCGACAGATAAGCCGCCGTCACGAAGGTCGCGATCAGGCAGGCGAGCCACGCCGCGACCAGCACCATCCGCTGGAGGTCGCCGCCCATCACGGCGATCCGCTGCCATCCCCCCCGCGCAACCGAGCCCGTGCAGCCCGTAGATCAGGCAGAAGGCCACGGCCCATCCGATCAGTCCCGCCGACAGGCGCAGCAGCGCGATCATGCCAACCATCCCGGCACGACGAGCAGCACCGCGCAAAAGGCTCCCGCGCCTGCGGCATGATCGCTCCACAGCCGTGCGATCCGCCGTTCGCCCGATCGGGACGCGGAATGGAAGCCGGCACGCTCCCGGGCGAAGACGAACGCCAGGATCAGCACCGCCAGCACCGCATGGAAGATGGCGTAGGCGGCGATGGCCGCGCTGGCCGCAGCATAGGCGTGGCTGGTCGGCGCCGGCGCCGCCACGACCAGCAGCATGACCAGCGCCAGCACGATGACGCCTTGTCCCACGGCGGCGATCATCGCGTTGTCCCGCCTGGCCATGACGACGGCGCAACCCGCGCCGGCCAATGCCAACAGCGGCAGGAGGAGCGACGGCGCCACCAATGCGGGCGGCGGCCAGCCGGGCGCCACGGTCCAGAGAAAACCGTAACCGAACAGCAGCGACGCGAACAACGTGGCACTCGCGCCGATCGCGAGGATGCTGCCCCACCAACCCGTCGTCTGGCGCGCCTCGAAAGCGGTCGGCAGGCGCCGGTCATGCCCCGCATCCACCATCCCGACATCGTGCCTGCTGCCGTTGGTCCAGGCCCAGCGCCAGCCGAGCCACGCCACGACGGGCAGGAACGCCGGGGCGACGGGATACAGGCCGGCGAGCATGGCCAGGAAGAAGCCGCCGAGCGCCGCCGCCGTCGCGATCGGCAGCCAGCTGTTGCCGGGCAGGATCGCGATATGCTCGGGTACGCCCGTCGTCATGTCGACCGCGATCGTCTCGCGCCAGCCGTTGCGGGCCGCACCCAGCATGCCCTCGCCGCGCGCCAGCCGGACGCCGAGGTCCGGGGCCGTCACCAGGGGTTCGCGATCGGCCACGGTCGCGATGCTCGCGAAATTATAGGCGGGCGCCGGGGTCGGCATCGCCCATTCGAGCGTGTGCGCCTGCCACGGATCGCGCGCGTGCCGGCGACCCAGCCTGATCTGCAGCACCACGTCGACGAGAAAGAGGGCGAAGCCGAACGCCTGCACGAAGCCGCCGACCGACGACAGCAGGTTGAGCGCGGTCCAGCCCATCCCCTCCGGATAGGTGTCGATCCGCCGCGGCATCCCGAGCAGCCCGGTCAGGTGCATCAGGAAGAAGGTCAGGTTGAAACCGATGAAGATCAGCCAGAACGCCGCCTCGCCGATCCGCATCACGCGCTGCCGGCCGGTGATGTGCGGCAGCCAGTAATAGGCGGCGGCCAGCATCGGGAACACGAACCCGCCGACCAGCACGTAGTGGAGGTGGGCGGTGACGAAGGCGGTGTCGTGCGCCTGCGCATCGAACGGCACCATCGCCAGCATCACGCCGGTCAATCCGCCCAGCACGAAGACGACGAAGAAGCCGATGAGGTACAGCATCGGCAGCTTCATCTCGGGCCGGCCGCCCCACAGGGTGCCGAGCCACGCGAAGATCTGCACCGCGGTCGGGATGGCCACCAGCGCCGACGCGGCCGAGAAGAAGCCCAGCGCCATGTGCGGAATGCCGGTGGTGAACATATGGTGCACCCACAGGCCGAAGCTGAGGAAGGCGAGGGCCATGATCGCCGCCACGATCGCGCCATACCCCAGCAGCCGGGTGCGCGCCATCACCGGCAGGATGGTCGACACCGCGCCCGCCGCGGGCAGGAAGATGATGTACACCTCGGGATGGCCGAACAGCCAGAACAGGTGCTGCCACAGCAGCGGCGACCCGCCCAGCGCGGGATCGAAGAACGGCCAGCCGAACGCGCGCTCGATCTCCAGCAGGATCGACCCCAGGATCAGCGGCGGGAAGCCGAAGACCATCATCCCCGCGGTCGCCAGCATGTACCAGGCGAAGATCGGCATCCGGTCTAGCCGCATGCCGGGCGCGCGCAGCTTCAGGATCGACACCGCGATCTCGATCGCGGCGGACATCGCGGATATCTCGACGAAGGTGATGCCGAGCAGCCAGACATCGGAATTGATGCCGGGCGTGAAGGTCCTGCCCGACAACGGTGGGTAGAGGAACCAGCCCGCGTTCGGTGCCACCCCGGCCAGCATGGCGACGACGATGATCGTGCCGCCGAACAGATAGCACCACCAGCCGAGCGCGGAGAGGCGCGGAAAGGCGAGATCGCGGCTGCCCAGCATCTTGGGCAGCAGGTACATCGTCAGGCCCTCGAACATCGGAATTGCGAACAGGAACATCATGATGCTGCCGTGCATCGTGAAGATCTGATTATAGACATCCGGTCCGACGAAGGCGCTGCGCGGCGTCGCCAGCTGCGCGCGGATCAGCATGGCCAGCACGCCGCCGATCGCGAAGAAGACGAAGGCGGCGACGATGAAACGCTTGCCGATGTCGCTGTGGTTGACCGAGCGCAGGTGCCCGCGCCAGCCCGGCTCGTTGCGCCAGATCGCGGTCAGTTCGTTGTGCAGGCGCAGCGCCTTCATCGCGCGTTCTCCCCGACAAAGGCGGTCCACCCGGCGGCGTCGTGCGCAACGACGGTGAAGCCGTGGTCCTTGTGGCCTGTCCCGCAATATTCGGCGCATTCGCCCTGGTAGGTGCCGGGCGCGTCCGCCTCGATCCGCAGCACGTTCGTATGTCCCGGAATCGCATCCATCTTGCCGGCCAGTCGCGGGACCCACAGACTGTGGATCACGTCGGTCGCGGTGATGCGCAGGTTGACCGGGCGGCCCGCGGGAATGTGGAGCACGTCCTGCGTCCGCCGCCCGCCCGGATAGGCGACGTTCCAGGCATATTGCCGCGCGACGACGTCGATCGCCACCGCGTCGTCCGAGGGGACGGGCAGCGTCCGCGCGCCGATCACCAGCGCGAAGCCGAGCAGCGCCAGCAGCACCGCGCCCGGCATCGCCAGCCCCAGCCAGCCGATCCACAATCGCGGGTCCTGCGTGCGGTCTCCACCTCCGCCGCGCCGGAAGGCGAGCGCGAGCAGGGCGAAGACGAGCAGCGTCAGCAACGTCGCGCCACCGAGCATCGCCCACCAAAGCCCCGCGACCGAGCGCGCATGGGGCCCGGCGGGATCGATCGTCGACAAGCGGCCGCTGCAACCTTCCAGCAGGCCGAGCGTTGGAGCGGCGATCCCTGCGCGCCGCAGGAATGATGAGGGGGTACGACGATGATGACCGATGCCGCGCGCGAGCAGGTGGCCAGACAGCGACTGGTGGATCCGGTCGAGCAGCGACCGGCATTCGACCGTACCGAATCGAAGATCGCGGTCGCCGGCCACCCGATCCATGCGATGCTGGTCGCCTTTCCGATCGCGCTGACCGCCTGCACCGCGGGAGCCGACATATTCTACTGGTGGACGGGCGACAATTTCTGGGCGCGCGCCGGCCTCTGGGGGGCGGGCGCCGGCTTCCTGCTCGGTGTGCTCGCGGGGATCGCCGGAACGGTCGAACTGCTGCTGGTGCCGGGCATCCGGGCGCGCTCGGCCAGCTGGACGCACTTCGTCATCGCGGTCATGCTGCTGTCGATCCTCGGCGCCAACTGGGGATATCGCCTGACCGGCTACGAACAGGCGGTGCTGCCCTACGGCCTGCTCCTCTCGCTCTTCGCGGTCGGTTTCACGGGCTTCACGGGTTGGCACGGCGGCAAGCTGGTGTTCGAATATCAAATCGGTGTCTCGTCGACGGGAAGCTGACGGTGCTGCGGCACGGTCAGCCAGTGTGGCAGGATGTCCGGGATGATCGGTTTCGACAGGACCAGCAGCAGGACGATCACCATCGTCACGATGCCGCCCACCGTCAGCGGCACGGGGGAGGGCGGCGTGTACTCGCCGCGGCGCTCGCTCATCAGCAGCACGGCGTGACCGACCAGCGCGTGGAGTGACACGAGCAGGCCGACCGCGACCAGCTTGGCGAACATCCACGGCTCGAACACGCCGCGCAGGTAGATCAGCAGCGTTCCCGCCGCGATGGCGACGACCGCGGCGGGCGTGATGATGAAGGCATAGCTGTCGTGGGTCAGCATGCGCAGCCGCGAATATTCCGCCTGATTGTCGTCGGCGCGATGCTTGCCCAGCATCAGCGGCAGCGCGACCAGCCCCGCGCACCAGAGGATCAGTGCGGCGATATGCAGCGCCTTCACCAGGGAAAGGATCATGCCGCGACCCGCACCAGGGCGCCCCAGCGCCGCGCGGATATCCAGCCGGCCGCCAGCGCGAAGGGCAGCATGCCGGGCAGCCACATGACCAGACCGGCGAGCTGCTGGTCGCGCAGCGGGCCGATGCCATAGGAGATGGTGGATGCCAGATGCGCGGCATACAAGGGGCGCGGCGCGAACGTGAGCAGCGCCCCCAGCAGGCCCATCTGTGCCGTGGCGCCGACCAATCCCGCGAAGGCGACGGGAATGGGCGCGCGGAGCGTGGCGCTCCAGAACGACCAGCCCGCGCCCAGCAGCCCCAATTGCATGATCCAGTAGAACGCGATGTTGGAAAGCGCCCGGTCGTAGATCGCGGGGACGTGCCACAGCCAGAGCATCGCGGTCGTGGCGGTGAGCGTCACGGGCACGCCGCCGCGCCCGGCGGGGCGGGCGAGCGCCAGCAACGGGGCGGCCACTGCGAGCAGGACGATGTGATGCACGCTCCGCGCGGTGAACAGCGCCGTCGTCAAGGCACAGAGGGGAGACACGAAAGCGACCGCCAGCACGCCCAGAGCGGCCAACCCGTACCGGCGTCGATCGGGCGTCAGTCGCAGCGCGGCAGCCACCCCCATCGCCAGAACGGCGATCAGGGCGGGGTCGCCATTCCATGCCCCCCACCAGGCATCCGCCGCCGGCGCAGGCCCGCAATAGCTGCGCGATACCTCGATCATCGACCCTTTTCCCCAGTGTCTCGATGAACGCGGGTTATACGGATTTCGGCCGTGCCGGAACCAAAATTTGTAATCGAGGTTAATGGTCGCAGGCAGGTCTGCCTATTGCGTGACGATCCGGAACTCCCAGAACAACATGAACCAGATGTCGGTCACTTTCGAGACATGCGCCATAGGGTCGAAGCGGACGCCGTCCCCGACGACGACGGGTAGCACAGTGGTGTGGCAGGCGTGCCGGGCGCCGGGCTCCTTCGTCGACCGGGGGCGTGGCGATGCCGGTGAGCAGGCGTGGCCGGCGCGGCGCCACCGATGAACGAGAGGGTGGACGCACCTGACGGTCGTATCGGATATGGTGAGTTCGCCATCCGGACGCTGATCGTCATCGCGCTGGTCGCGCTGGCGATCGTCATCTGGAAACTGCACGATGTGCTGCTGCTGGCCTTCGCCGGGATTCTCGTCGCGGTGATATTGCACGCCGCCGCCGATGGGCTCTGTCGTCTGGTGCCGTTGCGCAAGGGCTGGGGGATCGCGCTCGCGGGCATGTTGATCCTGGGCGCGCTGGTCGGTGTCGGCGTGCTGTTCGGGCAGGAACTGCGCGATCAATTGTCCGGCCTGAGCGATCAATTGCCCGGCGCCTGGCAGCGCTTTGCCGCATGGGTCGGTGAACGGCGCGTGCAGAGCGTGATCGACGCGGTGTCGCCGGACGGATCGACGGTGGCATCGATCGCGCAATCGGCGTTCGGCATGATGACGGCGGCGACGACCGGCCTCGTGCTGGCGGTGCTGGGCGGCATCTACTTCGCCGCCAGTCCGGCCGAGTATCACAAGGGGATGCTGGCGATGCTTCCCCGTGCCGCGCGGGCGCGGGTCGGCGAGGCCGCGCGGGAAGCCGGCCATGCCCTTCGCAACTGGCTGCTGGGGCAGTTGGTATCGATGGCGGCGACCTTCGCCGCGGTGCTCGTCGGATTGACGCTGATCGGCGTTCCTTCCGCGCTGGCGCTCGCGATCGTCGCCGGTCTGCTCGAGTTCATTCCCCTGGTCGGTCCCTTCCTCGGCGCGGTGCCTGCGCTGCTGATCGCTTTGACCTCGGGGGTGGAGACATTCGCGTGGACGGCGGGATTCTTCGTCGTCTGGCAGCAGATCGAAGGCAATGCGATGGCGCCGCTCGTCATGCGCTTCGCGGTATCGATCCCCCCGGCGGTGACGTTGTTCGCGCTGTTCCTGTTCGGGGGCATGTTCGGCATCGTGGGCATCATATTGGGCGGGCCGCTCACGGTCGCCGCGTGGGTGCTGGTGAAGTGTCTGTGGATCGATCCTCGCGAGAACCGCGAACACGGATGCCCCGATGGCAGATGATACGGCCAGCGCGCTCCCCGACTGGTTTCCGCGCGGCGTGCCGTCGCTGGCGGTATCGGTGGCGGGGACGGTGGCGATCGTCGCATCGGCGACGCTGCTGCGCTATGCCTTGGGGCAACCGCTCCAGAGTTTCCCGACGTTGCTCTTCTCGCCGGCGGTGTTTCTTGCCGCCTTGTTGTTCGATCGCCGGTGCGGGCTTCTCGCCATCGTCCTGTCGACCGCCAGCTCCGCTTATTTCTTCGTCTATCCCTACAACAGCCTCACGCTGCCGCTCGCCAGTCTCGTCCCGCTGTGCATCTTCGTGCTGACCAGCAGCTTCGTCGTCACCGTCACCGACACCCTCCGCCAGGTCGCGGCCCGGCTCGACCGGGCGGAGCGCAACAAGAGCCTGTTGCTGGACGAACTGGCGCACAGGACCAAGAACGATCTGGCGATCGTCGGCTCCGCCCTCCAGCTCCAGGCACGTTCCAGCGACGACCCCGCGGTGCAGGAAGCGCTGGCGACCGCGGTCGCGCGCGTCAACGTGATCGCCGCGGCGCAGGACCGGCTGCGCTATCGCGAAGGGATCGGCCAGGTCGACATCGCCGACTATCTGCTGGGTCTTTGTACGGGATTGGGCGACCTCTTGCGCGGTGTACGGCCCATCGCCGTACGGCTGGAAGCGCCGACGATGACGGTGAGTGGGGCCGACGCGGTCACGATCGGGCTGATCGTCAACGAGCTGGTCACCAACGCGTTCAAATACGCGTTTCAGGACAATGGCGGGGGCGCGGTGGACGTGAAGATCGAACGGGAGGGCGGAAATCTGCGCATCCACGTTCGCGACGACGGCATCGGTTGCGCCGACGACGCGGTCAGCGGCATGGGATCGCGCCTCGTCCGGCTGCTGGCGCAGCAGCGCGGGGGCGTCGTCTCCCGCGTGGCGACCGAAACCGGCTGCCACGTCACCGCCACGCTTGCTCTGGAGGAGATGCCCGATGTTCGTGTCCGGCCCTGACACGCGGGATGCGCGCCGCCGGGTGGTGATCGTCGGCGGCGGCGTCGCCGGTCTTGATCTGGCGGGTATCCTCGGGCGCGACCCGGCGCTGGATGTGATCCTGATCGATCGCGCGACATCCCATGTGTGGAAACCGATGCTGCACAGCATCGCTGCGGGGACGCATGACGTCGCGCAGGTGGAGGTGCCCTATGTCGCCCAGGCACGGCATCACGGCTTCACCTACGTGCCCGGCCGCGTGGACGGCATCGATCCCGTCACGCGCACCATCGGCGTCGCACCCTTTTCCTTCCATGGGCGGGAACTGCTGCCGCAACGGACGATCGATTATGACACGCTCGTCCTGGCGATCGGAAGCGTCGCAGCGCATTTCGATGTCGCGGGCGTGGAGGAACATGCGCGGCATATCGACACGCTGGCGGAGGCCCGTGATTTCCAGGCGCATGTCGCGCCCCGACTGGTCGAGGCGGCGCAGACCGGCGTTCCCCTGCGCGTCGCCATCGTGGGCGGCGGCGCGACCGGGGTCCAGCTGGCGGCCGAACTGGTGCAGATCGCCGACATCGCCGATGACTATGGCCTGGGAGGGGGGCGCAAATCGCTGGATATCACGCTTGTCGACCGCGGCGACCGGCTGCTTCCAGCGTTTCCCGAGCGGATATCGAGCGCCGCCCGGACCCGGCTAGAGGGTTTGGGGATAACGGTGCGAACCGGGGTGGACGTATCGGCCGTCCATGAATCGGGATTGCAGTTGGAGGACGAGGTGTTGCCGGCGGACCTCTGCGTCTGGGCGGCCGGGGTGGAGGCAGCCCCGCTGGCCGCGACGCTGGACACGCTGCAACGGATGCCGAACGGCCGTGTGGTCGTCGACGACCATTGTCGTTCGATATCGTCCCCCGACATTTTCGCGATCGGCGACTGTGCCGCCTTCGGCGGGTCGGAAGACGGTTCGCCCCTGCCGCCCACGGCGCAGGTCGCCTTCCAGCAGGCGGTCTATCTCGGCCGCTGGCTGCCGACGATCGTCCTGGGAGAGAAGGCACCGGCGTTCCGCTACCGCGATCTCGGCGCGCTGGTGCAACTCGGCGGGTATGACGCTTATGGCGCCCTCGGGCAGTTCGGTATCTTCGGACGGGGCTTTCTGCGCGGGCGGGTAGCACAGGCCGGGCACGCCTTTCTCTATCGGCGGCATCAGATGCGGCTTCATGGCATCGGACCGGCGCTCCGGCTGTGGCTGGCCGAACGGATCGCCGGAAAGGCTCGCCCGTCGAGCAAGCTGAGCTGACCCGGCGCGCCTCCGTGCGGATGGCTGGCCGTTCGCGCGTTCGCAGGCGGTGAGACGGCCCCGTCGGGCGGCAGTTCCTGCGGGCCGGTCAGAAACGGTAGCTGACCCAGCCGGCGGCGAAGACGCTGTCCGTATATCCGGCCCGGGTCAGCGCCTCCTGTGCGTCCAGATATTCCAGCCGCCCCAGGAACGACAGGCGCGGATTGATGGTCCATTGCAGCTGCGCCCGCGGCAGCCGCGCGATCCGGTGCCCGCGCACCCTTGCGGTGCCGACATAGTGCGTCGTGTTGGCGCGATAGATCGAGTCCCGGTCGTTCGGCCGCCACGCCCATTGATGTTCGAGCGTCAGCGTGATGCCACGCGCCGGCTGCACCCGGACGATCGGTGCGAAGGCCACCAGGTTGCTGGGCGTGAGGAACAGGCCGTAGGAATAATAGATGTTGTTGCCGAACGGCGTGCTGGTCGCGCGCAGGGATTCGTCGGGCGAGGCCCCGCCGCCCCCGCTGGCATAGTCGAGGTGGAAGCCGATTTCCGGCGCGTCGTCGGCGTTCGACAGCGCCACCGTCTGCTCCATCAGCGCCTGCCAGGCGCGAATCGGCCGCGCACCATGGCGGCCGCGCTGGTGGTTCAGGGTCCATTCCACGCTGACGCGGCCGGCCTCTCCCCAGATCCGGGCCCCGGCATAGATTCGGCTTTCGCGCGCCGGCGTTCCGCTCCAGTCGCGATCGTCCTCGCGGACCCGCCACAGGAAGGGGTCGACATACAGCGCCGAGCCGCCGAACAGATCGGTCGGCAGGACGACGCCCGCGGTGATACCCGAAAAGCGCGTTCCCCTGTCGGTCCGATCGTCCCCGAACCCGCCCCGTCCCAACGCGACGTAGCGCAGATCGAACGCGGTCAGCCGAAGACGCGACGTGCGCGCCCACAGCCGGACGCCGTCCAGCGCGAAGCGGATCGTATTGTTGTCGCGCGATGCCACCAGCAGGTTCGCGCCGTCCTCGAACTCCTGCCGGCCGACGCGGGCGCCGAGCTCGACCACGCCCGCCCGCGTGCCGTATTCGGCGAAGCCCTGCTGGAGCACCGCGCGATTCCGCAGGCTCGCGGGGGGATCGCCGAGCCGCAGACCTCCTAAACCGCCGTGCGCGACCTCGCCGAACAACCGCAGGTTATCGCCGATATGCAGATCGGCGCCGCCGACCAGCCGCAGGATGTCCTGGCGCTGATGCGATCCATCGCGCAATTGCGGGTTGTCGGTGTAGTTGACGCGGACCCGTACCTCGCCACTCAGGGTCACGTACACCGCGCCATCGGCTGCGATCGGCAGGAACTTCAATCGATCGACGGGATCGCGGCGCTCCTCGGGATCGGCCATGATGCGCCAGTCCTCCGCCCATCGTGACATGGAATAGCGGCCGGCCGGCCAGCGGTCGCCCATCGCGTCGCGCGGATACAGTTCGCCTTCCCGTATGTCGGCAGCGCTTCGGACCTGGGCAGTTGCGTCGACAGAAATGGCGCAAGTCATTGTTAAGGCGGCGGCAATCACCCTCCGCCCTGAGAGGGCAGCTCTTCGCGTTTTCATCTTGGAGTTGATTGGAGCCGTTCGGCGTCCGACGTCGAATTTCATCAGATTGTTTCCGGGATGCGCGAGATGCTTCCGCGACGAGCACCTGCGCTATATCGACTGTTTGCGGATCATAGGAAAGTGGATGCCGGACGGTCCCGCATTTCACGACGAGGGATAGGCGATGGACGAACAGGCTGTCACGAAGAAGCCGATCTCCCGGCGCAAGCTGCTGGCGGGCGGGGCCGCGCTGGGGGCCACCGGCACTGTCAGCTATCTTGCCGGTCGCAATCCGACCGTGGTGCCGGCCAGCCGTCACGTCGACGTCGCGATCGTCGGTGGGGGCGTGATGGGCGCGATGATGGGCGTGTTCCTGAAAATCCTCCAGCCGAACTGGCGGTTGGCGGTCTTCGAGCGGCTCGATGCGCCGGCGCGCGAGAGTTCGGGCGTGTGGCACAATGCCGGGACGGGCCATTCGGCGTTGTGCGAACCCAATTACACGCCGATCGAGAACGGCCGGATGAAGATCGACCAGGCGATCAAGGTCAACGAGCAGTTCCAGGTGACCCGCCAGTTGCTGGCGTCGCTCGTTCGCATGGGCGAGATGCGCAACCCGCGCCGCTTCATCAATTCGGTCCCGCACATGGGGTTCGGCATGGGCCGGGACGACCAGCGGTTCCAGTTGCAGCGTTACCGCACCCTGACCGCCAACCCGCTATGGACCGGCACCGAGTTTTCGGCGGATCGGGGAAAAATCGCGGAATGGGCACCGGCGTTGATCCGCGGGCGCGATCCCGCGCAGCCGGTGGCAGCGACCTGGAACGCGCGCGGCACCGACGTCAATTGGGGCGAGGTGACCGAACAATTGATGGACGCCCTCGCGCGGCACGAAAATGCGACGATCCATTACGGAAGCGAGGTGGAGGACCTCGATCGCCTGCCCGGCGGGGCGTGGCGCATCACCTATCGCGACCGGCGTCTGGACGAGGGGTTGCAGGCGATCGACGCCAGCCGCGTGTTCAACGGTGCCGGCGGCGCGGCATTGCTGCTGCTTCAGGCCAGCGGCATACCGGAGGCGCGCAATTACGGCGGCTTCCCGGTCGGCGGCTCGTTCATCGTCAACGACGATCCCGCGATCGCCGATCGTTACCTCGCCAAGGCCTATGGCCGGGCCAGCGGCGACGCGCCGCCCATGTCGGTGCCGCATCTCGACACGCGTTATCTCGATGGACGTCGCAAGATCTCGTTCGGCCCCTTTGCCACCTTCTCGACCGCCTTCCTGATGCAGGGCGGGCCGAGCGCTTTGTTCCGCTCGATCAACGGCGCCAACATCGGTCCGTCGCTCGATGTCGCCGTCGACGACTTCGGACTGGTCAAATATCTGCTGGGGCAGCTCGCCCAGGGGCCTGCGGATCGACTGGAACAGCTGCGCACGTACTATCCGGAGGCGCCGGCGGAAGGCTGGAACCTCGTGCAGGCGGGTCAGCGCGTGCAGATCATCCGGCGCCGCCCGGGCGGAGGGGGCGACCTGGCGTTCGGGACCGAGCTGGTATCGTCACGCGACGGTAGCCTGATCTCGTTGCTGGGTGCCTCCCCCGGGGCCTCCACCGCGCCGTCGATCGTCATCGATGCGCTGAGGTCGATGTTCCCGCAGGAGTTTGCCGGCGAAGCGTGGCAGCGTTCGTTGCGCACGCTGGTTCCGACAATCGGCATGACCTTGCACCGTGCGCCCGCCGCGCTGCGTGATGCATGGGCCTATTCCGATGAAGCGCTGCAGTTGCGGCCGTCTCCCGGCGGATGAATCGATGCGGCCGCGGCGGCAGGCGGTCGGGGCGACCGGCGTCATCCGGCGCCGGTCGCGACCATCCTTATGCGCGCCCGCGCACCGTGTTCAGCACCGCCAGTGCTGCCACGCCGGCCAGCGCCGCGCTGGTCCACGGGCGGGCCTTGGCGAAGCCGGTCGCCTTTTCGGTCAGCGGCGCGCTGCCGGAGAAATGCTCGCGGAACGCGTCGGTCAGCTTGGTCTTGCCGTTGCTCTGGGTCGCGGTGGTCATCGCTACATCTCCTTTTCGATGGACGGCGCGCCAACGCACCGCGCCGCCGGTGGTGCCGCGCAATGCGTCATTCGGCGTCCTCCGTGCGGCGGGATGCCGCGCCCCACAGCATCAGATAGCCGAACAGCCCGGAGAGCAGCGACGCGGCCAGCACCGACAGCGCCGCCATCTCTACCTGCGTCGCATCGGCGAAGGCCAGTTCGGCAATGAAGAGCGAAATGGTGAAGCCGATCCCCGCCACCCCGCCGATCCCCAGCACCATCCGCCACGTGACCCCATCGGGCAGCCGCGCCGCGCCGAGCCGCGTGGCGATCCACGTCGCCGCCAGGAACCCGATCGGCTTCCCCAGCGCCAGCCCCGTCACGATCCCGGCCGCGAGCGGCGAATGCAATGCCTGCGCCACCATCTCGCCGGAGAAATGGATGCGCACGTTCGACAGCGCGAACAGTGGTAGCACGACATAGGACACCCACGGCGTCAGGATACGGACCAGTCGCTCGTCCGGCTCATCGGTGGCGGCGGCCATTTCGTGGATATAGCCCAGCCGCTTCTGTGCGCGGTGGCGGTGTTCCTGCGCGGCGGCGTCGTCGGGCGCCTCGTCCGCCGCGACTTGCGCCGCGCGCAATTCCTCCAGCGGTTCCTCGACACGGTCGGCGAAGCGGCGCTCGGACAGGCGCGGCGCGGTCGGCAGCAGCAGCCCGATCGCGACCCCCGCGATCGTCGGATGCACGCCCGAACCCAGCACCCCGGCCCAGACCAGCAGCCCCAGCAGCACGTATGGCACCGGCGCCACCCAGCGCAGCCGCAGCAGCAGGACGATCCCGGCATAGGCCGCCCCCGCCAGCAGCAGGTAGGCGGGCGCCAGCGAGGCGGTGTAGGCGACCGCGATGACCAGCAGTCCGAAGACGTCGTCGATCGCGGCGAAGGCGAGCAGGACCGCGCGCACCGCATCGGGCAGGCGGGTGGTGAACATCGCGACGATCGCGAGGCTGAAGGCGGTGTCCATCGCCGCCACCACCCCCCAGCCATGCGCGGTCGCGGTGCCCGCGTTGAATGCCAGAAAGAAGGCGATCGGGACCACCAGCCCGCCGATCGCGCCCGCGACCGGGAAGATCGCGGTACGCAGCGACGACAGCGATCCCTTGGCGAACTCGCGCTTCACCTCCGTGCCGATGATGAGGAAGAACAGCGGCATCAGCGCGTCGTTCACCCATTCCGCCGCACTGCGTGCGATCGCATGGCCGGTGTAGCTGAGGCGGATGGTGCCGTCCCATGCCGCGCTCCACGCGCCGCCCCAGGGCGAGTTGACGATGGCGAGCGCGGCGATCGTCGCGATCAGCAGCGGGCCGCCGGATACGTCCCCGATGGCGAAGAACGGCTCCAGGCGCCGCAGCAGCGCGGCCGCGGGGGAGTGATGCGCGCGGGCGGCAACCCGTCCGGACAGGCGAGGGCTGGTCGCTATCGTGTCGGTCCTTGTGCTCGCGCCTCCGGCGCTCCCGCTCTCTCCCAATGGGCGAGGAAAGGGTGAGCGTGAACAGCGCCTTGGGAACGGATCAGACGATCCTTGGCCGCGTCTGTTCCCGCACCGCCTCCAGTGCGATGCCGGCAAGATTCTGGTGCCGCCGGATGTACCGTAACCTCAGGCGGCCGTGTCGGGGGAGGTCCTGAAAGGTGGCGAGGTGGACGCGACAGGCGGGCGGGCAGCGCACCTCGCGCTTCGCCTGCGCGATCACCGCGGCGGCATCACCCAGCAGCACGGCGTCCGCGATGCCGAGGTCGTACGCCAGGCGGACGGCGTGAAGCAGCGCCAGCCATTCCGCGTCCATACTCGTGCCGGGGCCCAGATCGCCGCAAAGGTGTGCGCGACCGCCGGCGACCACGGCGGTCGCCATGCCGAAGGGGAGGGGGCGGCTGCTGCCGTCGAAGAACAGCTTCACGCGCTACGCCACTGACCGGGCGACAGATCGCCCAGCGTCCAGTCCCCGATCGACCAGCGCACCAGCCGCAGCGTCGGATGCCCGACCGCGGCGGTCATGCGGCGCACCTGCCGGTTGCGCCCCTCGCGGATGGTCAGCCGCAGCCAGCGGTCGGGGATGTGGCGGCGGACGCGGATCGGCGGGTGGCGCGGCCAGATCGCGGGCGCGCCGATCACCTCCACCTCCGCGGGGCGGGTGGGGCCGTCGTTCAGCATCACGCCGCGGCGAAGCGAATCGAGCGCGGCGGCGTCCGGTTCGCCCTCCACCTGTACCCAATAGGTCTTGGGCAGCTTGAACCTGGGATCGGCGATCCGCGCCTGCAAGCGCCCGTCGTCCGTCAGCAGCAGCAGCCCCTCGCTGTCGCGGTCGAGCCGCCCCGCCGGATAGACGCCGGGCAGGTCGATGTGGTCGGACAGCGTCGCGCGCGTTGCCGGCGTGCCGCGATCGGTGAACTGGCTGAGGACGTCGTACGGCTTGTTGAACAGGATCAGCGTCATGCCGCCCCGATGCTGGCCGCGACCGCCTCCGCCACCTTGATCCCGTCGACCGCGGCGGACAGGATCCCGCCGGCATAGCCCGCGCCCTCTCCGGCGGGGAACAGTCCGCGGGTATTGAGGCTCTGGAAATCCGCGCCGCGGGTGAAGCGGACGGGCGAGGAGGTGCGCGTCTCCACCCCGGTCATCACGACATCGGGATGGTCGTAGCCGGCAATCTGACGACCGAACACGGGGATCGCCTCGCGCATCGCCGCCACCGCGAAATCGGGCAGCACGTCGGCGAGGTCGGTCGGGGTCACGCCGGGGCGGTAGGAGGGGACGATCCCGCCCAATGCGGTGGAGGGGCGGCCGGCGAGGAAATCGCCGACGCGTTGCGCGGGCGCGCGGTAGTTGGAGCCGCCGGCGACGAAGGCGCGCTCCTCCAGCCGGCGTTGCAGCGCGATGCCGGCGAGCGGATCGCCGGGATAGTCGCGCTCGGGATCGATCGCGACGACGAACCCGGAGTTGGCGTTGCGTTCGTTGCGCGAATACTGGCTCATGCCGTTGGTGGCGACGCGCCCTTCCTCGCTGGTCGCCGCGACGACGGTGCCGCCGGGGCACATGCAGAAGCTGTAGACCGTGCGTCCGTTCGAGCAGTGGTGCGAGATGTGATATTCCGCCGCGCCCAGGATCGCGTTGCCCGCATCCGCGCCGAAGCGGGCGCGGTCGATCCACGATTGCGGGTGCTCGATGCGGACCCCGATCGAGAAGGGCTTGGCATCGACATGGACGCCGGCGGCGTGGAGCATCGCGAAGGTGTCGCGCGCGCTGTGCCCGATCGCCATCACGACATGGCGGGCGGCAAGGTAGTCGCCGCCGTTCAGGTGCAGCCCCACGATGCGACGTTCACCGCCGCGCTCCGCCACGTCGATGCCGTCGACGCGGGTGGAGAAGCGGTACTCGCCGCCCAGCCCCTCGATCGTCTCGCGCAGGCTTTCGACCATCTTCACGAGGCGGAAGGTGCCGATATGCGGGTGCGCATCGGTCAGTATCTCCTCGGGCGCGCCGGCCTTGACGAACTCGGTCAGCACCTTGCGGTCGAGGTGGCGGGGGTCCTTGATCCGGCTGTAGAGCTTGCCGTCGGAGAAAGTGCCGGCGCCGCCCTCGCCGTACTGGACGTTGGATTCCGGGTTCAGGACGCTGCGCCGCCACAGGCCCCAGGTATCCTTGGTCCGCTCCCGCACCACCTTGCCGCGGTCGAGGATGATCGGGCGATAGCCGGCCTGCGCCAGGATCAGCGCGGCGAACAGTCCGCATGGCCCCGCACCGATGACGACGGGCCGCTGCGCGCCCTCGGGCGGCGGCGCGGGCAGGGGGTAGCGCGTGTCGGGGGTCGGCTGGACATGCCTGTCGCGGCGCATCCTGGCCAGCACGGTGGCTTCGTTGCGGACGTGGACGTCGATCGCATAGACCAGCGAAATCCGCGTCTTGTCGCGCGCATCGAAAGCGCGGCGCGCGACCTGGTGGCGAACCAGCTCGCGCGGGGTGATGCGCAGCCGCTTGCAGACCGCGGCGGGCAGCGCCTCGTCGGGATGATGCAGCGGCAGTTTCAGATCGTTGATACGGATCATCGCGGGCCTATAGCGAAAAGCGGCGCGCCTGTCAGGCGGTGCCGTGGCGCGCGTGGAACAGCCGTCCGCCCTCGACGAACCACACCACCGCCAGCGCGCCCACGCCGATGCACAGATATCCGATCGCGAGCGGCAGCGTGGTGCCCGAATAGGCCTGACCGATCAGCGAGCCGACGACCACCGCACCGACGCTGGTGATGAAGCCCTGCACCGACGAGGCGGTGCCCGCGATATGCCCCACCGGCTCCATCGCCATCGCGCCGAAATTGGAGCCGCACAGGCCGATGCATGTCATGCTGAGCGCCTGGAAGACGATGTAGCTGGTCAGCGTCTCGTGCCCCGTCCCGATGACGACGATGTGGAGGAGGGACAGCGCGATCAGCCCCAGCACCGCCGCCTGCGAGATCAGCCGCGTGCCCAGTCGCTCGACCAGCCGCGCGTTCGCGAACGAGGCACAGCCCATCGCGAAGGCACAGAGCGCGAACAGCAGCACGAAGCGGTCGCCCGCGCCGAATTCGTCGACGAAGATCTGCTGCGCGGAGGAGACGAAGGCGATGATTCCGCCGAAGGTCATCGCCGCCGCCACCGCATAGCCCGCGGAGAAGCGGTTGGTGAGCGTCAGCCGATAGCTCTCGCGCAGCCGCGTGAGCGAGATCGGCACGCGCCGCTCGACCGGCAGCGTCTCCGGCAGCCGCATCGCCGCCCAGGCGAGCACGAAGGCGGCGAACGCGCCCAGCGCGTAGAAGATGAACCGCCACGGCCCGAAGGCGAGCAGCGCCTGCCCCAGCGTGGGGGCCAGGATCGGCACGACGAAGAAGATCATCTGCGCGATCGACAGCGTGCGCGCCATCTGCCGCCCGGACGAACCGTCGCGTACGATCGCCACCGCCAGTACGCGGGTGGAGGCGGACATCATCCCCTGCAGCATGCGCGCGCCCAGCAGCGCGACGAAGGTCGCGGAACCCGCGGCGAAGATGCTGGCGGCGACGAACCCCGCGAGCGTGACGATCAGCACCGGCTTTCGCCCGTAACGGTCGGCGAGCGGGCCATAGGCCAGCTGCCCCGCGCCGAACCCCAGCATATAGGCGGTGACGACCCATTGCCGGTGGTTGGCCGCGGCGACCGCCAGGTCGCGCCCGATGTCGGCCAGCGCGGGCAGCATCAGGTCCACCCCCAGCGCGTTGACCGCCATCACCGCGGCGATGAACACGACGAACTCGCGCCGGTTCATCGATGGGGGAGTATTGTTGTCCTTCATGCGCCGGGCCTTAGGCGGGGATGGCGGGCGATGTCACCCGTCGTGTTCCCGCGTGCGCAGGCGCATGTCAGATCGCCGGCAATTCCTTGAGCCTGTCCGCAACCAGCGGGGCGACGCGGTCGGCGATCTTCTCGACGCCGGTGGCATTGGGGTGGATGCCGTCGGGAAGCATCAGCTGACGCTTGCCCAGCACCCCGTCGAGGATGAAGGGGTAGAGCGCGGCGTGATGTTCCTTCGCCAGATCGGGCCATATCGCATTGATACCGGCGGCATAGTCCGGGCCCAGATTGGGCGGCGCCATCATGCCGGTCAGCAGCACCGGGATGCCGCGGCGGTCGAGCTCCGTCAGCATCGCCGCCATGTTGGCGCGCGTCTCCGCGGGCGGGATCTGTCGCAGCACGTCGTTACCGCCCAGCCCCAGCATCACCAGGTCGGGCTTCCGCTCCAGCCGGTCGAGCGTATAGGCCAACCGGCGGCGACCGTCCGCGGTGGTATCGCCCGAAACGCCCGCGTTGACGACCGTCGCGTCGATCCCGCCCGCGCGCAGCCGCTCGCGGACCGCATCGGGCAGGCTCTGTCCGGGGCGCAGGCCGTATCCGGCATACAGGCTGTCGCCGAACGCGAGCACCGTGCGCTTCGGCCCCGACACCGCATGCGACGCGGTCGCGGCAGGAGCGGGGGGCGACGCCGTGGCGAGCGGGATCGGCGGATCGTCGCGCCGGCTGCACGCGGCGACGCCTTGGAGAATCAGCAGCGCCGCCGCATATGTCGGTATCTTCACGCCCGTTCCTGCTTTCGGAAAAACCCTCATGATCGCGACCGATATGGTCATCGCCGCGCGCGATGTAAGACTGACGCTCGGCCGCGATGCGCCGGTCGAGATCCTGCGCGGCGTCGATCTTGACGTCGCCGCGGGGGAGAGCGTGGCGCTGCTGGGGCAATCGGGGTCGGGCAAGTCGTCGTTGATGGCGGTGCTGTCCGGGCTGGAGCGCGCGACCTCGGGCAGCGTGTGCGTCGCGGGGCTCGATGTCGGCGCGCTGGACGAGGATGCGCTGGCCGTCGCGCGGCGCGGGCGCATCGGAATCGTGCTCCAGGCCTTCCACCTGCTGCCGACGATGACCGCGCGCGAGAATGTCGCGGTGCCGATGGAACTGGCGGGCGTGGCGGACGCGTTCGCGCGCGCCGACGCGGAGCTGGAGGCGGTGGGTCTCGCGCACCGGCTGCACCATTATCCCGCGCAGCTGTCGGGCGGCGAGCAGCAGCGCGTGGCGATCGCGCGCGCGCTGGCGGGGCGGCCCGCGCTGGTCTTCGCCGATGAGCCGACCGGCAATCTGGATGCCGCGACCGGCGCGAGGATCGTCGACCTGCTGTTCGCACGCCGCGCCGCGACCAACGCGAGCCTGGTTATCATCACCCATGACCCCGCGCTGGCGGAGCGGTGCGACCGCACCGTCCATCTGGTCGACGGACGCATCGCGTGACCCCTGCACAGGAGCACGCGGGCGTGCCGGACAGCCGTCGCTGGGCGCTCGCCTGGCGGCTGGCGCGGCGCGAGCTGTCGGCGCGGTTCCGGGGCTTGCGCCTGCTGCTGGTGTGCCTGTTTCTGGGCGTCGGTGCGCTGGCGGCGATCGGGACGCTGACCGACGCAATCTCCACCGAACTGGCGGCGCGCGGGCGCGTGTTGCTGGGGGGCGATGTCGAATTTGCGGCGTCGCAGCGCGGTGCCGATGCGGGCGAGCTGGCGGCGATGCGCGCGCTGGGTCGCGTGTCGGAGACGACACGGATGCAATCGATGGCGGTGACGCCCGCCGGAGCCACCGCGCCGGTGCAGCTCAAGGCGGTGGACGCCGCTTATCCGCTCTACGGGCAATTGACGCTGGCGGACGGGCGCAGCGTGCGCGCGCCGGCTGCGGACACCGTGTGGATCGCGCCGGCGCTGGCGCCGCGGCTGGACGTGCGTCCCGGCGGGCGCTTGCGGTTCGGGACGGCCATGTTCCGCATCGGCGGCGTCATCGACGACGAGCCCGACCGGCTGGGCGAGGGGTTCACGCTGGGGCCGGTGGCGCTGGTGTCGACCGCCGGGCTGGCGCGGACCGGACTGATCCAGCCCGGCAGCCTGTATGAGAGCAAGTATCGCGTCGCCACCGCGCGCGATCCGGCGCAGGCGGTGGCGTGGTTCGAGCGCGCCTTCGCCGCCGCCGGGTGGGAGACGAAGACGCGCGACCGAGCCTCGCCGGGGGCCAGCCGCTTCGTGGCGCGGATGGGGGAGTTCCTGACGCTGGTCGGGCTGACCGCGCTGGTGATCGCGGGAATCGGGGTGGGCAATGGCGTGTCCTCGTACCTCGACACGCGTCGCTCCAGCATCGCGATGTTGAAGGTATTGGGGGCGACCTCGGCGCTGGTGACGCGGGTGTACCTGCTCCAGGTCGTGGCGGTGGCGACGGTGGGCGTCGCGCTGGGGCTGGCCGCGGGCGTGGCGGCGGTGCCGCTGCTGGGCGCGGCGGCGAGCAGGGTGCTCCCCGTCGCGCCGGGCTGGACCTTCGCGCCGGTGCCGCTGGCGCTGGCTGCCGCCTACGGCCTGCTGATCGCGCTGGCGTTCTGCGCGCCGCACCTGGTGGCGGTCGGGCGCGTGCCGGCGCAGGCGCTGCTGCGCGGCGCGCTCGACCCCCGGCAGGGAGCGGGGCGGTGGCGTGCGGCGGCGTGGATGGCGCTGGCGGGCGCGCTGGTCGTCGCGCTGACCATGGCGGCGAGCGAGCGGCCGTGGTTCGCGCTCGCGTTCCTCGCCGCGGCAGCCGGAGCGCTGCTGCTGCTGGTCGGGGTGGGGCAGGCGATCCGGGCCGGCGTGGCGCGGTTGCCGCATCCGCGCCGGCCGCTCCCACGGCTGGCGCTCGCGGCGCTGCACCGGCCGCAGTCGCGCACCGTGGCGCTGGTGGTGGCGCTGGGGCTGGGGCTCACGCTGTTCGTGCTGCTGGCGAGCATCCGCACCAGCCTGGACGGCAATATCCGGCGCAGCGTGCCCGAACGCGCGCCTGCGCTCTTCGCGCTCGACGTGCCGCCGGAGCGCGAGGCGATGTTCCGCGCCACCGTCGAGCGCGCCTCGCCCGGCGCGATCGTCGCGACGGTGCCGCTGATGCGCGGGACGATCACCGGCTATGGTCGCACGCGCGTCGCCGATCTCGCGTCGATCCCGGAAGGGGCATGGGCGCTGCGCGGCGAGCGCGGGCTGACCTTCGCCGCGGCGCTGCCGCCGGGCAGCACGATCACGAAGGGGCGCTGGTGGACCGCCGCGGAGGCGCGCGAGCCGCTGGTGTCGGTCGACGAACGCCTGGCGCAGGCGCTGGACCTCAGGATCGGCGATCCGCTGACCATCTCGATCCTGGGGCTGGAGCGGCAGGCGCGGATCGCGTCGTTCCGGCGCATCGCCTGGGATACGCTGGGCTTCAACTTCGTGCTCGTCTTCTCCCCCGGCGCGCTGGACGACGTGCCGCACAATCTGGCGGCGACGATCGACATGCCCGCCGCGCGCGTGCCCGCGGTGACGCGCGCGCTGCTGCCGCTGTTCCCCTCCACCTCGGTGGTGGAGGTCGGCGGCGTCCTGTCGCAGGTGCAGGACGTGGTGACGCAGATGGCGAATGCGATCGCGGTCGCCGCGGGCATCGCGGTACTGGCGGGGATCGCGGTGCTGATCGGTGCGATCGCGGCGGCGCGGGCGGCGCGGACCTACGACACGGTGATCCTGAAGGTGCTGGGCGCGACCCGCGCGCAGGTACTGGCGGCGCAGGCGCTGGAATATGCGCTGCTCGCCGGTATCGTCGGTGCGGTCGCGCTGGCGCTGGGCGTCGCGGGCGGCTGGTATGTCGTCGTGCAGATGTTCGGGTTCGACTGGCTGCCCGACTGGCCGACGATCCTGCTGACGCTGGCGGCGGGGGCGGGGATCACGATCGCGGTGGGACTGGCCGGCAGCCTGCCCATCTTGCGCGCGCGACCCGCCGCGGCGCTGCGGGAACTATAGGGGCGCCAAGCGCGTGCGTTTTGTGCTAGGGGCGCCCCCGGGCGACCCTGTCGGTCGCTCTATCCAACGGGAATCGCATGGCTCGCTTCAAGACCCCTGACTTCAACGAACGTTCTGCCGCCGCCCGCGCGGCCAAGGAAAGCGCGCTGGAAAAGCTGCGCAACAAGCCGGTCGCCGACCCGGCCGTGATCGCCGAGCGCGAGGCGACGCGCGCCGCACGCGACGCGGCCGCCGCGGAGCGTCGTGCCGAGCGCCAGCGCCTGATCGACGAGGAAAAGGCCGCGAAGGCCGCCGCCAAGGCCGCCGAGGAAGCCGCCAGGGCGCCCAAGCCGAAGAAGTCGGCCGAGGAGCTGAAGGCGCTGCGCGACCTGAAGTACGCGGCGCGCAAGGCCCGCAAGAAGTAATGCTCCCCCGCGAGGTCGTCGGCACGGCGGACGTGCCCGGCGGCCCGCCGCTGCGGCTGGTCCGGCATGGCGGCGACTTCATCATCATGCTCGACCGCAACGAGTTGATGAGCAGCCGGATGAGCGGGTCGGAGGTCGCGCTCGCCACGATGGCGCTGGCGCGACTGTCCTCCCCCGCCACGGCGCAGGTGCTGGTCGGCGGCTATGGCATGGGCTTCACGCTGCGCGCGCTGCTGGCGCGGCTGGGGCCGGACGGGCGCGCGGTCGTCGCGGAACTGGTGCCCGGCATCATCGAATGGGCCCGCGGGCCGATGCAGGCGCTGGCGGCGGGCTGCCTCGACGATTCGCGCGTGACGGTGGTCATCGACGATGTCGGCGCGGTGATCGCGCGCGGCACGCGGCAATATGATGCCATCCTGCTCGACGTCGACAACGGCCCCGACGGGCTGACGCGCGAGGCCAACGACGGCCTGTACACCGCGCGCGGCCTCGCCGGCGCGCGCGCCGCGTTGCGGCCGGGCGGCGTCCTTGCGGTGTGGTCGGCGGGGGCGGATCCCGCCTTCACGCGGCGGCTGAAGAACGGCGGGTTCGCGGTCGATGAGGTTCGGGTACGCGCGCGGGAGAACGGCAAGGGCCCGACGCACACGATCTGGTTCGCGACCCCGGCCCAGACCCCGATCCGTTCAAACTGAAGCACTTCCCCGGCGAAGGCCGAGGGCCTTTGCAAAACAGGTGCAACGACATCGAGCCCACGCCGTGCTCCTGCGCAGGCAGGAGCCCAGAGCCAAGCAGAACAACGCCTTATGGGACCTGCAACCCTGGGCTCCTGCCTTCGCAGGAGTACGGTGTAGCCTTTTGCAAACGTCCCGCCTTCGTCGGGGAGGTGGTTGTGGCCGGTGCAAGCCTCGTGGATCGAACTCCAGCCGCCGGCGCGCGCGGGCGCTCCACTGGCGACGACGGAAGTGGTCGACCCTGCCATGGTCAACGAGGGGCGACCTTTCGGCATGTCCCCGGCAGGAATGGTGGTAGCGATAACGATCGGGCGGGTGGTGGAGCTGAGGGGAATCGAACCCCTGACCTCTGCAGTGCGATTGCAGCGCTCTCCCATCTGAGCTACAGCCCCGCCCGCCGATCCCGCGGCAATGCCGGGGAGCGCCGCCATTAGCCGCCGTCGAACCACGATGCAACAGGCGTTTCGCACCTTGTCCCACGCGCGCCGCATTTTTTCGCGCCGCGGCTGGATGGTGGTGGCGTGCGACGAATGCCTGATTACGAACTCGTAATGATAGGAACGAATGCCGCCGCCATGCCTTCTCCGCCATGTCCGGCATGCGGGCGCAAGCAACGCGTCCGGGCCGGTAAAGTAGGAGGACGCAATGGGCTACGAACGTTACCCGCGCGGGACCAATCCGCAAGGCGACTATTACGGGCGCAACGAGACGCAGGATTACGGCCGCGACTATGGGTCGGGCCGCAACTACAGCTATTCCAGCGCGCGCGATTACCGTGCCGCCGGCGCGTTCGATCGCGACGACGACCGCCGTCCCTATGGCCGCGGCGACGATTACGGGCGGTACGGCTATCAGCGCGACGAGCAGCGCGGCGACTATGGCGCGAACCGTTACCGCGGGCGCGACGACTATCGCCGCGGCGGCAGCTACGGCGGCCGGTATGACGGCGGCGAGGGCTATGGCCAGTCGCGCTATGCCCGCGGCGACGAATATCACGGCAGCTATGCGTCGGACGGGCATCGTTGGGAGGATGTGGGCCGCTACCGCCACGCCGACGACGACAATTACCGCGACCGCTACACCCGCGGGAACGACCGGGATCAGTCCTACGGTCGCCGCGATGCGGGCCGTGCGCCGCAGGGCTACGATTATGACGAGCGCGGGTTCCTGGCGCGCGCCGGTGACGAGGTACGTTCCTGGTTCGGTGACGAGGATGCCGAGCGCCGCCGCGAGATGGATAGCCGCTACGACGAGCGCTACTACAACCAGCAGGGCGGCAACCGTCATGACGATGATTATCGTTCGTGGCGCTCGGGCCAGATCGCCGGGCTCGACCGCGACTATGACGAATATCGTCAGGAGAACCGCTCGCGGTTCGAAAACGAGTTCTCGACGTGGCGTACCCAGCGGCAGACGCAGCGTGATTCGCTGAACAACGTCAAGGAGCACGCGGAGGTCGTCGGCTCGGACGGCAGCCATGTCGGCACGGTCGACAAGGTGCGCGGCGATCGCATCATCCTGACCAAGAACGATGCGGATGCGGGCGGTCAGCACCATTCGATCCCGTCGCGCTGGATCGACAAGGTCGAGGACAGCAAGGTGACGCTGTCCAAGACCGCGGACGAGGCCAAGCAGCACTGGCGCAACGAAGAGAACAACCAGGCGATGTTCGGCGACCGCGCCCAACATAACGACCGCGGCTATTCGCAGTCGTCGACGTCCGGCACCAGCTATGGCCAGTCCCCGACCGAAGCGGGTGCCTATAGCCAGTCCGGCAAGGCGACGACGGGTAGCGATACCGGCGGGACGAACCTGAACAAGAGCTTCTCCGGCACCTATTGATCGGAGAACGCGGTAAGGACGGGAGGCGCGGGCCGCGAGGTCCGCGCCTCCCTCTTTTTGTTCGGGTGAAAGACGCGCAGCGAGCGGAGCGACCTCTCAGATCATTATGATGTCAGGTCGAGCCGTCATTGCGGGCGAAGCGAAGCAATCCGGGGTATCGCGAACTGCGCTCGATCGCTTCGCTACGCTCGCAATGACGAACGGTGCGCGGCGGCGTCGTCGCACCTTCGGGGCTGGGTGCTGGTGCCCTCGTTCCGGCAGAGGTCCCGCCCTCGCCGGGGCGCGGCAAAATGGCGCGCCGTCACACCGCGCCGGAGAAGGTGTCGCAGGCGGCGGGGTCGCCCGATTCCATGCCGCGGCGGAGCCATTCCTGACGCTGCGCGGAGGTGCCGTGGGTGAAGCTGTCGGGAACGACGCGGCCCTGCGACTGGCGCTGGAGCGTGTCGTCGCCGATCGCCTGCGCGGCGCGCATGCCTTCCTCGATATCGCCGGGCTCCAGCCGATCGCGGTTGGCGGCCGCCCAGACGCCGGCGTAGCAGTCCGCCTGCAGTTCGAGGCGCACCGACAGCGCATTGCCCTCCGCCCGGCCGAGGCGCTGCTGTTCGCGCTGAACCCGCTCGGAAATGCCGGTCAGGTTCTGGATATGATGGCCGAATTCGTGCGCGATCACGTAATATTGCGCGAAGTCGCCCGGCGCCTGGAAGCGATTGGTCAGCTCGTCGAAGAATCCGGTGTCGAGGTAGATGCCCTGATCGCTGGGGCAGTAGAACGGCCCCATCGCGGACATCGCCGCACCGCAGCCGGACTGCCCGCCCTGCTGCCCGAAGAACACCAGCTTGGGCGCGACGAACCGCCGGCCGGACCTGGCGAAGATCGCCTCCCAGGTGTTCTGCGCGGAGGAGAAGGCGTTGCAGGCGGCGCGCGCGGCCTGCGTGTCGCACTTCTGCGCCAGCGTCTCGCCGTTGCCGGCGGGGCGCGACACCTGCGTGGACGGCGCGCTGCCGCCGCCGCCGAGCAGCCCGCCCAGATTGCCGAGGCCGCCGAATACCGCCAGCAGCAACAGCGCCACGACCACGCCACCGCAGCCGAAGCGGCTGCCGATCATCGGCAGCAGGCCGAGCAGCAATCCCCCGCCGCCGCCGCCGAAGCCACCGCCCCCGGCGGCGCCGCGCTGATCCTCGACGTTGATGTCCTGATCGTAATCGTCGAGGCGCATGGCCCGTGTCCCCTGGTCGATCGTTGTCGTTGCGGCATGAATGCCCGTGACGTGGCCCGGGTTGCAACCGGCGCGCGCGCGGTCGATGACGTACGCCGGTTTCCGGCATCAGTTTCGAGCGAGGATGACGCATGTTCCTGAAGGGCAAAAGCGCGGTGGTGACGGGATCGACCTCCGGCATCGGTCTGGCGATCGCGCGCGCGCTGGCGGGCGAGGGCGCGAACGTGATGCTCAACGGCTTCGGCGAGGCCGCGGCGATCGAGCGGGCCCGCACCGAGATCGCGGCGGCGAGCGGCGCCGAGGCGCTGTACGACCCGGCGGACATGACCCGGCCGGAGCAGATCGCCGGGATGATCGCGCGCGCGCATGACGCCTGGGGCGGGCCGGACATCGTCGTCAACAACGCCGGCATCCAGTTCGTCAGCGGCATCGCCGACTTCCCGCCGGAGAAATGGGACGCGATCATCGCGATCAACCTGACGAGCGCCTTCCACGTGATGCGCGCCGCCGTCCCGTACATGCGCGCGAAAGGCTGGGGCCGGATCGTCTCGACGGCTTCCGCGCACAGCCTGGTCGCCAGCCCCAACAAATCGGCCTATGTCGCCGCTAAGCACGGTCTGGTGGGACTGTCGAAGGCGGTCGCGCTGGAAACCGCGACCGACGGGATCACCGTCAACTGCATCTCGCCGGGCTATGTCTGGACCCCGTTGGTCGAAAGCCAGATCCCGGACACGATGAAGGCGCGCGGGCTGACGCGCGAGCAGGTGATGAACGACGTGCTGCTCGCCGCGCAACCGACCAAGGAGTTCGTCACGCCCGAACAGGTCGCGGCGCTCGCCCTGTTCCTGTGCCGCGACGAGGCGAAGGCGATCACGGGGGCCAATCTGTCGGCGGACGGCGGCTGGACCGCGGCGTGACGGCGTGGCGCGCGGCGACATTGGGGTCCGGCACGGCCCTGTCGCTGGCGCTGTGCGGCTGCGGGGCGGGGCGCGCCCCGCTGGAACCGCCGCCTGCGTCGCAGCAGGAGGATATGTGGCGGCACCTGGCGACCGATGCGGATCGCACGCGGTTGCGCGGCTGGCGTGGCGCCTGGGTGACGGCCGCCGCGAAGGCGCGGGCCGCCGATCCGGCGGCGGTCGCGGCGGCGGGCGCGCTGTTCGCGCCGGACATCGCGCTGGACAGGCCGGTGCCGCCCGCCGGGCGCTATCGTTGCCGCGTGTTCAAGCTGGGGGCGAGGACGCCGGGGATGCCCGATTTCCTGGCCTATCCGTGGTTCGAATGTCGCATCGCCGCGTCGGCGCAGGGGGAGGCGCAGCTGGTCAAGCTGACCGGATCGCAGCGGCAGGTCGGCACCCTCTACCGTCACGACGACCGACGCGCGGTGTTCCTGGGGACGCTGATGCTGGCGGACGAGACGCGGGCGCTGGCCTATGGCCGCGATCCGGAGCGCGATCTGGCGGGCTGGGCGACGCGGGTCGGCGACGGCCGGTGGCGCATCGCGCTGCCGCACCCGGCGTTCGAATCGTTGCTGACGGTGATCGAGCTGGTGCCGGTCGGATAACAGGGACGGGCGTCACTTCGCGACCGGCGCTTCCTCCTTCTTCCCCGGCATCGTACCGGGGGTGGAGATCGGCGCGTCGATCGGTGCGATGCCGGTGGTCGGCGGATGGGCGGCGAACCATTGCTTGCCGGTCTGCTCGACCGCGACCAGCTGGCCGGGATTGGCGGCATAGACCGCGCGCAGGTAGCTGGTCGGCTTCTTCATCAGCCTGGGGAAGTCGACCTGCGCGACCCCGATCCGCCGCGCCGCCTCGCGCACGAAGGTGACGCAGTTGCGCTTGCCGAGGTTGTAGGTCGCGTCGCCCGTCTTTTCGTCCCAGGCGCGGATCAGGTCGAGGACGGCGGCATATTGCGCATCGCTGATCGTGCGCGCGAAGCGGGCGTGGCTGCCCTCCATATAGCCGTGCTTGGGCCGCTCGACACGGCCGGCGACGTTGCCGAAGAGGAGTGCCGGCGACACCGACTTGGCGGTGAAGCCGTAGCCGGCATCGACCGCCGGCCCGCCGGCGTCGGGTGTCCCGCGCAGCGTGAAGAAGGCGTGGGGGAAGTAGTTCCCGCCGAAATCGCGGCTCCAGAAGGTGATCGTGACCGCTGCCTGCGCCGGCCACGCGGACACCGCGAGCAGCAACGCGGCGAGCAGGACCGTAAAACGGGGCATGACAGGGGCCTTGTGAGGCAGGTGCGACATGCCCGATGTGTCGATCATGTCGCGCCCCGGCGCAACGGCGTTCAGGTGCCGGCGTCGGTCAGGCGCGCGCGCTGGTCGTCGGACAGGGTCAGCGTCATCGCCGGCAGCAGTTCCTCCAGCTGCTTCGCCGAGGTCGCGCTGGCGATCGGGGCGGTCACGCCCGGTTGAGCGATCAGCCAGGCCAGCGAAATCTGCGCCAGCGTCGCGCCCGTTTCGGCCGCGACCCGGTCGAGCGCGGCCAGCATCGCCGCGCCCTTGCCCTCCAGCAGGTCGCGCATCCGCCCGCCGCGGACGCTCTTCCCCAGATCCTCGGCAGAGCGGTACTTGCCGGTCAGGAAGCCCGAGGCGAGGCCGTAATAGGGGACGACGCCGATATTCTCGACGACGCAATAGTCCTGCAACTCGCCCTCGAATTTCATGCGGCTGAGCAGATTATACTCCGGCTGGAGGACCTGATAATGCGGCAGCCCGGCCGCGCGGGCGGTGTCGATCGCCGATTTCAACCGCGCGGCGTGGTAGTTGGAGGCGCCCAGCACGCGGACCTTGCCGGCCTTCACCAGCGTCGCGAACGCCTCGGCCACCGCATCCTGCGACTGTGCATCATCGTCCTGATGCGCGAAATACAGGTCGATGCGATCGGTGCCGAGCCGACGAAGCGAGGCGTCGCACGCCGCGGCGATCCGCGCCGGCGCCAGTTTCTCGCCACCCTCGCCGGGCAACATGCCGACCTTGGTCGCGATCTGCACCCGGTCGCGCTTGCCGCTGGTGCGCAGCCACTCGCCGATCATCGTCTCGGACTCGCCGCCCGAATGGCCCGGGACCCAGGCAGAATAGACATCGGCGGTGTCGATCATCGTGCCGCCGCCCTCGACGAACGCGTCGAGCACCGCGAAACTGGCATCGCGATCCGCCGTCCAGCCGAAGACGTTGCCGCCCAGGACCAGCGGCGCGATCTTCAGATCGGAGGCACCCAGCCGCCGCAACTCGGTCATGAGCCATTCTCCGTCACGTTGTCGGTCACCTGCTCCAGTGCCACGCTGTTGGCGTCGAGCATCTCCGCCGCCTCGTTCAACTGCCGATCCTGATCGGCGGTGAGACCCGGCGTGGGATCGCCGCCGCCGGAACAGGCGGCGGCGAGCAACAGCGGCACCGACGCCAACACCCGCACATGGGGAAGGCGCCGCCGCGTCATCACTTGTCGTCGCGCAGCTTCTGGCCGGCGGCGACCATCGCGTTGCCGGTCGCATCGGCAGCCGCGTCGCCCGAATTCTCCAGCTTCGCGCCTACCTTGTCGAGCGTGCGCTCGGCCGAGTTGAGCGCCTTGTCCGTGGCGGCGTCGACGTCGTTCACGGCGTTTCGCGTGGTGGCGCTGGTGTCGGCGGCGACGGCATTGGCGGCCTCGGCGCTCTCGTTCTGCGCCCTCTCGCTGCAGGCGGCCAGCGAGATCGCAGCGGCGGCGGTCAGGACGGTGATGGTCAGGCGCTTCATCTGGGCTCTCCCCGGTTGGTGATGACGTCGATCGTTACGCCGGCAAAACTGCCGGAGCCGCGCTGCGAACGCCAGACCCGTGCGAAAGGGTCCCTGACGCCGATGACGACGATGTCGTTTGACGACATATAAAGATATCTTTATATCTGATCGCATGAAGGTCGCGCTCGACATCTTCCGCGCACTGGCGGACGAAACCCGCCTGCGGATCGTCGCGCTGCTGGCGTCGATGGAATTGTCGGTGGGCGAGCTGGCACAGGTGCTGGGGCAAAGCCAGCCGCGCGTGTCGCGCCATATCAAGATCCTGGCGGATGCGGGACTGGCGGAGCGGCGCAAGGAAGGCAGCTGGGTCTTCGTCGCGCTGGGTGCGGCGGCGCTGGTCGACCCCGTCATCGCCGCGCTGAAGGCGTGGGGTACGGAGGCGGAGGCGCAGGCGGACATCGCCCGGCTGGAGGCGGTGCGCGCGGATCGCGCGGCGGCGGCGGCGGCCTGGTTTCAGGCGCATGCCGGCGAATGGGACGCGATCCGCTCGCTCCATGTTGCGGAGGAGCAGGTCGAAGCGGCGATGTTCGACGTGCTCGGGGGCGCGCCGCTGGGGCGCGTGGTCGATATCGGCACCGGGACCGGGCGGATGATCGAGCTGTTCGCGCCCCGCGCCACGCACGCGCTGGGGATCGACAAGAGCAGCGAGATGCTGCGGCTGGCGCGTGCCCGGGTCGGGGAGCGCGGATTGGGCAATGCCGAGCTGCGGCAGGCCGATCTCTACGCCTTGCCCGTATCGGACGGGGGCGCGGATGTCGCGATCCTGCACCACGTCCTGCATTTCGCGCAGCAGCCCGGCGCCGCGATCGCGGAGGCGGCGCGGGTGCTGGACGCTGGCGGGCGGCTGCTGATCGCGGATTTCGCCTCGCACGACCGCGAGGAGCTGCGCGCGCGCGATGCGCATACGCGGCTGGGCTTCTCCGATGCGCAGATCGACGGCTGGTTCGCGGCCGCGGGGCTGGCGTCGATGCGGACGGAAACGCTGGAGGGCGGGGAATTGACGGTGAAATTGTGGCTCGGTCGCAAGGCGGGCGAGCCGGTGCGGGAGGCGAAGGCGGCATGACGTTCTCGGTCGATCAGCTGGAGGAGGCGCGCCGCGCGCACGCCGACGGTGAGAGCGCGGTCGCGCTCGGGGCGCCGCTGTATGCGGATGTCGGCGGCGACGTGGTGGTCAGCTTCGAATTCTCGCCGCCCAAGACCGACAAGGCCGAGGTGAATCTGTGGCAGTCGATCGAGACCTTGTGCCCGCTGAACCCGCGCTTCCTGTCGGTGACCTATGGCGCGGGCGGCTCGACGCGCGACCGCACCCACGCGACCGTGGCGCGGATCGCGCGCGAGACCGACGTGCCGGCGGCGGCGCACCTGACCTGCGTCGAGGCGACGCGGGGGGAAATCGACGCCATCGCGCAGGAATATTGGGCGGCGGGCGTGCGGCATATCGTGGCGCTGCGCGGCGATCCGCCCGCGGGCGCGACGAGCTATGCGCCGCATCCGGGCGGCTATGAGAATGCCGCGGCGCTGGTCGCCGGGCTGAAGCGGCTGCATCCGTTCGAGATTTCGGTCGCGGGCTATCCGGAGGGGCATCCGTCGTCGCAGAACCAGGCGGCCGACCTCGACAATCTGAAGCGCAAGCTGGATGCAGGCGCCAACCGTGCGATCACGCAGTTCTTCTTCGAGCCGGACACCTTCTTCCGCTACCGCGATGCCGCGGCGGCGGCGGGGATCGATGCCGAGATCGTCCCCGGCATCATGCCGATCGGCAGCTTCGCGGGCGTGCAGAAGATGGCGGCGATGTGCGGCACCGCGGTGCCGGGATGGCTGGTGCGGCTGTTCGACGGGCTGGAGGATCAGCCCGGCGCGCGCCAGCTGGTCGCCGCGACCGTCGCGGCCGAGCTGTGCCGCAAGCTGTATGCGGGCGGGGTCAAGCAGCTCCACTTCTATACCATGAACAAGGCGGAGCTGAGCTTCGCCATCTGTCACCTGCTGGGCGTGCGCGCGCAGCCGGCGAAGGAAAGGGCGGCGGCATGAGCGTGCGCGAGAGCTTCAATGCCGAGGCCGCGAAGCGCGTCCTCATCACCGACGGCGCGTTCGGGACCGAGATCCAGAACTGGAAGCTGTCGGAGGCCGATTACGCCGGGACGCTGGGGCTATCCCACGACCAGAAGGGCAACAACGACATCCTGGCGCTGACCAAGCCCGAGGTGCCGGAATCGATCCACCGCGCCTATTTCGAGGCGGGGGCGGACATCGCCGAGACCAACACCTTCTCCGCCAACCGCATCAGTCAGGCGGATTACGGTGCGGAGGCGCTGGTGCGCGAGATCAACGTCGAGAGCGCACGGCTCGCACGGCGGATCGCCGACGAATTCGCAGGCAGGGATGGCCGTCCGCGGTTCGTCGCCGGCGCGATCGGCCCGACCAACAAGACGCTGTCGCTGTCGCCGGACGTCAACGATCCGGGCTATCGCGAGATCGATTTCGACTATCTGAAGGACGTTTATCGCGAGCAGATCGACGCGCTGGTCGAGGGTGGGGTCGACTTCGTCCTGATCGAGACGGTGTTCGACACGCTGAACGCGAAGGCCGGGATCATGGCCGCGATCGAGGCGGGGCAGGCGCTGGGCCGCGACCTGCCGATCATGCTGTCGATGACGCTGACCGACCTGTCGGGGCGCAACCTCTCGGGGCATACGGTCGAGGCGTTCTGGCACGCGGTGCGCCATGCCAGGCCACTGACGATCGGGCTGAACTGCTCGTTCGGCGCCGAGCAGCTGCGTCCGCACGTGAAGACGCTGAGCGAGAATTGCGACACGCTCATCATGGTCTATCCCAACGCCGGCCTCCCCAACGAGCTGGGCGCCTATGACGAGGCGCCCGCGACCACCGCGGGGCTGGTGATGGAATGGGCGCGCGCGGGGCAGGTCAACGTGCTGGGCGGCTGCTGCGGATCGACGCCGGCCCATATCAAGGCGATCGCGGACGCGGTGCGCGACGTCGCGCCGCGGCAGGTGCCGGTGCCGGCGGTGCGCACGAAGCTCGCCGGGCTGGAGCCGTTCACGATGGCGGCGTGACGGATAGAAGCCCCTCCCCTTCAGGGGAGGGGTTGGGGGTGGGGCCGTCACGAGCCCCATACCCCGCCGCTCGATGGGACAGCCCCACCCCAACCCCTCCCCTGAAGGAGAGGGGCTTTGAAGAAGATGACATGACCACCACCTCCTCCACCCATTTCGTCAACGTCGGCGAGCGCACGAACGTCACCGGATCGGCGGCGTTCAAGAAGATGATCATGGCCGGCGACTATACCCGCGCGGTCGAGGTCGCGCGCCAGCAGGTGGAGAATGGCGCGCAGGTCATCGACATCAACATGGACGAGGGCCTGCTCGACGCGCACCACGCGATGACGACCTACCTGAAGCTGATCGCGGCGGAGCCCGATATCGCGCGGGTGCCGTTCATGATCGATTCGTCGAAGTGGGACGTGATCGAGGCGGGGCTGAAGTGCGTGTCCGGCAAGCCGATCGTCAATTCGATCAGCATGAAGGAAGGCGAGGAGCAGTTCCTGCACCACGCGCGCATCTGCATGAACTATGGCGCCGCGGTCGTCGTCATGGCGTTCGACGAGGTCGGGCAGGCGGATACGAAGGACCGCAAGGTCGAAATCTGCGAGCGCGCCTATGCGCTGCTGACCGGGATCGGCTTCCCGCCCGAGGACATCATCTTCGACCCCAACGTCTTCGCGGTGGCGACAGGGATCGAGGAGCACAACAACTACGGCGTCGACTTCATCGAGGCATGCCGCGAGATCAAGGCGCGCTGCCCGCACGTCCATATCTCGGGCGGTCTGTCGAACCTGTCGTTCAGCTTCCGCGGCAACGAGCCGGTGCGCCGCGCGATGCACTCGGTATTTCTCTACCATGCGATCCCCGCGGGGATGGACATGGCGATCGTCAACGCGGGGCAGCTCGACGTCTACGACGCGATCGACCCCAAGCTGCGCGCAGCGTGCGAGGACGTCATCCTCAACCGCGATCCGGAGGCGGGCGAGCGGCTGGTGGCGCTCGCCGAGACGTTCCGCGGCACCGACGCGGCGGCGGAGAAGCAGGCCGCGGAATGGCGCTCGCTGGAGGTCGCCAAGCGGCTCGAATATGCGCTGGTGAAGGGCATCGACGCGCATGTCGTCGAGGATACCGAGGAATGCCGCCAGCAATATGTGCGCCCGATCGAGGTGATCGAGGGGCCGCTCATGGACGGGATGAACGTCGTCGGCGACCTGTTCGGCAGCGGCAAGATGTTCCTGCCGCAGGTGGTGAAGTCCGCGCGCGTCATGAAGAAGGCGGTCGCGCACCTGATGCCGTTCATCGAGGCGGCGAAGGAGCCGGGCGCGAAGGGCAAGGGCAAGGTCGTGATGGCGACCGTGAAGGGCGACGTCCACGATATCGGCAAGAACATCGTCGGCGTCGTGCTCCAGTGCAACGGTTTCGAGGTGGTCGACCTGGGCGTGATGGTGCCCTGGTCGAAGATCCTGGCGGCGGCGAACGAGAATGACGCCGACATGATCGGGCTGTCGGGCCTCATCACGCCGTCGCTGGACGAGATGGTGACGGTGGCGGAGGAGATGCAGCGCGCGCAGATGAAGATGCCGCTGCTGATCGGCGGCGCGACCACGTCGAAGGTGCACACCGCGCTGCGTATCGCGCCCGCCTATCAGGGGCCGGTGGTGCACGTGCTGGATGCCAGCCGTGCGGTCGGCGTCGCGACGACGCTCGTCTCCGATACGATCCGCGCCGATTATGTCGCAGGGGTTGCGAAGGAATATCAGGCGGTGCGCGACGCGCGCGAGGGCAAGGGACAGAACGCGCTGCTGCCGCTGGAGGAAGCGCGCAGGCGCGGCTTCGTCGCGGACATGACGCTCAAGGCGCCGGCCGCGGCGAAGCCGGGGGTGCATGTGTTCGACGATTGGGACCTGGCCCACCTGCGCGAGTTCATCGACTGGACGCCGTTCTTCCGTGCGTGGGAACTGGCGGGCAACTTCCCCGCGATCCTGACCGACGAGGTGGTGGGGGAGAGCGCGTCGTCGCTCTATGCCGATGCGCAAGCCATGCTGGATCGCATCGTCGCGGAGAAGTGGCTGACCGCGCGCGGCGTCGCGGGGCTGTGGCCGTGTCATCGCCACGACGACGACGTGTGGGTCTACGACCGTCACAGCGTCGACACGCGCACCCCGGACGGCGGCAGCGTGCCGCCGGGGCTGCACCTGCCCGATCTCGACCGCACCAACGAACATTCCACCCGCCTGCCGTTCCTGCGCCAGCAGATCGCCAAGCGCGAGGGGCGGGCGAACATGTGCCTGGCGGATTTCATCGATCCCGCGGGCGACTGGATCGGCGGGTTCGCGGTCGGCATCCACGGGATCGACGCGCATCTGGAGCGCTACAAGGCCGACAACGACGATTACAACGACATCCTGCTGAAGGCGCTGGCGGATCGGCTGGCGGAGGCGTTCGCGGAGGCGCTGCACGCGCATGTCCGTACCGAATTGTGGGGCTATGCCGCGGGCGAGCAACTGACCAACGAGGCGCTGATCCGCGAGCAATATCGCGGCATCCGCCCGGCGCCGGGCTATCCCGCGTGCCCGGAGCACAGCCTGAAGCGGACGCTGTTCGACCTGCTGTCGGCGGAGGAGAATGTCGGCCTGTCGCTGACGGAGAGCTATGCGATGCTGCCGACCGCGGCGGTCAGCGGCTTCTACTTCGGCCATGCGCAGGCGGAATATTTCGGCGTCGCGCGGATCGGCGAGGACCAGGTCGCCGATTACGCCGCGCGACGCGGCGTCGACGTGGAGCGCGCGAGGCGGCTGCTGCGCCCCAATCTGGATTGATCGCCTGCCGGCCGTGATCGGCCGGGCTCGATCGATGGCCGCGCCGCCGTCCCCCCGGAAGGTGGCGCGGCCATCAACCTCTCAGAAACCGTCGGATCAGCGAAGGACGATCACCGCGGCATCGCCGACCGCGGCCATGGCGCACCACGCAGCGGCGCCCAGCATGGCCCAGATCCCGATGCGGCGGCGCATAGAATAGACTTCCGTCATGATGTCCCTCCCCTGTGGGACGGTTCTTACGACGAAACACCTTAGCGCGACAACGATCAATTCGGGTCAGAATGATCGTTCCGGTCGATGACAGGCGCCACCATCAATCGCGCCGGTAGCGGAAATACCAGACCTCGTGACCCTTCCGGCGCGCCTTGCGCTCGTAACGGGTCTCGGGCCAGTCGGCGGGGCGGGTCAGGAAATCCTGCGGGCCGTCCGCCAGCCAGGTGAAGTCGCGACGCTGGTCCATCACCATCATCGACCAGCGGCAATAGGTCGGGTCGTCGGTGCCGAGGCGGAATTCCGCTCCCGGCTTCAGCTTGCGCGCGATCAGGTCCAGCGGGCCGTGGTTCATCATGCGGCGCTTGGCGTGGCGCGCCTTGGGCCAGGGATCGGGATGCAGCAGATAGACGCGCTCCAGCGAGGCGTCGGGTAGCCGCTCGATCACCTCCAGCGCATCGCCCATGTGGAGGCGGACGTTCTCCAGCATACCGTCGCGGATATGACCCAGCGCCCCCACCACGCCGTTCAGGAACGGCTCGCACCCGATGAAGCCGGTGCCGGGCGCGGCGGCGGCCTGTCCGGCGAGATGCTCGCCTGCGCCGAAGCCGATCTCGACCTGCATCGGGCGATCGTCGCCGAACAGGCGGGCGGCGGTCAGCGCGCCATCGGAGGGGACGGACACGCGCGGCAGCAGTTCCTCGACCAGCGCGGCCTGTCCGGCGCGCAGCGCGTGACCCTGGCGCCGGCCATACAGGCGGCGGATCGTTGTGGGATCGTTCATGCAGCGCCGCCTATCGCCTTTGCCCGCAAAACGGAACGGCAGGAAGCGAAAGGACGGTCATGCGAGCGTGGACGATCGGGGCGGCAGCGGTCATCGGTCTGAGCGGTGCGGCGATAGCCCAGATGCCGGAGCCGCTGACGCCGGGGCGGCAATCCATTTCGATGCAGAACCGGGGGCAGGGATGGCAGCCGGTGGTGTTCGTGTGCGACTCGGTCAACCGCGACCGCGTCTTCACCCTGTCGCCGCCGGCGCGCGACCGCACCGCGACGCTGACCGCCTTCGCCAAACCGGGGCTGGCGACGCGGACGATGGAGGTGCGCGTCGGCCCGAGCGAGGCGGGGATGAGCCAGATCTGGTATCCGCTGACCGATGCGAGCGGGCGGGCGCTGGGCAATGTCCATGCGGTCAATCCCGGGGTGGTGGAGCCGGGCGCGACGACGCCGACGGTCACCTCGATCACGCTGGGCGACGACACCAGCGGCTGCCGCTTCGCGCCGCAGACGCGCGTGCTGGGGGTGACGCCGAAGCGGTCGATCCAGGTCACGCGGACCGAGCGCAACGGCTATCGCTATCGCAGCTACAATGACGATTCGAACCTGCCGGAGGTCCCGCAGAATTGGGGCGGGCGCGACACGCGCGCCTCGCTGTCGATCGACAACGGGCGGCTGGTGGCGCAGCGCGGGGGCAACCGCGTGTACCAGTTCGAGAACGGCGGCTATGTCTATCGCGTGCTGGCCTCCACCGACCCCGCGCAGGCGGGCGGCGGGGTGCAGGTGTGGCATGGCGGGCGGCTGGTGCTGGCGGAGCGGTTCGGCGCCTATACCGCGACGGTGCAGCCTTAACGCGGGCGCAGGCGTTGGGCGGGCGTTGACGAGGGAGACGCCGCAGCGATGGGCAGGAAGAAGGACAAGGCGCGCAAGGCGGCCGAAAAGGAGCATCGCGTGACCAGGAAGCTGAGCATCGACGACGGCGGGTTCGTGGCGGCGCTGCTGTCACCTGTTGCGAAAGCGACCGACGAGCCGCCGCTGTTGGCGCTGGCGGTCGGGACGCTGGCGCTGGGTGCGGTGCTGCGCAAACCGGCGATGACGCGGACGGGCACGCGGATGCTGGCGAGTCACCTGCTGGCGACGGGCCTGAAGACCGCGCTGAAGGCGAGCGTCGACCGCACGCGGCCCGATGCGGGCGGGGCGGGCCCGCATCTGGCCAAGGGCAGCGGGACCGCGGACACCGACCGCAACGCCTTTCCGTCCGGCCATACCGCGGGCGCGGTGGCGGTGGCGCAGTCGGTGGCGCATGACGTGCCGGCGGTGGCGGTGCCGGTCAAGCTGGCGGCGGGTGCCGCGGGCGCGGCGCAGGTGCCGCGCGGGGCGCACCACGCGACCGATGTGGCGGCGGGCGCGGCGATCGGATGGCTGTCGGAACGGCTGGCGAGCTGGGCGATCGGCACGGTCGACCGCTATGTCGAGAAGCGCGCGCAACGCGACGCCGAGGCCGAGGTCGAGGCGCATCCGAGTTGATGTGGCTAGACCGGCTGGGGTGCACGCTGCCGATCGTGCAGGCCCCGATGGCGGGCGTGTCGACCCCGGCGATGGCGGTGGCGGTGTCCGGGGCGGGAGCGCTGGGGTCGATCGGCATCGGCGCGGCGGACGTGGCGGGCGCGGCGGCGATGATCGCGGGCGTGCGTGCGGGCACGGCGCGGGCATTCAACGTCAATGTCTTCGTCCACCCCGCGCCGGGGGTCGATCCCGCGCGCGAAGCGGCATGGATCGAGCGGTTGCGCGCAGCGTTCGAGCGCTTCGGCGCGGTGCCGCCAGAGGGGTTGCGCACGATCTACACCAGTTTCGCGGACGACGACGCGATGCAGGCGATGCTGGTGGAGGCGGCGCCGCCGGTGGTCAGCTTCCATTTCGGCCTGCCGCGCGCGGAGGTGATCGCGGCGTTGCGGGCCAGGGGCGTGGTGACGCTCGCCACCGCGACGAACGTGGCGGAGGCGCGCGCGATCGCCGCGGCGGGGATCGACGGAATCGTCGCGCAGGGGATCGAGGCGGGCGGGCATCGCGGCCTGTTCGATGCCGACGCGGACGATCCGGCGCTGGGGACGATGGCGCTGGTGCCGCTGCTGGTGCGCGCGACGGCGCTGCCGGTGATCGCCGCGGGCGGCATCATGAACGGCGCGGGCATCGCCGCGGCACTCGATCTGGGTGCGGTAGCGGCGCAATTGGGCACGGCGTTCGTCGGCTGTGACGAATCGGCGGCGGATGCGGGCTATCGCGCGGCGCTATTCGGCGAAGCGGCGTACCGTACGGTAATGACGCGCGCGATCTCGGGACGCCCCGCGCGGGCGCTGGCGAACCTGTTCACCGCGCTGGGGGAGGGATGGGAGGCGGAGGTGCCCGATTATCCGCGCGCCTACGACGTGGGAAAGGCGCTTCACGCGGCGGCGCTGGCGTGTGGCGAGAGCGGTTTCGGCGCACAATGGGCGGGGCAGGGGGCGCCATTGGCGCGTGCGATGCCGGCGCGGGCGCTGGTGGAGACGCTGGCGCGCGAGTGGCGGGCGGCGTCGCGCGGGGCGTGACCGGCATGGCTAGCGTGTCCGTGCATTCACGACGTCGCACATTCGTTGCGGGCGAGTTTGCCGAACCGTGGACTCCGGAACATGTCCGGGGTGACGGGTGGGTCAACGGGGAGGTTGCACGCTGTCACCCGCCTTGCAGGTGCCGAGCGGCTCACTGATGCTTTCCCCGTCATGCCGGGCCCTTCGACAAGCTCAGGAAAGCCTTGTCCCGGCATCCACCGCTCCGCTCGGCAGTCTAACCGTTCCCCGGCGAAGGCCGCGGCCCAGTTGGCGTGGCTGCGCGATATAGTGCCGACCGTCCCCAGTTGAACCCCGGCCTTCGCGGGACGTTTTCAAAAGGCCATACCGTGCTCCTGCGCAGGCAGGAGCACGGGGTTGCCGGTCCCATAAGGTGTTGATGTGCTTGGCCCTAGGCTCCTGCCTGCGCAGGAGCACGGTGTGGGCTCGGTGCCGTTACACCCGTTTTGCAATGGTCGCGCCTTCGCCGGGGAACGGAGGAGGTTTCGGACTTGTGCAAAGGTCCCGCCTTCGCCGGGGAACGAGGAAGTGAGGTTCGTGGGCGGGGGCCAGATTTCCCGTACGTCGCCACGCTCGGCAACACACCGCGCAACGCGGGCCGGGGCGGCCGTGGCCGCCCCGGGTGCGATCAGGCGACGGCGGCCTTCAGCGCGTCGACCAGGTCGGTCTTTTCCCAGGTGAACAGCGCGCCCTCGGGGTCGCGGCCGAAGTGGCCGTAGGCGGCGGTCTTCGAATAGATCGGCGCGTTGAGCTTCAGGTGCTCGCGGATGCCCTTCGGCGTCAGGCGGACCAGCTTGGGCAGCGCGGCCTCCAGCTTCGCTTCCTCGACGGTGCCGGTGCCGTGCAGGTCGACATAGACCGACAGCGGCTCTGCGATGCCGATCGCGTAGGACAGCTGGATCGTGCAGCGACGCGCCAGCCCTGCGGCGACGACGTTCTTCGCCAGATAGCGCGCGACATAGGCGGCCGAGCGGTCGACCTTGGTCGGGTCCTTGCCGCTGAACGCGCCGCCGCCGTGCGGCGCGGCACCGCCGTAGGTGTCGACGATGATCTTGCGGCCCGTCACCCCCGCGTCGCCGTCCGGCCCGCCGATCTCGAACAGCCCGGTCGGGTTGACGTAGATCTTGCCCTCTTCGGGCAACCAGCCCTCGGGCAGGACGTCGGCGAAGACGCCCTTCACATAATCGCGCAGCTTCGCCTGGCCCGCCTCGTTCGACAGCTCGGCCGAATGCTGGGTCGAGACGACGAGCGCGGTCGCCTTGACCGGCATCTCGTTCTCATATTGCAGCGTCACCTGGCTCTTGGCGTCCGGCTCCAGGAACGGCGCCGCGCCCGAGTGGCGGTCGGCGGCCATGCGCTCCAGGATCTTGTGGCTGTAATAGAGCGTCGCGGGCATCAGGCCGGGCGTCTCGTCGGTCGCATAGCCGAACATGATGCCCTGGTCGCCGGCGCCCTCGTCCTTGTTGCCGCTCTCGTCCACGCCCATCGCGATGTGCGCCGACTGCGGGTGCAGGTTGTTCTCGAAACGGAAGGTCTGCCAGTGGAAGCCCGACTGCTCGTAGCCGATGCGCTTCACGGTATCGCGGACGGCCTTCTCGATCTCGTCCTTCACGCCCTCGGCCCAGTTGCCGTCGGCGTCCATGATCCCCTTGCCGCGGATTTCGCCCGCCAGCACGACGAGCTGCGTCGTCGTCAGCGTCTCGCACGCGACGCGCGCCTCGGGGTCCTTCGACAGGAACAGATCGACGATGGCGTCCGAAATCTGGTCAGCGACCTTGTCCGGATGGCCCTCGGACACCGACTCGGAGGTGAAGATGAACGACTGACGCATGGGCGCTCCGATAAAGAGATAACGATATAAAGATGCCTTTATGTCTTATCCCCGGCGGCGGCGCATTGCAATCGCCCCCGCGCACAGCAGCAGTGCGACGATCGCGGCCATCGCGTTGCCGACGCGGGCGAAGAGCGTCGGCGGGCGGGCGGGGGGCAGCGGCAGGTCGATCGCGCCCGCGCGGTGATGCGGCACGTTGCCCAGCACCTCGCCATCCGCGGAGATGACGGAGGTGTTGCTGTTGGGCGTGGCACGGACGATCGGCAGCCCTTCCTCGATCGCGCGCAATTGCGCCTGACGCAGGAACTGCGGCGGGCCCCAGGTGCCGAACCACGCCTCGTTCGAGGGGTTGAAGATCATCCGCGGGCGGCGGGCGCGGTCGGTGACATGGCCCGAGAAGATGATCTCGTAGCAGACTTGAACGCCGATCGCGCCGAAGCCGGGCAGGTTCAGCGTGCGCGGCCCCGGACCGGGCAGGAAGTCCATGTCGCCGGGCACCAGCCGCGACAGGCCGAGCGGACGCAGCAGCCAGGGCATCGGCAGATATTCGCCGTAGGGGACCAGATGCGCCTTGTCGTAGCGCCGCAGGATGCGCGCGCGATGGTCGAGGACGAAGACCGAGTTGGTCGCGGTCGCCACATCGCCCCTGCGATCGAACTGGAGCGCGGTACCCCCGGTCATCAGCAGGTCGCGCGGGCCGAGCACCGAGGCCATGCGCGCGCGCGTCGCCCACGGACTGGTGTCGCCATAGACCCAGAGCGGGTAGTCGTCCTCGATGAAGTCGCGGATCACGCCCTCCGGCCACAGCACCAGCCGCGGCACCGCGCCGGGGCGGCCCGACAGGCGGACGAGGCGCGCGAGCATCATCGCCTGATCGCTCTCGCCGCGCTGGTCCTGCGGCACGTCGGGCTGGACCGTAACGACGCGCGGGGCGGTGGTCGCCTGCGACGGCGGCACGTCGAGCGCGCCGCGCACGACCTGCACCAGCAGCAGCGCCACGACCGCGACCGGCAGCGCCCGGCGGCGGCGGGCGGCGAGCAACAGCGCGCCGGCGAAGAGCACGAACACGCCCGACAGCGCATAGGTGCCGATGTCGCGCGCCAGCAGCGCCATGTCGTCGAGCGGAAGGCCGAGCCACGCGACCCCGAGCGGGTCCCAGGCATAGCCCGTGAAGACCCAGCTGCGCAGCCATTCGCTCGCGATCCACGCCGCGGCGAAGAACAGCACCCACGCGGTGTCGATCCGCGCGCGCCGCACCCGCCACGCAAGCCCCGCGGCGATCATCGGATAGACCGCGAGATACAGCGCCAGCGCGAACGGCGCGGCATAGCCCAGCACCGGCGGCATCTGATCCTGAAAGGTGAAGGCGTGCTGGATCCAATTGTCGTTGATCGTGAAATGCCCGACCCCGAACGCCCAGCCGCGCCACAGCGCCTGGCGCATCGTGGGCGCGGCATGGACCAGTGCCATCCAGAGCGCGAGCGCGGGGAATGCCGCCCACCATGCGTCGAGCGGCGCGAACGCGCAGGCGACGATCGCGCCGAGGACGAGGGCGATGAGCGCGGGGAATCTCATGGGCGGGCGTCCTAGACGATCGGCGGGGGCGGGGGGAGGGGGCTGCGTGGTCCCGGGTCTGACCCTGGGTCCCGCTCCCTTGCCACGGTCGAGAGAAAGCGGGACCCCGGCTCAAGGCGGGACCTTTGCAAAAGGTTACATCGGGCTCCTGCGCAGGCAGGAGCCCGGAGTTGCAGGTCCCATAAGGCGTTGTTCTGCTTGGCCCTGGGCTTTTGCCTGCGCAGGAGCACGGCGTGGGCTCGGGGCCGCTGCACCTGCTTTGCAAAGGCCCCGCTCAAGGCCGGGGTGACGGATTAGCGACAGGCTTCCCCTCCGCTGTCGCGGTCGTGTATCATGCCCGCATGACACTCAGACCCTTCCACCTCGCCTTTCCCGTCCACGATCTCGCCGCGGCGCGCGCCTTCTACGGGGGCGTGCTGGGCTGCGTGGAGGGGCGGTCGAGCGATGAATGGATCGACTTCGACTTCGGCGGGCATCAGATCGTCGCGCACCTCGATCCCGCGGCGCAGCCGGTGGCGGTGACCAACGCCGTCGACGGGCACGACGTGCCGGTGCCGCATTTCGGCATCGTGCTGACCATGCCCGACTGGCACGCGCTGGCGGCGCGGGTGGAGGCGGCGGGCGTCGCGTTCGGGATCGCGCCGCATATCCGCTTCAAGGGGCAGGCGGGGGAGCAGGCGACGATGTTCTTCCGCGACCCCAGCGGCAACGCGCTGGAGTTCAAGGCGTTCGCCGACGACGCCCAGCTCTTCGCCACGGGAAGGGACGCCGCATGACGCAACCGATCGAGGTCGACCTGCCGCACCAGCTGGGCGTCGCGGGCGCGCGGCAGCGGATCGAGGGCGGGTTCGGCAAGCTGGCCGGCTACATCCCCGGCGGGCATGTCAGCGAGCATCGCTGGGAGGGCGACACGCTGCATTTCACGGTCGAGGGGATGGGGCAGCGGATCGCGGTCGAACTCGCGGTGGCGGAGCGCAACGTGCATGCGACGTTCGTGCTGCCGGGGTTCCTGGGCATGTTCGCGGAACAGATCCGCGCGAAGCTGCAGAAGGACGGGCCGAAACTGCTGGAGTGAACGGCGCGCCCCGACGGCACCTCGTCATGCCGGACTTGTTCCGGCATCCAGGGCCCCGCGCCCCTCACGCCCTGCGTAACGCGGAACCCTGGACCCCGGAACACGTCGAGACCTCTGCGAACGTCGTGGATCGCTCGACAATCTCGCCGGGGAACAAGGGACTGAGTTTCGCAGAAGTCTCGAACAGGTCCGGGGTGACGTCGTGATGGGGACGGGCAGGCTCCTTACCGCCCCGCGCTCACCCGCCAGATCGCGTTGCCCACGTCGTCCGCCACCAGCAGCCCGCCGGTGCGGTCGGTGACGACCCCGACGGGGCGACCGCGTGCCCGGCCGTCGTCGTCGACGAACCCGGTCAGCACGTCGACCGGCTTGGCGCCCGCCACCGGCCAGCCCTGCGCCGTGAAGGGAACGTAGACGACCTTGTACCCCGACAGCGGCTTGCGGTTCCACGAGCCGTGCTCGCCGATGAACGCGCCGCGCGCGAAGCGGTCGCCGAGCTTCGCCTGATCGGCGAAGGTCAGGCCCAGCGCGGCGACGTGCGGGCCCAGCGCATAATCGGGGCGCTTCGAATATTGCTGGAGCTGCGGGTTCTTGGGCTCGACGCGCGGGTCGACGTAGCCGCCCCAATAATACCACGGCCAGCCGAAGTGATCGCCCATCTCGACCGCGGTCAGGTAATCGGGGACGAGGTCGGAGCCGAGCATGTCGCGTTCGTTCGACACGGTCCACAGCCGGTTGCTGCCGGGGACCAGCGCCATGCCGTTGGGATTGCGGATGCCGGCGGCGAAGACGCGGAACGTCTTTTCCTTGGGATAGACCTGGAGGATCGCGGCGCGGAAGCGTTCGCGCTCGATGCCGTTCTCGGCGATGTTCGACGACGATCCGACCGAGACGTAGAGCGTGCGCCCGTCCTCCGCCGGAATGACGTTGCGCGCCCAGTGGTTGCCGCCGCCGGGGAGCTTGACGACCAGCTCGGGCGTGGCGGTGATGCGGGTCTGGCCGTCGGTATAGGGCACGCGGACCAGCGCGTCGGTGTTCGCGATATAGAGCTGCCCCTGGAACAGCGCCATGCCGTAGGGCGAGTTGAGCCCGGTCATGAACGGGGTCTTCACCTCCGCCACGCCGTCGCCGTTCGCGTCGCGCAGCAGCGTGATGCGGTTGGCGGAGGGGACGCCCGCGCCGACGCGGCCCATCAGCAGCTTCATCACCCAGCCGGTGATTCCGCCGCCCTCGCGCGGGGGCGAGTTCGTCTCCGCCACCAGGACGTCGCCGTTGGGCAGGCGGTACAGCCAGCGCGGATGATCGAGCCCGGTGGCGAATGCCGCGACGCGTAAGCCAGCGGCCGGGGTCGGGGTCTGCCCGGCGGCCCAGCCGACCGGCTTGGCGGTCTTGACCGTGGGCAGCACCTGCTCGCGCGGGGATGAGATGACGGGGCGCTGGCCGGACACATCCGCGACGCTGAGGCGCGCCGCATCGGGCCAGGCGAGATAGGCGACCACCGCGACCGCGACGAGGACGATGAGGCCGAGGACGGCGAATAGGTGTCTGCGCATGGTAACGATCTAAGGTGCGCGCGAGGGGGCGGCAATGGGGGGACGCCTGAGCACGTTTCCGACAGCGCCACCCTGCTTGGGGGGACCTTTGCAAAAATGGCCACCGTGCTCCTGCGCAGGCAGGAGCCCCGGGCCCAAGCGGAGCAACGTCTTATGGGACCTGCACCCCTGGGCTCCTGCCTGCGCAGGAGCACGGCGAATGCGCGGCACCGTACCAGCCGTTTCGAAACGCGGTTTTCGGCCTCGCCGGGGAAGGTACGGCGGGATGGGGAGAGATCGGAACGAAAACGCGCCGCTCCCCGGCGGGGGAACGGCGCGTCCGACACGAAAGGTCGCCGATGTGGGGGGCACACCGACGACCCCCAGCCAGGCAGCACTCGGGCGACCCGAAGGGCATACATGGCCGGTAACGGAGGAAGGGACCGACGGGGCGGCCGTGCCGCCCGACGATCCCTTCCGATTCCTCAGGGGGTTACTACCCCATCATTCAGTGGCGGACCAGATCAAATCGGTCAGCATCCATAACCTTGTTCCATGCCTTCACGAAATCGGCGACGAACTTCTCCTTCGCGTCGTCGCAGGCATAGACCTCCGCCAGCGCACGCAGCTGCGAGTTGGAGCCGAACACCAGGTCGGTGCGCGACGCGGTCCACTTCTGCTCGCGCGTGGCGCGGTCGGTGCCGACGAACTCCTCGTCGCTCTCGTCGCTGACCTGCTTCCACGCCGTGCCCATGTCGAGCAGGTTGACGAAGAAGTCGTTGGTCAGCTGCCCCACGCGCTTCGTGAACACGCCGTGCTCGCTGCCCTGCGCATTGGCGCCGAGGACGCGCAGACCGCCGACCAGCACCGTCATCTCCGGTGCGGTGAGACCCAGCAGCTGCGCGCGATCGACCAGCAGCTCCTCGGTCGGCACGTTGAACTTCACCTGGAGGTAGTTGCGGAAGCCGTCCGCCTTGGGCTCCAGCACGTCGAAGCTCTCCGCATCGGTCTGCTCCTCCAGCGCGTCGGCACGGCCGGGGGTGAACGGCACGGTCACGTCATGGCCGGCGTCCTTCGCCGCCTTCTCCACCGCCGCGGCGCCGCCCAGCACGATCAGGTCGGCGATCGACACCTTCTTGCCGCCCGCCGCCGCGCCGTCGAAGTCGCGCTTGACCTGCTCCAGCACCCCGAGCACGCGGGTGAGGTTCTCGGGATCGTTGACCTCCCAGTCGCGCTGGGGGGCGAAGCGGATGCGCGCGCCGTTCGCGCCGCCGCGCTTGTCCGACCCGCGGAAGGTCGAGGCCGAGGCCCAGGCGGTCTTGACCAGGTCCTGCACCGACAGGCCGCTGTCGAGCAGCTTCGCCTTGAGCGCCGACACGTCCGCCTCGTCGATCAGGGCGTGGTCGACCGCCGGGATCGGATCCTGCCAGATCAGGTCCTCCTGCGGCACTTCCGAACCCAAATAGCGCGCCTTCGGCCCCATGTCGCGGTGGCACAGCTTGAACCACGCACGCGCCCAGGCATCGGCGAAGTACGCCGGGTCGGCGCGGAACTTCTCCATGATCTCGCGGTACTTGGGGTCGACCTTCAGCGCCATGTCGGCGCTCGACATCATCGTCGGCACCTTCTTGCCCGGGGTGTGCGCGGCCGGGGCCAGCGTCTCTTCCGGATTGCCGACGGGCTGGAACTGATGCGCGCCCGCCGGGCTCTTCACCAGCTCGTACTCATGGTCGAGCAGCATGTCGAAATAGGTCATGTCCCAGGTCGTCGGGGTGGGCGTCCACGCACCCTCAAGACCCGAGGTGATCGTGTGATCGCCCATACCGCTTTCATGCGTCGACGCCCAGCCCAGGCCCTGCGACGCGATGTCCGCACCCTCCGGCTCGCGGCCGACGTGCTTGGGATCGCCCGCGCCATGCGCCTTGCCGAAGGTGTGGCCGCCCGCGGTCAGCGCGGCGGTTTCCTCGTCGTTCATGCCCATCCGCGCGAACGTCTCGCGCATGTCGCGCGCCGAGCCCATCGGATTGGGGCAGCCGCCCGGACCCTCCGGGTTCACGTAGATCAGGCCGTGCTGGATCGCGGCAAGCGGGCTTTCGAGCGCGAGGCCCGCCTCCTCGTCGATGCGGGTCTGGCCGAGCCACTCTTCCTCGGTGCCCCAGTACACGTCCTTTTCGGGCTCGAACACGTCCTCGCGTCCGCCGCCGAAGCCGAAGGTCGGGCCGCCCATCGATTCGATCGCGACGTTGCCCGCCAGGATGAACAGGTCGGCCCAGCTGAGCGCGCGGCCATACTTCTGCTTGACCGGCCACAGCAGGCGGCGCGCCTTGTCGAGGTTGCCGTTATCCGGCCACGAGTTGAGCGGGGCGAACCGCTGCTGCCCCGCCGACGAGCCGCCGCGGCCGTCGCCGGTGCGGTAGGTGCCCGCCGAATGCCACGCCATGCGAATGAAGAAGGGGCCGTAATGCCCGTAGTCGGCCGGCCACCACGGCTGGCTGTCGGTCATCAGCGCGGTCAGGTCCGCCTTCACCGCCTTCAGGTCGAGCTTCAGGAACTCGGCCGCATAATCGAAGTCGTCGCCGAACGGATTGCCGGACTTGCCCTGCTGATGGAGGATGTCGACCGACAGCGATTCCGGCCACCAGTCCTTCGCGGTCCGGCCGAGCAGCGTGCGCATGGCGGCCGGCTGCTTCTTCGGATCGTTGATCGGGCTACCTTCGGTGATGGCGTCCATCGTCTCTTCTCCTAATGCCGCCGCAGCATGGCGGCGGCTCGCGAACCTTTGATGACGTACGTTAGCCGGATCGGTTCGATCGGGAAAATGCGAAATCGCGCAGGGTGTGATTGAGAGAGGCGATTAGAGCCTTCTCGTCATGCCGGGCTTGTCCCGGCATCCAGGGTTCCGCGCCCCCCCGACGACCATCGGCGCGCGGAACCCTGGACCCCGGGACGAGCCCGGGGTGACGTTCCGTGCGCGGCAGGCGTGGCGAGCTCAGTCCTCCGCATCCTCCGGCACCGGAACCGGCGGATGGAGGCGCAGGCGGTTGATCCGGCGCTCGTCGGCGTCGACGACCTCGATCCGCCAGCCGCTGGGATGATCCAGGCAATCGCCCGGTTGCGGCACGTGGCCCGCCAGCACCGCGGTCAGCCCGCCGATCGTGTCGACGTCGCTTTCCGCCGCGGCGAGGCGGGGGTCGACGGTCTTGCCGACGTCCTCCAGTTCCATCCGCGCGTCGACTTCCCATGCCCCGCCGTCGAGCGGGACCAGCAGCGCCTCAGGCGCTTCGTCATGCTCGTCCTCGATCTCGCCGACGATCTCCTCGATCAGATCCTCGATCGTGACCAGGCCCTCGGTGCCCGAATATTCGTCGAGCACCACCGCCAGGTGGATGCGCGACTGGCGCATGTCGGCCAGCAGGTCGAGCGCGCCGCGGCTCATCGGCACGTACAGCGGCTGGCGGATCAGCGCCTCGATCGAGGCCGGATGCTCGCCGCCCGCGGCCAGGATCGCGAACACGTCCTTGATGTGGACCATGCCGATGATGTGATCCAAGCTGCCGCGATAGACCGGCAGGCGGCTGACCCCGGCCTCCGCGAACACCTGCACCAGATGGCCGAAGGTCGTCGCCTCCTCCACCGCGATCACGTCGGCGCGGGGCACGCCCACGTCGCCGGCATCGCGCTCGCCGAAATGGAGCAGGTTGCGCAGCATCTGCCGCTCGAGCGGGGTCAGGTCGCCCTTGGCGTCGGGCGCGGGATCGTCCTCGTGCCGGTCGATCGCCTCCTCCAGCTGGTCGCGCAGCGTCTCCTCGTGCTGCTCGCCGAAGATCAGGTTGCGCAATCCGGCGAAGATGCCGCTGTCGTGATGCTCGCCGTTGCCGGCGCTACTTCGGTCCTCGGCCATCGCCGCCCGTTCAGCCCTCTCTTATCAGATAGGGGTCCGCGATGCCGAGGTCGGCGAGCGCCGCACGCTCGATCTCCTCCATCGCATCCCCCTCGTCGTCGGTCAGATGGTCGTATCCTAGCAGATGCAGCACGCCATGCACCACCAGATGCGCGAGATGATCGTCGGTTCCGATCCCGCGCTCGCCGGCCTCCGCCACGCAGACGCCGTGCGCGAGCACGATGTCGCCCAGCAGCACCTCGCCATCGTCCGAATTCTGGCTGACGGTGTCGATCAGGTCGCGCTGCACCATGGGGAAGGACAGGACGTTGGTCGCCTTGTCCTTCGCCCGGTACTGGTGGTTGAGCGTGCGCACCTCCTCGTCCGAGGTCAGCCGCACGCTGATCTCGACATGCGCGCGGGTCGTCAGCAACCCGCCGTAAGGCGTGTGCGCGATCGCGGCGCGCGCGGCGGCGTTGGCCAGCTCGTCCCAGCGGCCATCGGGCCAGGGCTCTTCACGGGCGAGTTCGATGTGGATCATGCGAGCGTGGCGTCCTTCAGATCGGTCTGCGCGAAGTCATCACCCTTGAACAGGATCGTGTCCGCGTGACGGCGCGTGCTGGCGTAGGCGAAGCAGTCGCCCATGTTCAGCCCGGCTGGATGTATCCCTTTTCCGAAACGTATGTGGGCGTCGATCGCGACATCCGCGTCGTTCCGATCGATATCGATCAACCCGACATGGGCATCGCGCAAGAAATCGGCGACCAGGATCCGGGCTTCCTCCATGTCGACCCGGCGCACGCGCGATACCGCTCGTGCCGCCTCCCAGATCGCGATCGGCGAGGTGAGCCGCGTCGATGCGTTGCCGATCACGTGGCCGAAGGTCGTCGCCTCGGGCTCGCGCCCGATCATGGCGACGATCGCGGAGGCGTCGACGAAGACCTTCACTCTTCGTCGTTGAGCGTATCGTAGAAGCGCTTGTCCGCTTCCAGGCCGGTCGGGAGCGGGAGCGGGTGCTCGCGCCAATAACGCTGCAACCAATCCGGAGCGGGCGTGGCGAGCGAATGGCGACGGGCATAATCCTCGACCGCGCGGGCGACGATCTCGTGCATGGCGGTTCCCCGCTCGTCCGCCAGCCGAGCGATCGCGCGCACGACCTCCTCGTCTTCGATGAGGAAAGGCGCGGACAGCGCCTGCCGCTCGCCGCGGCTCAAAGGCGAAGGGGGTGCGTTCATCTCAACCGTCCGCTCCCTCATACGCCTCCACGATGCGGCCGACAATCGGGTGACGGACGACGTCGGCGGCGGTGAAGCGGCAGAGCGAGATGCCCTCCACCCCCTCCAGCCGGATCGTGGCGTCGGCCAGGCCGCTCGCCGCGACGCCGCCGGGAAGGTCGGTCTGGTTGGGATCGCCGCAGATCACCATGCGGCTGTTCTGGCCGAAGCGGGTCAGGAACATCTTCATCTGCGCCGGGGTGGTGTTCTGCGCCTCGTCCAGGATCACGAAGGCGTCCGCCAGCGTGCGCCCGCGCATGAACGCGATCGGCGCGATCTCGATCTCGCCCGACGCGATGCGGCGCTCGACCTGTTCGGCGGGCAGGCAATCGTACAGCGCGTCGTAGAGCGGGCGCAGGTACGGATCGACCTTCTCCTTCATGTCGCCGGGCAGGAAGCCGAGCCGCTCGCCCGCCTCCACCGCGGGACGCGACAGGATAAGCCGCTGGACGCTGCCGGTGATGAGCTGCGCCACCGCCTGCGCGACCGCGATATAGGTCTTGCCCGTGCCCGCCGGGCCGAGCGCGAAGATCATGTCGTGCGTGGTCAGCTCACGCATGTAATGCGCCTGTGCTGGGGTGCGCGGGACGATCGTCTTCTTGCGGGTGCGGATCATCACCGAGGGCGCGGGCGCACGCTCGGTCGAGATGATGCCGTCCAGCACCGGCTCGGACGCCATCGCGATCGAGGCGTCGACCAGCCCGCCGTCGACCTCCTCGCCGCGCTGGATCCGCGCGTACAGGTCGTGGAGCACGTCGCGCGCCAGCGCCACCTGCTCCGCGGTACCCTCCAGCCCGACACGGTTGCCGCGCGCGGTGATATAGACGCCGAGCCGGTTTTCGAGCGCCACGAGGTTGCGGTCGTATTGCCCGAACAGCTGCGCCAGCAACTGGGGACGGTCGAACAGCAGTTCGGTGCGCGAACGCTCGCCCGACTGGGCGGGAACGGGTTTACGGCTCATGCAGCTCCTGTGCGGGGAAGGGACGCGGACGGCTCGCGGCACCCGCAGGTGCGATGTGGGGGCGAGTCGGGGCGACGCAATGGCATCGCCGGCGAATGTGGCAGCGCGACGCCCCAGCGAACAGCGAAAAGTCGCGGCCGGCGCCCTCAGTCGAACGCCGCAGGTGCCGGACGGCCCGCGCGATAGGCGCTCGCCGGGGCGTCGAACGGGAAGCCCTGCGCCGCGAGTGCTCCCATCAGGCGGCGCAGATTGGCGTAGCTCGCCGCGCTCGCCTCGCGCGCCATCGGGCTGGACAGCCATGCCTCGCGCGTGACCAGCCCGCCGTCCAGCATCACCAGCGGCCCCTCGATCAGGCGGTCGATGCGGCGGCGGACGGTCGCCTCGGACAGGCCCAGGAGCGCGGCGAGGCGACGGGTGCGCACCGGGCGCTTGGTCCCCTCCGGCGGGACGACGTCCAGCGTGGCGTAGGCGCGCGCCAGCACGGGGTCGAGCGTCAGCGCGCGACTGCTGGCGCACAGCACCGTGGAGAAGAGGACGAGGTCCATCCGGTCCTGGTGCGTCTCGGTATTGGTGCTGGCGACCGACAGCATCAGGTCCGCCGCCGCCGCCAGCCCGGCGTACCAATGATAGGGCCGCGCCGCCGGCGGATAATCGGGCAGTGCGTCGATCGCGCCCATATCCTCGATGAAGCGCACCATTGCGTCGTGGGTCACGGTGGCGAGCCGGGCGACGGGGCCGTCCTCCACGCCGACATGGACGACGATACCGCCGCGCTCGCGCCCGACCCAGCCGGCGGCGGTGAGTTCGGCGACGTGCCGGCGCGTGGTCTCGAACGGCAGGCCGAGCGATTCGGCCACCGCCAGCACCGGGGTGGGGCGGCCGCCGTCGATCATCCGCCGCACCAGCAGCGTGAAGATCATGAAACGGTCGACGCGCCCGTCGAACAGCGGCAGCGCGGTGGACAGGATCGTCGTCTGCATCTCCGCGAGCAGCCGCGTCATCGCGCGTAAGGGCGGGGGAGGCGGAGCAGACACGGTCATGTTCGCGTTACGGCCCAACTTCCCTCAGAAAAGAACCCCTGCTGCGTCGATTCGGGTAATCACCGTCCGTCAGCAGGCGGTCGCGGCGGCCGGCGCGGTCACCCGGCCCGTCAGCGAATTCGGTCCGGCTTGCGTCAGGTCGACCTCCACCATGTCGCCGATCGCGTGATCGCCGATGACATGGACCGATTGCAGCCAGGGCGACTTGCCGAGCCACTGGCCGGGCAGTTTCCCGCGTCGCTCGATCAGGATCGTGCAGCGGCGGCCCACGGTCGCGGCGTTGAACGCGGCCTGGTCGCGGTTGAGCGCCGCCTGGAGCCGCTGCAGCCGGTCGTCCATCGCGGCGTCGCCCACCTGCGCCTCCATCGTCGCGGCAGGGGTGCCGGGGCGGGGCGAATATTTGAAGCTGAACGCCTGCGCATAGCCGACCGCGTCGACCAGCGCGATCGTCTCGGCGAACTCCGCTTCGGTCTCGCCGGGGAAGCCGACGATGAAATCGCCCGACAGCGCGATGTCCGGACAGACGGCGCGGATGCGGTCGATCAGCCGCAGATAGCTGTCGCGCGTGTGGCTGCGGTTCATCGCGCGCAGCACGCGGTCGCTGCCGGCCTGCACCGGCAGATGGAGGAACGGCATCAGCGCCGCGACGTCGCGGTGCGCGTCGATCAGACCCTGCGTCATGTCGTTGGGGTGGCTGGTGGTATAGCGGATGCGCGCCAGGCCGGGGATGCGGTCCAGCGCGCGGATCAGCCCGTGGAGCCCGCGGTCGTCGGCGTCGTTCCACGCGTTCACGTTCTGCCCCAGCAGCGTGATCTCGCGCGCGCCGGCGTCGACCAGCGCGCGCGCTTCCTCGACGATCGCGTCGAACGGGCGGCTGACCTCCGCGCCGCGGGTATAGGGGACGACGCAATAGGTGCAGAATTTGTCGCACCCCTCCTGCACCGTCAGGAACGCCGACGCGCCCACCCGCCGCCGCGCCGGCAACGCGCCGAATTTGGAGGCCAGCGGCATGTCGGTATCGAGCGCGGGGGTGCCCGCGGCGGCATCGGCGACCAGTTTCGGCAAATGGTGATAGGCCTGCGGGCCGACCACCACGTCCACCTTCGCGCGGCGCACGATCTCCTCGCCCTCGGCCTGCGCGACGCAGCCGGCCACCGCGATCATCGGGGCGGCGCGATCCTGCTCGCGCGCGTGCTTGCGCAGCCGGCCGATGTCGGAATAGACCTTCTCGGTCGCCTTCTCGCGGATGTGGCAGGTGTTGAGCACGACCAGATCGGCCGCGGCGGCATCGTCGGTCGCGGTCAGGCCATCGGCGGCCATCAGTTCCGCCATGCGCTCGCCGTCATAGACGTTCATCTGGCAGCCGAACGACTTGACGTGGAAGGTCTTCGGCGGGGTCTTGGGCGTGGCGTGGACGGGTGCGGACATGGCGGTCCCATATCCCAGCGAAGGCGTTGTCGCCAGCGTTCAGCGCCCGGCCGCCTCGATCCGCGCGCGCGCCTCCGCCGCGATCGCCTTGCGCCCGCCCTCGGGCACGAACGGTTCCAGGAAGTGGAGCGTCGCGGTGAAGCGCCCGGCGCGGTTCAGGACGCGGGCGGCGTGGTCCTTGCCGTGTTCGTCGCCGACCCAGGCGAGCTCCGCGGTGGCCTCGCCATAGTCGATCCGGACGGGCTGGATCATCAGGCCGGCGGGTGCGGGGTCCAGCGCGGCGAGCAGCGCCGGCTTGAACGGGAGGAGGGTGGAGCCGTCGCCCGTCGTCCCCTCCGGAAAGATCGCGATCGCCCAGGCGTGCGCCAGCGCGTCGCGCAGGTCCGCCACCTGCCGCTCGATCCCCATGCGATCGCCGCGGCTGACGAAGATGGTGCGGTTGAGCGTGCACAGCCAGCCGATCAGCGGCACCGCGCGCAGCTCCGCCTTCGCCACGAAGGCGGTGCCGGTCGCCCCCGCGAGCAGCGGAATATCCATCCAGCTGAGATGATTCGACAGGAAGACGACGTCACGCCGCAGCGGACGCCCGAGGATGCGCGCGCGCGCGCCGAATAGCCGCGCGGCGGTGCCGAGGAACAGTCGCGGCCAGGGGGAGGGCGCGCGGACCAGACGCCAAAGCCCGTGGAGCACCAGCGCGCCGGGCAGCACGAGGACCAGCGCGGCGAGTCGGACGTAGCGGCGGGCGATCATGGCCCTTCGTCACCCAGCCTCAAGGCCGGGGCGACGCGGCGGGGAGAAGACGAGCTCAATCCCGCTTCAGCGAGACGCCGTAGAGCTCCATGCGGTGATCGACCAGGCGGAAGCCGAGGCGCTCCGCGATCGCCTTTTGCAGCAGCTCCAGCTCGGGATCGACGAACTCGATCACCTTGCCCGTCTCGACATCGATCAGGTGGTCGTGATGCGCCTCCGGCGACGGTTCGTAGCGCGCGCGCCCGTCGCCGAAATCGTGGCGGTCGAGGATGCCGGCCTCCTCGAACAGACGCACCGTGCGATAGACCGTGGCGATGGAAATGCCCGGATCGATCGCCGAGGAACGGGCATAGACCTTCTCCACGTCGGGATGATCCTCCGCCTCGGACAGGACGCGCGCGATGACGCGGCGCTGTTCGGTGATGCGGAGCCCCTTTTCGTGGCACAATGCTTCGAGATCGATCTTGCGAGCCATGAACGGGTAGATAGTGCGAACCCCTTGTTGCGAAAAGCGCTACCGACTCGCAACAGGCCGAAATCGCGTCAGTCCAGCGCGCGGGCGTAGGTGCAGGCGTCGAACGTCTCGCCGCTGCGGCTGCGATAATAGTCGCGCCGCGTGCCGACCGGCGCGAAGCCGTGCGCGACATAGAGCGCGATCGCGGGGTTGTTGGCGCGCACCTCCAGGTGGAGACGGCGCACGCCGCGCCCCTCGCACTCCGCGATCACGCTGCGCAGCAGGGCGCCGCCGATTCCGCTGCGGCGGCGCGACGGGTCGACCGCGATCAGCAGCAGTTCCGCCTCGTCCATGATCGCGCGCGACAGCGCGAAGCCCGCCAGCGCGCCATCGACATGCGCCAGCGTCAGCCAGACGCCGGGCATCGCCAGGATGCCGACGCACTGGCTGCGCGTCCACGCCTCGCCGAAGCGCGGGTCGAACGCGCGGGCCATGATCCGCTCGACGGCCTCGGCATCGGCGGCGCCGCCGTGCGACAGCTCGATCACGCGCGTCGTCATGCGGCGCGGGGCGCGGGCGGCTTCGCGTCGGGCGCGCGACCGTAGAAGGGGGCGGCGGGCAGCGCGCGCTCGATTGCCGGCAACAGCATCGCGTGGCGCGCATCGGGCAGGGTGTCGTCGCGGGGAACACGATCGTCGAGCGCGGCGAGCCAGCGCGTGCCCGTGCCGACCGCGCGACGTCCGTCCAGCGCGGCGAGCGCGGCCTGCGGCGTCAGCGAGCGCGGCGCGTCGAGGGCGGCGAACGGAGCGTCGAAGGCCTGCATGAAGACCTCACCGTGCCCGCCTTCGGTCACGACCGCAAGCGGGCCGCCGTCCAGCGCCGCGGCGGCGATGATCGCCAGCGTGCCATAGCCCGACAGCCTCGCGCCCCAACCCAGCGCCAGACCGCGCGCGGCGGCGATACCGACGCGGATCCCGGTGAAGCTGCCGGGGCCGACATCCACCAGGATGCGCGAGGCACGCCCGCCGCCCGCCAGATCCGCGATCATCGGCACCAGCCGTTCGGCATGGCCGCGTCCGACGACGTCGTGACGCGCATCGATCAGGGTCGCTCCATCGAAGAGCGCGACGGAGCAGGCGGCGGTGGCGGTGTCGATGACGAGGGTGCGGGTGGACATGAGATGCGTTCGGCTGTCGCGTGGGAGAGGTTGAGATGCAAGACCACGTCGATCCGCCGTCACCCCGGCCTTGAGCCGGGGTCCCGCTGTTTCACGACCGCCGGAGGAAAGCGGGACCCCGGGTCAAGCCCGGGGTGACGAAGGTGTCGAGCGCGGAAAACGGCATCAAACGATACGGTTGAACTTCTCGAACGCCGGGCGCGGGCTGCGGTCGAAGATGGTCGACGGGTCGCCGTAGCCGAGCGTGGAGATGAAGTTGGTCTTCACCGACGGCGTGTCGGCGAAGAACGCGTTGTCCACCGCCCCCGCGTCGAACCCCGACATCGGCCCGGTATCGAGCCCCAGCGCGCGCGCCGCCATGATGAAATAGCCGCCCTGGAGCGAGGAATTGCGGAACGCCGATGCCTCCCGCAGCGCGCGGTTGCCGTCGAACCACGCCTTCGCATCGGTGTGCGGGAACAGCTCGGGCAGATGCTCGTGGAAATCGATGTCCATGCCCAGCACGACCGTGACCGGCGCGTTCAGCACCTTGGGCTTGTTCGCCGCGGAGCAGGCATCCGCCACCTTGGCCTTGGCCTCGTCCGACACGCACCAGACCAGCCGCGCGGGCAGCTGATTGGCGGAGGTCGGCCCCATCTTCATGAGGTCCCAGATGGCGCGCAGCGTATCCTCGCCCACCGGCTGGTCACGATAGCCGTTGTAGCTGCGCGCGGTGCGGAACAGCTGGTCGAGCGCGGCATCGTCGAGGATGTGGGACATGGTTCACCCGGTAGCGAAAGGGAGGGAAGGCAAGACGGAGCGCGCGCGCGTCAGACCGCGCGCACCTCGGTAACCTCGGGGACATAGTGGCGCAGCAGCTGCTCGATGCCGTTCTTCAGCGTCGCGCTGGACGAGGGGCAGCCGGCGCACGCCCCCTGCATGCGCAGATAGACGCGGCCCTTGTCGAAGCCGCGATAGACGATGTCGCCGCCGTCGTTGGCGACCGCGGGGCGCACGCGCGTCTCGATCAGGTCGCGGATCTGCGCGACGATATCCGCATCGGCGGGATCGTCGGCGAACGCCTCCTCCTCGGGCGGGACCGAGAAGCCGGCGGAGGGCGCGCGGAACAGCGGCATCTGCGCGGTGAAGTGATCCATCAGGATCGCGAGCACGTCGGGCTTGGCCTCGCGCCAGTCGACGCCGGGCGCCACCGTGACCGAGACGAAGTCGCGCCCGAAGAACACGCCGGTGACATCGCCCAGCCCGAACAGCGCCTCGGCCAGCGGGCTGGCCTCCGCTTCCTCCGGCGTGGCGAAGTCGCGGGTCCCCGCGTCCATGACGGTGCGACCCGGCAGGAACTTCAGCGTGGCGGGGTTCGGGGTGGCTTCGGTTTCGATCAGCATCGCTGCGATGTGGCCCGCGCGCGCGCGCGGATCAAGCGCCGGGCGCGAAAGGGATCGTTTCTCCGCCCGAAGCCGAGCGTCCGGCGCCGGGACATTGTCACGCAACCGACATGGATGAGTCATGCGGCTGTCTCCAAACCTGCATTTGCGTGTCACGCAACGCGCCTAGCGGCGCTCCCAGGACGAAAGCGGATGGGCAGCAGCCCGGTGCCGCGTCCGGGTTCCGGGGGACGGACCCGCCATCATTAGGGAGTGTTTCATGCTCAGCTTCACGCGCCGTCGCACCCTGCTCGCGACCACCGCCTGCCTGTTCCTCGCATCGTGCGGCGGCGCTGACGACATCGCGTCGCCGGGCGAGGGGTCGTTCCCGCCGGGCGTCGGCACGCCGACGCCGTCGCCCACCACCTCGCCGTCGCCGACCCCCACGTCGGGCGTGCCCGCCGCATCCTGCCCGAGCAACACGATCGACGCGGGCGTCGTCGGCAACTACCGCGGCTGCCGCCTGCCGAGCCGGATCGAAGGCACGCTGTCGCTCGCGCGCCTGCCGGGCGTCGCCTATGAGATCAACGGCCGCGTCGACGTGGGCGTCGACGTCGGCGGGGCCGGCACGGCCGTGGGCGGCGCATCGGCGACGCTGAGCATCGCGCCGGGCGTCATCGTCTATGCCAACACGACGAACGGCGACAACGACTATATGGTGGTCAACCGCGGCTCGCGCCTGAACGCCGAGGGTTCGGAGACGCTGCCGATCATCTTCACCACGCAGGAAAATCTGCTCGGCACCGTCACCGACGAGACGCAGGGGCGGTGGGGCGGCATCATCATGGCGGGCCGCGCGCCGATCTCCAACTGCAACGCGACCGTCACGCCGGGCAGCGCGCAGTGCGAGAACGTGGTCGAGGGCACCACGACCGCGCTGTACGGCGGTGCGACCGCGACCGACAGTTCGGGTATCATCCGCTATGTCCAGATCCGCTACTCGGGCACCGTCATCTCGCCCAACAACGAGCTTCAGGGCCTGACCCTCGCCGGCACCGGCTCGGGTACGGTGGTCGACCACGTTCAGGTCCACAATTCGTCGGACGACGGCATCGAGGTGTTCGGCGGCCGCACCAACCTGCGCTACCTGGTGCTGACCGGCGCGGACGACGACGGCCTGGATACCGATGTGGGCTGGCAGGGCTTCGCCCAGTTCGTGCTGGCGATCCAGAAGCCGAACAACAACCAGACCGACAACTATTCGACCGAGATCGACTCCAACGGCAACGAGGATGCGCTGCCGCGTCAGCGCTACACGCTGGCGAACTTCACCTTCGTCCAGACCTCGACCGCGACCAACGCCGCGATCCGCCTGCGCGGCGGTGCCGACGCCACGTTCGTCAACGGCATCGTGACCGGCCCGCGGGCCTGCCTCAACATCGTCGCGGGCGTCGATGCGCAGGGCAAGTCGACGATCCGTCCGGCGAATGCCGGGCTGGAGGACAACGGGCCTCCGGTGTTCAGCTCGGTGCTGTTCGGCTGCGCGCAGCCGTACGCGGAAACGGCGGTCAACAGCATCACCGTCACCGAGGCGGAGCAGCGCGCGGTGTTCACCGCGGGCACGAACAACCTGGAGAGCGGTACGGGCCTGCTGACGGGCACGTACCTGCCGGCCGGGGCCGCGACGTCCGCGACCGCGTTCAACGCCGCGACGCTCAACCCCGCGGGCACCTCGTTCCTGGTGCGCACCAGCTACGTCGGCGCGGTGAACGGCTCCACCGACACCTGGTACCAGGGGTGGACCTGCAACTCGGACCGGGCGAACTTCGGCAACCGTTCGAGCGCGTGCACCAGCCTGCCGAACTGATCGTCGCCACTTCCCGCGGGCGGCCGGCGGTCGCCCGCGAACATCATAGATAAGGCGCGGCCTTCATGACATTCTCGATCCATTCCCTCCTGCTGGCCAGCACGATGCTGATGCCGGCCGTCGCCGCGGCGCAGACCGCGTCGCCCGCCCCGACCTCGCCATCGGCCACGCCGCCGGCCGGCGTCGCGCCCGATGCCGCCGCGGAGCCGCAGGCCGCGGAGGAGCAGGTGGAGGTGTCCACCCCGGGCGGCGCGCTGGAAGGGGACATCGTCGTCGTCGGCCGCAACATCCCCAATGCGGTGCGCGCCACGCCCGCGGTGGTGAACATCCTGTCGAGCGCGGACATCGCGCGCACGGGCGAGGGCGACATCGCCGGCGCCCTGTCGCGCGTCACCGGGCTGTCGGTGGTCGGCAACGGCTTCGTCTATGTCCGCGGCCTGGGCGATCGCTACTCGTCGTCGCTCCTCAACGGTTCGCCGCTGCCGAGCCCCGAGCCGCTGCGCCGCGTCGTGCCGCTCGACATCTTTCCGACCAGCGTCGTCGCGTCGTCGCTGGTGCAGAAGAGCTATTCGGTCAATTATCCGGGTGAGTTCGGCGGCGGCGTCATCAACCTGACCACGAAGGCGGTTCCCGACGAGACCTTCCTTCAGATCGGCGGATCGCTGGCCGCGGACACCGTCACCACCAGCGAGCTTGGCTATACCTATCGCGGCGGCGACTATGACTGGACCGGGTTCGACGACGGCACCCGGCGGGTGCCCGGCGCCGTCCTGGCGGCCGGGGCCGCGGGGCGATCGGTCCAGACCGCCGACGTCGTCGGCCTGAACAATGCGCAGACCACGGTCCTCCAGCGCAACCGTCATCTGCCCGCCAACTTCTCCTACGAGGCGAGCTTCGGCAGCTCGACCGACCTGGGGTCGGTGCGGCTGGGCGTGATCGCGGCGGCGGGGCTGTCGAACACCTGGCGCACGCGCAGCTCGCGCCAGCAGCTGACCGACGATCCCTCGGGCGGTCTGCTCAGCGATTTCCAGACCGTGCTGACCGACCACCGCGCGGTCGTCAACGGCCTGCTGGGCGTCGGGCTGGAGTTCGACGAGCACAAGATCCGCCTGACCAACCTCTACATCCACGACACGCTGAAGCAGGGGCGGTTGTCGAGCGGGCAGACCGCCAACATCGGTACGCTCCCCAACGGCATCGACCCGTTCAAGGTGCAGAACACCAACTGGTTCGAGCGCGAGCTGCGCGACACCCAGCTGGTCGGCGAGTTCAAGTTCGGCGACGTGTCGCTGGACGCGCGCGGCGCCTATGCGCGCACCAAGCGCAACAGCCCGTACGAGCGCGCCTTCACCTATCAGTATAACGAGGGGCTGGGCCGCTACACCAACACGCTGACCGGATTGCAGAGCGCATCGGTGGCGTTCAGCGCGCTGCAGGAGGAATTGTGGTCGGGGCAGGTCAATGCGACCTGGAACGTGCCCTTCGATCGTCCGCTCGCGCTGTCGGCGGGCTATGCCTATACCGACACGACGCGCACCTCGAGCCGCTATACCTTCCGCTATCAGACGCGGTCCAATTCGGCCCTGTCCGATGCGGTGTCGTTGCTGCGGCCGGACTATCTGCTGTCCGACTTCATCATCCAGAACCAGGGCATCTACCTTCAGAACACGTCGAGCGACAGCGGGACCGCGGCCTATGATGCGTCGCTGCGCGTCCACGGCGCCTATGTGCAGGCCGAGGGAGAGATCGCCGATGGCCTGCGCGCGACCGCGGGCGTCCGCTACGAGAGCGGCGACGAGCGCGTCGTCCCGGTCGGGGCGGCGGCGGGGACGCGGATCCAGAACAACTACTGGCTGCCCGCGCTGACGGTGACGTGGAATTTCGCCAGCGACATGCAGCTGCGCGTGCACGGGTCCAAGACGATCGCGCGCCCGCAATTCCGCGAGCTCGCGCCGCAGCTGTACCAGGATTTCGAGAGCGACCGCCTGTTCTCGGGCAATCCGTTCCTGAAGGACTCGCAGCTGTACAACGCCGAAGCGCGCTACGAATGGTATTTCGCGCGCGACCAGCGCGTGAGCGTGTCCGGCTTCTACAAGCGGATCGACGATCCGATCGAGGCGGTCGCGTTCTTCCCCGGCGGTGCCTCGATCCTGCAGACGGGCTTCGCCAATGCGCCGCGCGCCAAGCTGTATGGCGGCGAGTTCGAGCTCCAGAAGTACGTGCCGCTCGACACGATCGGCGTCGATGCGCTGTCGACCTACCGGATCGTCGCGATCGCCAACTACACCTATACGCAATCGTCGATCACCGCCGGCAGCGAGGCGATCGCCAGCCCGCTGAGCGGCAACCAGCTGGTGCTGACGCCGGCGAACGTGCTGCTGCGCAACGGCGGCGCGCTGACCGGCCAGTCGGACCATCTGGTCAACCTCCAGCTCGGGCTGGAGGACAAGGAGCGCCTGTCGCAGCTGACGTTCCTGTTCAGCTATGCCAGCGACCGCGTCACCAATCGCGGCCCGGTGGCGGGCGGCGGCGGCGTCCGCCTGCCCGACCTGATCGAGCGCCCCGGCGTCCGGCTGGACATCGTCGCGCGGCAGGGCGTCAGCGCGTTCGGCGGCCAGTTCGAGATCAAGGCCGAGGCGCGCAACCTGACCGGCACCGGCTATCGCGAGTTCCAGACGTTCGCCGACCGGCAGGTGTTCACCAACCGCTACCGGCTGGGCCGCATCTTCTCGCTGGGCGCCAGCGTCACGTTCTGATCTGCTTCGTCACCTCGGGCCTGACCCGGGGTCCCGCTTCCTCTGCGACGGAGCGTGGAAAGCGGGACCCCGGACCTGTTCGAAACCTCTGCGAAACTCGGTTCCTTGTTCCCCGGCGAAGGCCGGGGCCCAGGTGGGGGACGGTGGTAACGGACGGAAAAGCCACGCCAACTGGACCCCGGCCTTCGCCGGGGAACGGCGAAATCGTCCAGCGATCCACGACCTTCGCAGAGGTTTCGATCACGTCCGGAGTGACGAGATACGAGGCTCACCAGCCCCACGGCCGCTCGCGGTACCATTTCGTGATGACGTGCTTGGTCCCGGCGCGCACCTTCATGCCGTGGTGGATCGTCGCGGGGTTGAGCGAGCCGTCGGGACGGCGGTTGTTCCAGCATATCAGCTTGCCGGTTTCCGGCTGGATCGTCTTGTCGACCGCCTTGAAACGCGTCGCGCCGCCTGCGTCGGGCACGTTCAGATAGACCATCGCGGTCCACGTGCGGTTGCCCGCGACGCTGCAATAGCGGTCGTAGTCGATGCCATCGGGCTCGAAATAGTCGGTGTGCGCCTTGAACTCCTGCCCCACCGCATAGCGCTGCCCCTGGAGCGGCTCGCCGTACGCGGGGTCCAGGCCGGTGACGTCGGCCAGCGCCGCATCCACCCGCGCCACGACCGCGTCGCCGGCGGGGAGGTCGCAGGTCTCGCTGGTGCGGAAGGCGGCGTCCCCGTTCGAATCCGAGATGGTCGACGGCCGCCGGTGCGCGTCGATCTGCGCGACCAGCGCGGCGCAGGTGTCGGGATCGAGGAAATCACGCCTGATGAACAACGTCAGCTTCGGGCTGGGCACGCGCTGGATGCCGGGCTGTGCGGCGAGCCGCGTGACGATGGGATCGCTGGCCATGCCGATGCCCTTGCCACAGCGCCGCCACTGCACCCAAGCGGAGAAATATTACACAAGGCCGCAACGCCGCTGTAACATGGCGACCCTAGCCGGGCGGTGGCCGGGAGTTGGGGCGGGGAGTTGGGCCGACCGAATGCGATTGAAGTTCGACGCCCGCGCGCGGGCGATCCTCAGGCGGCTGCCCGTCGTGAACGTCTATTCCGCGGCCGAACTGGCGCTGCTGGGCGTGCTGGCGGTGCAATGCGCGCGGCTGATGTGGGTCGTCGTGACGCCGGTATCGCCGCTGGGCGCGTGGATTCCCGCGGGGCCGGCGATTCCGGCCGATCCGGCGGCGGTGATCTCCGCCTTCGATCCCTTCTACCGGGGCGCTGCGGCGCAGGCGCCGGGGACGGCCGGCGTTGCTGCGCTACAGCTGACGCTGTTCGGCACCCGCATGGATAGCGCGCAGGCGAAGGGCGGGGCGATCATCGCCGGGCCCGACGGCGTCCAGCGCAGCATCGCCGTGGGCGAGGAAGTGGCGCCGGGCGTCACGCTGAAGGCGGTCGCCTTCGACCATGTGACGCTCGACCGCGGCGGCGCGAGCGAGGAGCTGTTCCTCGACCCATCCCAGGGCGGCGGCGGAAGCGCGGCACCGCCGCCGCCGGCACCCGGCGGTCCGCCGCCCGCCAATGCCCCCGCGCTCGCCGGGCGCACGCTGCCGCTCGACGAACTGCGCGGCGACATCAACGCCATCCCGCGGATCGAGGGCGGCCGGATCAGCGGCCTGACCGTGCGCGGACAGGGCGGCGAGGCGTTTCGCGCCGCCGGCCTGCGCGACGGCGATGTCGTGACGCAGGTCGGCGGCCGCCCGATCAACGGCCCCGGCGACCTGGAACAGCTGACGCGCCAGGCCGCGAGCGGCGGCACCCTGTCCCTGACCGTGGAGCGCGACGGCCGTCCGCTCCCGCTGACCATTCCGGTACAACAATGATGCGCTCGCTGACCCCCGCCATTCTTCTCGTCCCGGCGTTGTTCGGGGCTGCGGCGGCTCCCGTCGCGGCGCAGACCACGCTCAACGTGCGCGACGCCGATATCCGCGCCTTCATCGCCGATGCGGCGAAGGTGACGGGGCGCACCTTCATCATCGACAATCGCGTCCAGGGGAAGGTAACCGTCGTCACCGACCGCCCGCTGTCGCGCTCCGAATATCTGGAGGTGTTCCTCTCCACGCTGCGCGCCAATGCGCTGGTCGCGGTGCCGACCGCCAACGGCGCGTTCCGCGTCCAGCCGATCGACAATGCCGCGCAGCAGCCCGGCCGCGTCGGGGTGGCGGGGGCGGCGCGCAACCAGCTGGTGACGGAGATCGTGCGGCTGCGCTCGATCGACGCGGCCCAGGCGCTCGACACCGTCCGCCCGCTGGTGAGCGCGCAAGGGTCCGTCACCGCCAATCGCGGCGGAAACAGCCTGGTGGTGGTCGACTTCGCCGACAACGTCCGCCGCGTTCGCGAGGTGATCCGGCGGATCGACGCGGATACCGCCGCCACCCGCATCATCGCGCTGAAGAACGCGCGCGCGCAGGAGGTGGCGACCGCGCTGCAAGGGCTGATCGGCGGCAATGCCGGCGCGGGCGCGGCCGGGGGCACGGGCGGCGTCTCCGCGGTGGCGATCGAGAGCAGCAATGCGGTCGCGCTGCGCGGCGATCCGCAGACGGTCGCGCGCCTCGCCGCGGTCGCGCGCGATCTGGACCAGAGCGCGCGCAACGCGACCGAGATCAAGGTCGTGTTCCTGGAGAATGCCGACGCCAACCAGCTGCTGCCGGTGCTGCAACAGCTGGTGGGGCAGGCGCCCGATGCGGTGCAGGAGCAGGGGCTGACGCGCACCGGGCTGACGTCCAGCACCGGCGCGACCGGCACGGGGGCCACGCCGCAGCCGATCACGCGCGCGCCGGCCGCCAGCGCGCCGGTGCAGCAGGGCAGCCAGCCGCAGCAGGCCGCGATCACCGGGCAGGGCGGGCGCACCGCCGCGGTCGTCACCCGCTATGCCGGCGCCAACGCGATCGTCATCGCCGCGCCCGGCGACGTGCAGCGCCAGTTGTCGGACGTGATCCGCCAGCTCGACCAGCGCCGCCAGCAGGTGCTGGTGGAGGCGATCGTCGCGGAGGTGTCCGACAGCACAGTCAACCGGCTGGGCGCGCAGTTCATCCTGGGCAATCTGGACGGCGGCGCGTTCGCGGCGTCGACGTTCAGCAATTCCGCGCCCAACATCCTCCAGATCGCGGGCGCGATCGGGGCGCAGAGCCTGGGCAGCACGCGCACCGTGGTGACCGCGGCGGACGGGACCCGGACGGAGACGACGACCAACAATTCGGCGTCGAACACGCTGACGCAATCGGCGATAAATTCGATCATCGGCTCGACCGGCGGGTTCGGCGGCTTCGGCGGGCAGATCGGCCAGACCGTGTTCGGCGCGATCATCAATGCGGTGAAGAGCGATACGCAGTCCAACCTGCTGCAGGTCCCGCAGATCATGACGATCGACAACCAGGAAGCGCACACGCTGGTCGGTCAGGAGATCCCGATCACCACCGGCGAGGCGCTGTCGGGCAATTTCGACAACGCCTTCCGCACGACGCAGCGGCAGAATGTCGGCATCGGGCTGGACGTGCGGCCGCAGGTCAATTCCTCCGGCACGATCAAGCTGAACCTGCATCTGGAGGTCAGCTCGATCGCGGGGCCGGTGTCGAACGACAATTCCGACCTGATCCTCAACAAGCGCGAGGTGGAGACGGTGCTGACCGTCGACGACGGCGCGATCGGGGTGATCGGCGGGCTGCTGAGCGACGAGGAGCGCCGCACGATCGAGAAGATCCCGCTGCTGGGCGACATCCCGGTGCTGGGCAACCTGTTCCGGAGCCGCGCGAAGAGCCGGGCGAAGACCAACCTGATGATCTTCATCCGCCCGACCGTGATCCGCAGCGCCGCCGACAATCGCCGCGTGACCGAGCAGCGCTATGGCTACCTCCGCCTCCAGCAGGGGCAGCAGGACCCGCTCGGCGAGCCCTCGATCGACACGCTGGTGCGCGATTACATGGGTACCACCCCGCCGCTGCCCCCGGCGGGTCAGCCCGGCAGCATCGAGGATCTGCGCATCGGCGTGCCGGTCTATCGCAACTCGGTCGTGACGATCCCGGGGAAGCGGAAATGATCGTGCGCACCGGCGCGGACGTGGAGGCGGCGCAGGAAGCGACGTCTGGGCCGACCGCGGCAATTCCCATTGTCGTGCCGCCGGTGCAGCTGCCCTATGCCTTCGCGCGCAAGTTCGGCGTGGTGCTGGACGGCGCCGGATCCGACCTGCGCGTCGCGCTGCGCGAGGGGAGCGATCCGCGCGCGCTGATCGAGGTGCGCCGCGTGCTGGGGCGCGCGTTCGATGTGGCGGTGGTGGAGCCGCCCGCATTCGACCGGCTGCTGAGCGACCATTATGCGATGGACGGGCAGGCGACCGCCGCCGCCGCGGTCGGGATGGGGGATGAGCTGGACCTGCTGGCGGAGGGGCTGCCGACCGCGGAGGACCTGCTCGACACCGCCGACGACGCGCCTGCGATCCGCCTCATCAACGGCGTCATCGCGGATGCGGCGCGCAACGGCGTGTCGGACATCCATATCGAGCCTTATGAGACGGGCCTCGTCGTGCGGATGCGGATCGACGGCGTCCTGCGCGAGACGCTGCGGATGCCGCCGCATGTCGCGCCCGTCGTGGTCAGCCGCATCAAGGTGATGGCCAGGCTGGACATCGCCGAGCGGCGCGTGCCGCAGGACGGGCGCATGGGGCTGACGCTGGGGGGCAAATTGCTCGACGTGCGCGTGTCCACCTTGCCCAGCCGTGCGGGCGAGCGGGTGGTGCTGCGTATCCTCGACAAGGAGAATGCGGGCATCGACCTCGACGCGCTGGGCATGTCGCCGGCGATGTACGCGCTGCTGCGCGAGGCGATCGCGGAGCCCAACGGCATCGTTTTGGTGACGGGGCCGACCGGCAGCGGCAAGACGACGACGCTCTATGCCGCGCTGCGGCTGCTGAACGACGGCAGCCGCAACATCCTGACGGTCGAGGACCCGGTCGAATATGCGGTCGAGGGCGTGGGGCAGACGCAGGTCAATCCGAAGGTCGGGCTGACCTTCGCCGCCGGGCTGCGCGCGATCCTGCGGCAGGACCCCGACGTGGTGATGATCGGCGAGATCCGCGACCGCGAAACCGCGGAGATCGCGGTGCAGGCGTCGCTGACCGGGCATCTGGTGCTGTCGACGGTCCACACCAACGACGCGGTCGGTGCGATCACGCGGATGCGCGATATGAAGGTGGAGCCGTTCCTGCTCGCCAGCACGCTGCGGGGCGTCATCGCGCAGCGGCTGGTGCGACGTTTGTGCCAACATTGCGCACGTCCGGTGGCAGCATCCGCGACGGTCGCGCCGCTGCTCGGCATCGATCCGAACGCGACCGTGCACGAGGCGGTCGGGTGCGAGCAGTGCAACCGGACCGGCTTCCGCGGCCGGATCGGCGTGTACGAGGCGGTCCGCGTCGACGCGACCGTCCGCCGCCTCATCAACGAGGGCGGCGACGAAGATGCCATCGCGCGTCACACCTTCGCCAACAACGACACCCTGGCCACCGCCGCGCGGCGGCTGGTCGAGGCGGGCGTGACCACCGCCGAGGAAGCGGTGCGGGTGAGCCGCAGCGAGAATGCGGACGTCGCGCAGGAGGTGATGGGGGATGGGTGAGGCACGACCTGCCCCCCTCCCTGCAAGGGAGGGGCCGGGGGTGGGTAGAGGCCGGGTGATACGGACCCGCTCACCAGCGGGAGGCCGCATCGCGAGCACGCGACCCACCCCCAGCCCCTCCCTTGCAGGGAGGGGGGCGTCACATGCCTGACTTCGACTATCTCGCGATCGACACGCGCGGGCAGGAGACGCGCGGGCATGTCGCCGCGGCCACCGTCGAGGCGGCGCGCGCGGCGCTCGACCGGCGGCGGCTGTATGTCGTGCGGATCGAGCCCGGTGCGGCCCCTGCCGCGCGCGGGCGGCCGTTGTTCGGGCTGGATATCGCGCGCACCCGGATGTCGGGGAAGCAGCTGACGCTCTTCACGCGCCAGCTCGCGACGCTCAACCGCGTGTCGCCGCTGGAGGAGAGCCTGCGCACGATCACCCGCCAGACCGAGCAGGAGGGGGTGCGCGCGATCGTCCAGACCGTCCATGCCGGGGTGGTCGAGGGGCGGCGACTGGCGGACGCGATGGCGCGCGAGGCGAAGAGCTTCCCGCCGCTCTACCGCGCGATGGTAGCCGCGGGCGAGAGCTCGGGCTCGTTGCCGGAGATCATGGAGCGGCTGTCGACGCTGCTGGAGCGGCAGGCGGAAATCCGCGGCAAGCTGTTGACCGCGATGGCCTATCCAGCGGTGCTGGCGACGGTGGCGATGGGCGTGGTGATCGCGCTGATGGCGTTCGTGGTGCCGCAGGTGGTCGAGCAGTTCGATACCGTGGGGCAGGAATTGCCATTGCTCACGCGGTTGGTGATCGGGCTGTCGGACCTGCTGGTCAGCTGGTGGTGGCTGATCCTGCTGGTGATCGCGGGCACCGGGTTCGCCGCGTGGGCGGCGCTGCGCCAGCCGCCGGTGCGGCTCGCGTTCGATACCTGGCTGTTGCGCGTGCCCTTGCTGGGGCGGCTGCTGCGCGACCTGCATGCGGCGCGGATGGCGCGCACGCTGTCGACGATGGTCGCCAGCCGCCTGCCGCTGCTGGAGGGGCTGACGCTGACCGGCAGCACGATCCACAACCGTCGTCTGAAGCTCGCATCCGACGAGATCACCGAATCGATCCGCGGCGGCGGCAGCCTGTCGTCCGCGATGCGGCGCGCGGGCGTGTTCCCGCCGCTGCTGGTCTATCTGGCCGCCAGCGGCGAGGCGGCGGGGCGGCTGGACGAGATGCTGGAGCGTGCCGCCGACTATCTGGAGCGCGAGTTCGACCGCTTCACCGCCACCGCGCTGTCGCTGCTGGAGCCGTTCATCATCGTGGTGATGGGCGCCATCGTGGCGACGATCGTGCTATCCATCCTGCTTCCCATCCTCCAGCTCAACACGTTGGCAGGGCAATAGGGGCAGGCCAGTGAGGGTTTCTATGCGGACCGAGACGAAAAGGCGGAAGAAGCGCAACGGCTTCACCCTGGTCGAGCTGATGGTGGTGATCGTCATCATCGGCCTGTTGGCGACGATCGTCGCGCTCAACGTGCTGCCGTCGGGCGACACCGCGCGGGTGCAGAAGGCGAAGGCCGACATTGCGACGATCGAGCAGGGGCTGGAGCTCTACCGGCTGCAGATGGGCACCTATCCGACGACGCAGCAGGGGCTGGCGGCGCTGGTCTCCCCGCCTGCGGGCGCCGACGCGGCGCGCTACCAGGCGGGCGGCTACGTCAAGCGGCTGCCCAAGGATCCGTGGGGGCGCGACTATCTCTACGCCTCGCCGGGGCAGCACGGGCAGGCCGACGTCTGGACGCTGGGCGCGGACGGCAAGGACGGCGGCGACGGGATCGATGCCGATATCGGGTCGTGGCAGTGACGACCGTCACCCCGGACCTGATCCGGGGTCCCGCTTCCGCGCCGTCGTGCGAAAGAAGCGGGACCCCGGCTCGAGGCCGGGGCGACGGGAAGGAGGCGGGCTTCACCCTCATCGAACTGATGGTGGTCATCACCGTCATCGGGCTCGCCTCAGCGGCGGCGGTGCTGGCGATGCCGGATTCGCGCGGGCGATTGATGGACGAGGCGACACGCTTCGCCGCGCGCACCCGCGCTGCGCACGACAGCGCGATCATCGAGGCGCGCCCGGTCAGCCTGTGGATCACCCCGACCGGCTATGGCTTCGAACGGTGGCGCGGCGGGCAATGGGCACCGATCGTGGAGGGCGGGTTGAGGGTCGAGCGCTGGGGCAACGGTACCTCCGCCGGCAACGGACTGGTCCGCGAACGGGTGACGTTCGACGCCACCGGGCTGGCCGACCGGCCGATCACGGTGACGCTACGCCGCGAGGGCGCGCGCGCCGACGTGGAGATCGCTGCGGATGGAAGCGTCCGTGTCGCGGGGTGACGGGATGGTGCGCTCCGCCCCCAGGCGCCGCCACAGCAACGGCTTCACGCTGATCGAGATCATGGTGGCGCTGGCGGTATTCAGCCTCGCGGCGCTGGCGCTGATCCGGCTGGAGGGGCAGACGATCCGCTCCACCGGCATATTGTCCGCCACGCTGCTGGCACAGACGGTCGCGCGCAACGTCGCGATCGAGGCGGTGACCGAGGCGCAGCCGCCGCTGCGCGGACGCGCCACGGGGGTGGAGCAGAACGGCGGGCGCGCCTGGACGTGGACGCGCAACGTGAGCGCGATCGGCGACGGCGATGTGATGCGTATCGATGTCGCGGTTGCGGGGGCGGACGGCGCGGTGCTGGGGCGGATGACGATGGTTCGACCGCCCGCCGACCCGACGCTGGCGACCGCATCGTGAGGCGCGCCAACGGCTTCACCCTCGTCGAGGTCATGATCGCGCTGATGATCTTCGGCATGATCGCGGCGGCCGGGGTGGCGCTGCTGTCGTTCAGCGTCAAGGCGCAGGGGGCGACCGCGGTGGCGCTGGACGATACCGGCGCGCTCAACCGGCTGTCGTCGATCCTGACCGCCGATCTGGCGCAGGCGCAGGACCGGCCGACGCGCGACGTGCGCGGCGTCCGTCTGCCCGCGTTCAGCGGCGATGCGATGGCGACGCCGATGCTGCGGCTGGTGCGCGCCGGCTGGAGCAACCCCGATGCGGCCCCGCGCGCGACATTGCAGAAGGTGGAGTATCGCCTGAACGCCGGGGCGCTGGAGCGGGTGGCCTATCCCGCGCTCGACGGGGCGCCGTCATTGCCGCCCGCGGTGCTGCTGGAGCGCGTACGGGGGGTGCGCTGGCGCTTCCGCTTCGCGGGTGCGTGGAGCGATACGTGGAATGGCAACCCGCGCGCCGCGCTGCCGCAGGCCGCGGAGATGGTCGTGACGCGCGCGGACGGCACCACGCTGCGTCTGCTGTTCCTGGTCGGTACCGGCGCGGTGCGCCTGCGCGCGATCCCCACCGCCGCACCGACCGCGGGACCGACGAATGCGCCCGCCTGATCGTGAGCGCGGGGCCGCGTTGCTGACCGTCCTGCTGCTCGTCGCGGTCATCGCGGTGATGGCGGCGACCGCGCTGGAGCGGCTGCGGCTGTCCACGCGGCTGACGGCGAATGCGGTCGCGCTGGATGGCGCACGCGGCTATGCCTATGCCGCGGAGACGCTGGCGACGACGCGCGTGACCGCGCTGCTGCGCCAGGCGACGGACCGCGTGACGCTGGACGGTGGATGGAGCGGACGGCCGTTCGGGCTGCCGATCCCCGGAGGCACCGCGGTGGCGCGCGTGGTCGACGGCGGCAATTGCCTGAACCTCAACGCGCTGGTCGCGCGCAACCCGGACGGGACGTCGATCGCCAACCCGCTGGCGGTGGCGCAGTTCGCGCGACTGCTGCGGTTGCTGCGCGTACCGGGCGCTGAGAATATCGCTGCGGCCACCGCGGACTGGATCGACAGCGACGACGTCGCGCTGCCCGGCGGGGCGGAGGACGAGAGCTATCGCGGGTATCGCACCGCCGGCACCGCGATGGCCGACCCCAGCGAATTGCGCGCGGTGCGCGGCGTCACCGCGGAGGCGTATCGCGCGATACGGCCATGGGTCTGCACGCTGCCGACCGCGGACCGCTCCGTCATCAATATCAACACGCTGCTGCCCGAACAGGCGGTGTTGCTCGCGATGCTGCTGCCCGATGCGGCGGGGACGGCGCAGGCGGAGGCGCTGATCCGCCGCCGCCCGCCCGGCGGTTATGGCAGCGTCGATCCGTTCTGGAACCAGCTGTCGCTGGCGGGCGGCGGGACGCCCGCGATGGATGCGCGCGCACAGACCGGGGTGACGTCGCGCTGGTTCGCATTGGCGGTGGATGTGACCAGCGGCGACGCCGAATTGCACGAACAGGCATTGATCGACGCGAGGAGTCTTCCCGTCCGCGTCGTGTCGCGGCAATGGGGGGATGCGCCATGACAGCCGCCACGGTCCTTTTCCTGCCGCCCGACGATTCGCTGCCCTGGCGCTGGTGGCGGATCGAGGGCGAACGCGTCGCGGACGAGGGCGAGGGAGCGCCCGTGGCCGAGGCGGATCGCGCGGTGATCGCGGTCGCGCCCGCCGATGCGGTGACGCTGCACTGGGCCGCGCTGCCCGCCCGCTCCACCGCTCAGGCGAGTGCCGCGGCACGGATCGTGGTGAGCGATGCGACCGCCGAGCCCGCGCACGACCTGCATGTCGCGGTGGGCGAGGAACGCGATGGCGAGCGGGCCATCGCGGTCGTGGCACCGGCGCGGATGGCGGCGTGGCTGGCGGCGCTGGCCGAGCGCGGGATCGATCCCGCCGCGGTCGTCCCCGCGCCGCTGCTGCTGCCGGTGCCCGAGGAAGGCTATGTCCGCGCCGATCTGGCGGGGCAGAGCGTCGCGCGCGGGCGCACCACCGGCTGGGCGGACGAGGCGCGCCTGACCGATCTGGTCACCGCGGGCGAGGCGCCGGTGTCGCTGGAGCGCAGCGTGGTGCAGGCCGCGGCGATCGCGGCGGCGGCGGCGCCGGTGGTCGACCTGCGGCAGGGACCGTTCGCGCGCAGACGGCGGCGCGCGATCGACTGGGCGCTGGTACGGCGGCTGGCGGTGCTCGCCGGGCTGATCCTGCTGGCGACGCTCGCGATCGATGTGGTGCGGGTGATGCGCTATTCCTTCGGCGCGGATGCGATCGAGGCGCGCGCCGACGTGATCGCGCGCCAGGGGCTGCCGCGCGGCGCGCCGAAGGGCGGCGACCCGGCGCGGCTGCTGGCGGACCGGCTGGCGCGGCTGCGCGGGCCGGGGCAGGGGTTCACGCGCACCGCCGCCGCCGTCTATCAGGCGGTCGAGGCGGTGCCGGAGGGTGAGGTGACGGCGTTGCGGTTCGAGCCCGACGGATCGCTCAAGGTGTCGCTGCTGCTGCCGGGCGAGGTGCAGGCCAATGCGGTGAAGGGGCGGCTGGAGGCGGCGGGGTTCCGTGTCGACGCCAGCGTGTTCCAGCAGATCAACGGCCGGCTGGCCGGCGACATGACGGTGCGGCCGTGATCGCGCCCCTGCGCGCCTGGTTCGACGCGCGGTCGCTGCGCGAGCGGCGGCTGATCCTGGTGATGGTCGCGCTGGCGGTGGTGACGGTGCTGTGGGCGGGCGTCATCCGTCCGGTCCGCGGCGGGCTGTCCGACTCGCGTGAACGTTATACCCAGGCGGTCGTCAGGCTGGGCGAGGCGGAGGCGGCGCTGTCGCAGGTGAAGGCGATCCAGCGACGCCAATTGCCCACGCCCAACGGCGCGCTGGTCGACGTGGTGCGCGCGCGTGCCGAGTCGGCGGGGCTGACGCTGGCCGGGCTGGATGCCGAATCGCCTGAGCGCGTGCGCGTGTCGATCGCGACCGTCCGTGCCGGCGCGCTGACGCAGTGGATCGCCGCGCTGGAGGGCGAGGGGGTATTGGTCGATTCGCTGACCGTCAGCGGTGCGGGCGGGACGGCGGTCTCCGCGCAGATGACGCTGACGGCGCGGGGCGCATGATGCGCATCCGCCTCGCCACCGGCCGCCGCGCGATGTTCCTGGCGATGTTCGCGATCGCGGTGGTCGCGCTCCTGCCGATGCGGCTGGCGCTGGGCTGGGCCGGGCTCGACGCGCAGGGCTTCTCCGCGCGCGAGGTCCGCGGCAGCCTGTGGTCCGGGCGGCTGGTGGAGGCGCGTTTCGGCGACATCGCGCTGGGCGACCTGAGGGCCGGGGTGTCGCCGTTGGCGCTGCTGATCGGGCGCGCGCGTATCGCGCTGTCCGCGCCGGGTGACGGCCTGTCGGGGGTGGTGGAGATCGGGCGCCGCCGGGCGGCGATCCTGAACGCCACCGGCCCGCTGTCACCGGGAAGCGCCTTTGCGCCGCTGCCGGTCACCGCGCTCGACCTCGACGATGTCAGCGTGCGGTTCGTCGATGGCGCGTGCGAGGGGGCGGAGGGACGCGTTCGCGCCAGCCTGTCGGGCAGCTGGCAGGGGCAACCGTTGCCGGGTGCGCTGAGCGGCGCCGCGCGGTGCGATGTCGGCGCGCTGTTGCTGCCGCTGTCCAACGGCGCGGGGGAGGGGGCGGCGCTGCGGCTGTGGCCCGATGGACGGTATCGTGCGGAGCTGACGCTGGTCCCGACCGATCCGTTGATCGCCGGACGGCTCGACGCCGGCGGCTTCGTCGCCAACGGCGCGGCGAGGACGCTGGCGGTGGAGGGGCGGTTCTAGGCGCGCCGGACATTCGTTCGTGCCGGGCGTAGAGGTGCCAATCCGCTTGACGTCCTGCCCCGGTCACCGCTAGGGGCACGGCCTTCGCGGCGATCGTAGCTCAGTTGGTTAGAGCATCGGTTTGTGGTACCGAGGGTCGCGGGTTCAAGTCCCGTCGATCGCCCCATCTCCCCATCACCATCGGCAATGGGGCTGGTATTTCCGGCCTGCAAAGAATATTGCGTGCGCACGACATATCATTTCGCGCGTGATGGAGTGGCCGGTGACATCGATCTGGGATTATACCGATTTCGACGCTCATGAGGGCGTGCACCTGTTCAGCGATCCGGCATCGGGGCTGAAGGCGGTGATCGCGGTCCATTCGACCGCGCTGGGGCCGGCGGCGGGCGGCGTGCGCTTCTGGCATTATGCCGACGATGCACGCGCGGTGACCGATGCGCTGCGGCTGTCGCGCGGCATGAGCTACAAGAATGCGATGGCGGGGCTGGCGCTGGGCGGCGGCAAGGGCGTCGTGCTGGCGCCGCGTCCCGGCGAGACGATCAGCGAGGGGCAACTGGTGGCGTTCGGCAAGGCGGTCGAATCGCTTGGCGGTCGCTACGTCACCGCCGAGGACGTCGGCATGTCCGAGGCGCGGATGAAGGTGATCGCCGGCCAGACGCGCTACGTGTCCGGCCTGCCGGTGGCGCAGGGCGCGGCGGGCGGCGATCCCGGGCCGTATACCGCGTACGGCGTGTATCTGGGCGTCAAGGCAGCGGCGAAGCGCGGACTGGGCACCGACGACATGCGCGGCGTCCGCGTCGCGATCCAGGGCACCGGCTCGGTCGGCGGCGGTCTGGCGCGGCTGCTGGCGAAGGACGGCGCGGTGCTGACGCTGGCGGACGTGGACACCGCGCGCGCCGCGGCGCTGGCGGCGGAACTGGGGGCGACCACCGCCTCGCCGCAGGAGATCCTGTCGCTGCACGTCGATATCGTCAGCCCCAATGCGCTCGGCGCGATCCTGACCGAGACGTCGATCGCCGCGCTGAAGGCCCGGATCGTCGCGGGCGGGGCGAACAACCAGCTGGCGACGAAGGCGGACGGCCGTCGCCTGCACGAGGCGGGGGTGGTCTATGCGCCCGATTATGTCATCAACGCGGGCGGGATCATCAACGTGGGGCTCGAATATCTCGGCCACGGCGACGAGGCGGAGGTGATGGCGCGCATCGCGCAGATCCCCGGGCAGTTGGAGCAGGTGTGGGACGAGGCGCAGGCCACGGGCGATCCCACGGCGGAGGTGGCCGATCGTATCGCCGCGCGGCTGATCGGGCGGTAGCCCGACGGCAGCGTATCGCGCGTCAAGCCGCGGTCGGGACGGCGCGGGCCGTCGCCAAGCGCATCGGACGATCGTTCGGGGGCGGACGCGTCGGGTGGCGTGCGCCATGTTGCCGTGGAAGAGCGGCCTCCTCGTCATGCCCGGCTTTTCGGGCATCCCCTGCACCGCGCACACGCCGACGGGCGATTTCGCGGAGCGCGCGATCCGGGACCATGTGCCGGGCGGAGCATACGCCCCGCGAGATCGCGGTATGCCGGCAGCCATGGCGAACACCGCGATCGTGCGGGCAAAAAAATAGCGGCCCGAAGGCCGCTATTTCTCCCGTCAGGGAAGCGACCAGCTTAGTTGCTGGCGCTCGAATCCTCGTCCGCAACCACGACGATGCCGGCGACAACCGCCGCCGCCGCCAGGATCGCGACCAGAACGCCGCCACCGGCGAGCTCGTTCTTCTTCGCCGAAGCCGTGCCGGCGCGAGCCGACTTGGCGACGGAGAGGCTGGCCGCCGGATTGGCGGGGGCAGCCATCGCCGGGGCAACCGCCATGGTGGCGGCGGCGGCGGCGAGCATGTACTTGGCCAGACGCATGTGAAACTCCCTTTGCGTTCGAGCTTGTGCCATAACCTGACACTCCCGGAAAGCAATATGCTAAATGTTCGGGACGCTATTGGTTCCGCCCGATTGTGGCGTCGCCGCCACACCGCATCAGGTTTGCAGCACCCAGACGTCGGCCCCCTCCAGCCCGATCGCGCTCAGCCGGCCGCTGGCATAGGCGCCGGTGTCGACGCCGATGCGGTTCGGGCGGCGATCGACGTCGTCGGTGATGGTGTGGCCGTGGACGATGATCTTGGGATGCGCACGACGATAATCGAGGAAGGAGTTGCGGATCCAGCGCAGGTCCGCCCCACGCTGCGCGTCCAGCGGCACCTCCGGCCGGATCCCGGCGTGGACGAAGGCATAGTCGCCCGCGACGATGACATCCTCGAACGCGTCCATGAAGGTGCGGTGCTCGGCGGGAACGATCGCGGCCATGCGCTCGTGCAATTCGGCATAATCCATCCGCTCGTAGCCTTCGGCATCGATGCCGTAGCTGAGCACCGTCTCGCGTCCGCCGACGCGGCAGAACAGGCGCAACGCCTCGCGGTCGGCGGACAGTGCGCGCAGGAATACCTCCTCGTGATTGCCCTTGAGAAAGCGCGTGCCGGGCCGCGATCGCGCCAATTCGATCAGGCGCGACAGGACGCCCGCGGAGTCGGGGCCGCGGTCGACCAGATCGCCCAGGAAGATCAGCGTCGCCGGCCCCGCACCGCCCGCGGCGGTCCGGGCTTCGTCGTCGGCAGCGATCATCGCCAGCAGCCGGTCGAGTTCGGCGAGGCAGCCATGGACATCGCCGATGGCGTAGATGCGCAGGCCATCGCCGGGCGTCGCCGCGGGCGACGACGACGGCCGGGCCGCGCGGAGGAGGTTTCGGATCATGTTGGGGAACGTGCGCTGGACAAGCCCGCTATCTAAAGCCGCGCCCGGATAGCTGCAACCGCACGATTATGTAAGATTGTGCGGTGCAGAACGGTTTGAAGCCATGGCGCGGTCCGGCTAGACAGCCGCCGCCAACAGGAGGTCCGAATGACGATCAAGCCGGTACGCAAGGCCGTTTTCCCCGTGGCGGGGCTGGGGACGCGTTTCCTTCCCGCGACCAAGGCGATGCCGAAGGAGATGCTGACCGTCGTCGACAAGCCGCTGATCCAATATGCGGTGGAGGAAGCGCTGGAGGCGGGGATCGAACAGCTGATCTTCGTCACCGGGCGCGGCAAGGGGGCGCTGGAGGATCATTTCGACATCTCCTACGAGCTGGAAGCGACGATGAAGGCGCGCGGCAAGAGCCTGTCCGCGATCGAGCATATCCGTCAGCAGCCCGGCTCGCCCGTCTATGTCCGCCAGCAGGAGCCGCTGGGTCTGGGCCATGCGGTGTGGTGCGCGCGCGAGATCGTCGGCGACGAGCCGTTCGCAGTGCTGCTGCCCGACGAGCTGATGGTGGGGACGCCGAACTTCCTGGCGCAGATGGTCGGCGCCTATGAAAAGGTCGGCGGGAACGTCATCGGCGCGCTGGAGGTCGCCGAATCGGAGACGAGCAAGTACGGCGTCATCTCGCCGGGTGTGCGCGACGGCGCGCTGACCGAGGTGACCGCGCTGGTCGAGAAGCCCGCCGCCGGCACCGCGCCGTCGAACCTGATGATCCCCGGGCGCTATATCCTGCAGCCCGAGGTGATGACGATCCTGGACGCCAAGGAAACGGGCGCCGGCGGCGAGATCCAGCTGACGGACGCGATGGCCAAGCTGATCGGGCAGCAGCCGTTCCACGGCTTCACCTTCAATGGCGAGCGCTACGACTGCGGCGACAAGGCGGGGTTCATCATGGCGAACCTGGCACTGGCGCTGGAGCGCGAGGACATCGGCCCGGGCGTTCGCGCGTTCGCGCAGGCGCGGCTGGGGTGAGGAATGGGGGCCGGACGGCGTTCGGCCCCGTCCCCGGTCAGCCCGATCCGCAGGCGGAGCAGCCCGGATCCTTGGGCAGCGCCAACGTGCGGAAGCGCAGCGACAGGAAGTCGAGCAGCACCAGTCGCCCCGCGCTGTCGTCGCCGAACGGCGCGATCTGGCGAATGACCTCCAGTGCGGCGAGGCTGCCCAAGACCCCGGTGACGGGGCCGAGCACCCCCTCCTCGGCGCAGGTCAGCCCGTCGCGCGCCGGGGCGTCGCCCACGAAGCAGCGGTAGCAGGGGCGCCCCGGCTCCCAGCCGCGGAACACGCCCAACTGCCCCTCGAACCGCCCCACCGCGGCGGAGACGAGCGGGATGCGCTGCGTCAGCGCGGCGTCAGCGACCGCGAGCCGGGTATCGAAATTGTCGCATCCGTCGAGGACGACGTCGGCGCCTTCCAGCAGCGCCGCGACATTGTCGTGGTCGAGGCGGAGCGCCCGTGTCGCCACGGTGACGTGCGGCGTCAGGCGGGCGACCGCGTCGGCGGCGGCCTCGACCTTGGCGCGGCCCGCGTCGGCGGTGGTGAAGATCGTCTGGCGCTGAAGGTTGCTGGGCTCGACGTGATCGTCGTCGATCAGCGTCAGGCGACCGATACCGGCGGCGGCGAGATACTGGATCGCGGGCGAGCCGATCCCGCCCGCACCGATCACCACGACATGGCCCGCGCGCAGTCGCATCTGCCCCGTGCCGCCGATCTCCGGCAGCACGATGTGACGGGCATAGCGCGCCAGTTCGTCGGCGCTCAGCGTCACCGTGGGGCCTGCGCGGGAGCGGCGGTGGTCCAGCTGTAGGTGAGGCCGGTGCGCAGCCAGCGGTCCGCCTCCGGCCAGGGCTCGGCCACGTTGTCTGCCGCGAGGCGGCCGATCACGCCGACGGTGAATTGCTCGACCGTCGGACATCCGATGGCGGCCGGGACGAGGCGGCGGACGCGACCGTCCGGCGCGACCAGGGCGGCGAGCGGCACGCGCAGCCGCGTCGACCCGGCGTCGTCGGTGACGGCGGCGGCGCAGCGGCCCGCCTCCACCTCGGCGCGCACGAAGCGGGCGAGCGCCACCGTGTCGAGTTCGGCGCGGCGGAATTGGACCGGCGGCAAGGCTTCCCACGTATCCGACGTGGGTGCCATGGGGGCGTCCGGTGCCTGCGCGAGCGCGGCGGCGAGCAACAGCGCGGCGATCACCGGCCGGTCGATCCGAAGCCGCCCGAACCGCGCGCGGTGTCGTCCAGCGACTCCACCTGCGCGAGCGTGGCGGTCAGGACGGGGGCGGGGACGAGTTGCGCGATGCGTTCGCCGCGCACCACCGCAAACGGTTCGCTGCCGAGATTGGCGAGGATCACCTTCACCTCGCCGCGATAGTCGCTGTCGATCGTGCCGGGCGTGTTGAGGCAGGTGATGCCGTGCTTGAGCGCCAGCCCGGAGCGCGGCCGCACCTGCACCTCATAGCCCGCGGGGATGGCCATCGCGAAGCCGGTGGCGACCGCATGGCGCGCGCCGGGCGCGAGCGTCAGCGCCTCGGCGGCGACGACGTCCATGCCCGCCGCTCCGGGTGTGGCATAAGCGGGAAGCGGCAGCCCGGCGCCATGGGGCAGGCGCCGGATCGCGATCGAGATCGATGTGGTCATGCGCCCCTATCTAGAGGCTGTGGCCGCGAAGGTGAACCGCGCGGCGCTCATCCGTTGTGGACGATCGCCAGCTTGTTACCGCTGGGGTCGCGGACATAGGCGGCATACCAGTCGGGGCCGTAGTGGGGACGCGGCCCGGCCGCGCCCTCGTCGGTGCCGCCATGCGCCATCGCCGCGGCGTAGAAGGCGTCGACCTGCGCCGGTGAGGCAGCGGCGAAGCCCAGCATCGTGCCGTTGCCCGACGTCGCGGCGCCACCATCGAACGGCGTGCAGATCCACAGCGTCAGCCCCGTGCCCGCGCCCCCCTTCGAATAGGCGCGCCAGCCCGGGAACGCCGCGTGCGACGACCAGCCGATCGTGGCGAGCGCGGCATCGTAGAAAGACTGCGCGGCGGCGGCGTCATTGGCCCCGAGCGTGACGTAATGATCCATCGAACATCCTCCCTTGCGCAGCGCAGGATGCCCGATTCCGCGAACGAATCAAGAACAATCAGCGGGTGAGCGCATCGGCGATCCGGCCGGCGAGGCGGGCGGCCACCGCATCCTTCGGCAGGCGATCCCAGCTCTCCACCCCGTCCGCGGTGACGATGTGGACGGTATTGGCATCGCCGCCCATGACATCGCCCGATACGTCGTTGGCGACGATCCAGTCCGCGCCCTTGCGCGCCCGCTTAGCGGTGGCGTGGTCGACGACGTGCTCCGTCTCCGCCGCGAAGCCGACGACCAGCGCGGGGCGCGCGGGGCTGCGCGCCAGCGTGGCGAGGATATCGACATTCTCGACCAGATGGAGCGGCGCGGGGGGGGCGCCCGCCTGCTTCTTGATCTTCTGTCCCGCGGCATCGCCGACCCGCCAGTCGGCGACCGCGGCGACCATCACCGCGGCATCGGCGGGCAGCGCGGCGGCGACCGCATCGGCCATGTCCTGCGCGCTCTCGACATCGATGCGGGTCACCTCGGCGGGGGGTGGCGAGCGTGACCGGCCCCGCGATCAGCGACACGCGCGCGCCGAGCGCAGCCAGCGCGCCGGCGATCGCGAAGCCCTGCTTTCCCGACGAGCGGTTGGCGATGTAGCGGACCGGGTCGATCGCCTCGTGCGTCGGGCCGGCGGTGACCAGGATATGGCGGCCGGTCAGTGCCCTGGGAGCGTTCCCTGCCAGCCGTTCTTCGATCCGCGCGACGATCGCCTCGGGCTCGGGCAGGCGACCGGGGCCGTATTCGCCGCACGCCATCGCGCCCTCGTCGGGTTCCATGACGTGGATGCCGTCCGCGCGCAGCTGCGCCACGTTGCGCATGGTCGCGGGATGCCGCCACATGCGGACGTTCATCGCCGGCGCGGCCAGAACGGGCTTGTCGGTGGCCAGCAACAAGGTGGTGGCGAGGTCGTCGGCAAGGCCCGCTGCCATCCGCGCAAGCAGATCGGCGGTCGCGGGCGCGACGACGACCAGATCGGCCTGCCGGCTGAGCTGGATATGTCCCATCTCCGCCTCGTCCTTCAGGTCCCACAAGGTGGTATAGACCTTGTCCTCGCTGAGGGCCGCGAGCGTCATCGGCGTGACGAAATGCTGCGCGCCCTCGGTCAGCACGCAGCGCACCGAATGGCCGCGCTTGCGCAGGCCCCGCACGATCTCGCACGCCTTGTACGCGGCGATTCCGCCGCCGACGACCAGCAGGATCCGGCTCATCCCTCGACCTCTCTCTTGGTGATGCGGGTGACGGTGAAGCGACGCGGATCGGCGGCGGCGCGCACCAGATCGGCCAGCGCATCGGGCACGAGCGCGATCCCCGGCGCGACCAGCGCCGCCGCCAACGTCGCGGGGTGCAGCCCGAACCATCCCTCGGCCAGGACGCCGACCGCCAGCAACGCGACGACCCGGAGGCCGAGCGGATGCGACAGGCCCGCCCAGCCGAGCGCGCCCAGCAGCAGCAGCGGGGCGGCCAGCCACGACGGGACGCCCGGCAGCGCGGCGAGCATCAGCCGCGCCGCCGCGCTGCTGCCCTCCGGCAGATCGGGCGCGGCGACGACGCCCAGCCCGGCCAGCGCGTGCCGATGCGCGGCGAGCACCGCCGCGGCGACCAGTCCCGCGATCAGCCAGCCGACGACCTCGCGCCGCGACGAATCGATTATGGCCAGGAGCATCAGCACCGCGACCGCCCACAAGGCGGCGGGGTCGATCACGGCGGCGATGCAGACGAGCGCGGCCGGCTCGACGATGCGTCCAGGGCGCCACAGCACCGCCAGCGCCACCAGCAGCGTTGCCCAGCCGGCATGCGGCGCCCCCGCCCACAGGAGCGCCGCACCAGCGCTGCCGATCGCGAGCAGCACGACCGCGATCCAGCGGGCGGGGTCGCGCGCGAACAGGTCCGACAGCCCGGCTGCGCCGATCCACAGGATCGCGGTCACGGTCAGCGCCATCGCGGCGATCGACACCCAGACCGGCAGCGCCACGGTCGCCACCGCCAGCGTGGGCGGCAGCATGATCGCATCGCGTGTCGCCAGGTCGCTTTGCGCCATGTCGGCCCAGGCGTCGTAGAAGCCGGCGCCGTGGCGCATCGCGGCGAACAGCGCATCGTGGAGCGGTTCGGTGGGATAGGCAGCCACGGTGCCATAAGCGCCGACTGCGGCGAGCAGCAGCGCCAGCACCAGCGCGGCGAGCAGCCAGCGCGCGGTGCGCCGCTCCACCGCGACGAAGCGCGACGGGCGCGCCAGCCAGACCGGACCCCCGCGCCGGATCATGCGCGTCACCAGCCGCCGGCGGCCCACATCGCCGCCGCGCCTGCCAGCGCGCTGCCGACCGCGACCAGCGCATAGCGCCAGCCGCCGCCGACCCGGACCAGCTGAATTTCGCGCAGCGGCGGAGCGGGGGGGGCACCGCCCGGAGCCGGAAAGCGCGCCTCGATCCGGCGGACGAGTTCGGGCAGGCGCGAGAGCGTACGCACGTCCTGAACGATGCGATCGGCGATCGCGGCCTCCGGCCCCAGTTCGGTGCGGATCCAGTCCTCCACCAGCGGGGCGGCGGTGATCCACAGATTGATCTCGGGATCGAGCGCGGTGGCCACGCCCTCCACCATCACCATCGTCTTCTGCAGAAGCAGCAGGTGGGGCTGCGTCACCATGTCGAAGTCGCGCGTGATCGCGAACAGGCCGTCCAGCATCATGCCGATCGACATGTCCTTGACCTTCATGCCGCGCATCGGCTCGCCGACGGCCCGCAGCGCGGTCGCGAATTCCTCGACGCTGTGGTGCGCGGGGACGTACTGCGCCTCGAAATGGATCTCGGCGACGCGGCGGTAATTGCCGGTGATGAGGCCGTAGAGGATTTCCGCCAGCCACAGCCGCGCGCGCCGGTCGATCCGCCCCATGATGCCGAAGTCGATCGCGGCGACGCGATTGCCGGGCAGCGCGAACAGATTGCCCTGGTGCATGTCGGCGTGGAAGAAGCCGTCCGCGATCGCCTGCCGCAGGAAGGCATGGACGAGCACGCGCGCCAGTTCGGGGAGGTCGTAGCCCGCCGCGATCAGCGCCGCGCGGTTCGACAGCTTGATCCCGTCGATCCACTCGATCGTCAGCACGCGCCCCGCGGTACGCGACCAGTCGACCGCGGGCACGAAGAAGCCGGGCTCGGCGGTCATCGTCTCCGCCAGCTCGGACGCGGACGCCGCCTCGCGGGTGAAGTTCAGTTCGCGCGCGGTCCAGCGCTTGAACGTCTCGATGACCAGCCGCGGCTGAAGACGCGCGATCTCGCCGCCCATCGGCTCGACCTGGGCGGCGGCCCATTCATAGGTATCGATCGCGCGCGCGAAGTCTTCCTCCACGCCGGGGCGCATCACCTTCACCGCGACCTGCCGCCCGTCGGTCGTTACCGCGCGGTGGACCTGCGCGATCGAGGCGGCACCGACCGGCGTCTCCTCGATCGAGGCGAACAGCGTGTCGAGCGGGCGGCCGAAGCTCTGCCGCATCACCTGCGCCACCGCCTCGAACGGGACGGGCGGCACCGCGTCCTGAAGCCGGAGCAGGTCGGCGGCGGCTTCCTCGCCCACCAGGTCGGGGCGGGTGGCGAGCGTCTGCCCCAGCTTGATCGCCGCCGGGCCGATCGCGGTGAAGGCGGCGGCATATTGCGGCTGATCGGGGACGCGCGCGCCCAGCCGCGCCAGACGCAGCAGCCGGCGCAGCCGCGCGGGGGTGTGGGGATCGTGCTCGATCCCGCGCAACGCGCCGTGACGCGCCAGCGTGCGGCCCCATTTCAGCAGCCGCCAGGCATGGACGATGGGGGAGGTCAAATCTTCCAGCCGCTATGGATCGCGACCAGCCCGCCCAGCATCGGCTCGACCCGCGTCTGGACGAAACCGGCGTCGCGGATCATCCGCTCGAACGTCGGCATGTCGGGGAAGCGGCGGATCGATTCGATCAGATAGCGGTAACTGTCGGCATCCTGCGCCAGCAGCTGGCCCAGTTTCGGCACGACCTTGTGCGAATAGGCGTCGTACACCTCCGCGAAGCCAGGCCACAGCGTCGTCGAGAATTCCAGGCAATAGAAGCGCCCGCCCCGCCGCAGCACGCGGTGCGCCTCGCGCAACGCGGCAGGAATGTCGGTCACGTTCCTGATTCCGAACGCGATCGTATAGGCATCGAAGAAGCGGTCGGGGAAGGTCAGCGTCTCGGCATTCGCCTCGGTCCAGACCAGGCCGTCGATCCCGCGCTGCTGTGCGCGCGCCATGCCGACCTCGAGCATCTCCGGGTTGATGTCGGCAACGGTCACCGCGGGGCCATGTTCGGCGAGGCGGAAGGCGATGTCGCCGGTGCCGCCCGCCATGTCGAGGATCTGTTCGTCGCGCTTCGGCTTCACGCGGCGCACGAAGCGGTCCTTCCACACGCGGTGCATGCCCGCGGACATGGCGTCGTTCATGATGTCGTAGCGGCCGGCGACGCTGGAGAAGACGCCGCGCACGCGCGCGGTCTTCTCGCTCGGGGTGACGTCCTCGTAGCCGAAGGAGACGGTATCGTTCATGCCCGCCGCTCTAGCGAGGCGGGCGACGACCCGCTAGGGGGCGGACATGCCGGAGCTTCCCGAGGTCGAAACCACCGTGCGCGGGCTGACGCCGGTGCTGGAGGGGCAGGTGCTGAGCGCGGTCGAGACGCGCCGCGCCGGCCTGCGCCGCGCCTTTCCCGAGGATCTGCGCCAGCGGTTGACCGGCGCGCGCGTCACCGGATTGTCGCGGCGCGCCAAATACGGGCTGATCGATACCGATCGCGGCGACACGATGATCTTTCACTTAGGGATGTCGGGGCGCTGGCGCGTCGACCCCGGGGAGGTGCTGCCGCACGATCACCTGCTGCTGGAGACGGCGGCGGGGCGGCGGCTGGCGCTCAACGACCCGCGGCGATTCGGGTCGGTCGATCTGTGGCCGAGCGACCGGATCGAGGAGTTTCCGGCGTTCCGGGCGCTGGGGCCGGAGCCGCTCGGCCCCGGTTTCACCGCGCGCTACCTGCGCGGGGCGCTCGACGGACGGCGCACCTCGATCAAGCTGGCGCTGCTCGACCAGCGGATCGTCGCGGGGCTGGGCAATATCTACGTCTGCGAGGCGCTGTACCACGCGCGGATCCAGCCGCGCCGTGCGGCGGGGCGCCTGTCGCTGTCGCGGCTCGAGCGGCTGGTCGCGGCGGTGCACGAGGTGCTGGACGCCGCGATCGAGGCGGGCGGCTCCACCTTGCGCGACTATGCGCGGCCCGATGGCGAACTGGGATATTTCTCCAAGCAATTCGCGGTCTATGGTCGCGAGGGCGAGGCGTGCGGATGCGGTGGTCACGTGCATCGTTACGCCGAGGGTGGACGCTCCACCTTCTGGTGTCCGGCGTGCCAGCGTGGTTGACGCTGATCGCCATCCGCGCTAGGGGCGCGCCTTAACAGGGGCGTTGGGTCTTCCCGACGTCCTTTTTCATCGATTCGATCTAATTAGAGGACGTTCATGGCGAACACGCCGCAAGCCAAGAAGCGCATCCGCCGCAACCAGCGCCGGGCCGAAATCAACGGTATCCGGGTCGGCCGCATCCGTACCTTCGTGAAGAAGGTCGAGGCGGCGCTGGCGGCGGGCGACAAGGCCGCGGCCGCCACCGCGCTTCAGGCGGCGCAGCCGGAGATGGCGCGCGGCGTGGCGAAGGGTGTGCTTCACAAGAACACCGTGTCGCGCAAGTTCTCGCGCCTGACGAAGCGGGTCGCCGCGCTCGCCTGAGCGCGCGACTGACGTTTCTTACAAGTTGACGAACGCCCGTCGGGAGTCCCCTGGCGGGCGTTTTTCGTGCGCGCGCGCGGTGCCGTTTTGTACCCCGTGAGGAACAAAATGAGAGGCCCCGGAAAAGCGCCGAAAGTCCGCGATTCGCGCTTTGCGGAATGCGGGGCGCTACCGATAAATGGCGCAAATACAGCGGCGTAGAAGAAATATGACGCATTTGCGCGGCTGGGGGGCTGTCAATCCGCTATATTTCGATTTTGTGGCTGATCCCGGACTTGATCGACTCACGCCGCTGTTCCTAATCCTGTCGAACCGCAGCGGCGTTCGTCCGCTGTGGGACCAGGAACAGGTCGAAACTGCTGCCGCGATGGGGATCGCGTGCCGGGGGACGTGTGACTTCGTGATGGATCGGGCCGCGCGCCAGCGTGCGCGGCAGCGGGAGGGTATTGCGTGGCGTCAGGGCAGGAAACGACGGTCGGGAATGGCGATGTGGCGCGGGCCTGGGCTCGCGTGCGCGCCAATCTGCGCCTGTCGGCCGGCGCCCGGTTGTTCGACCAGTGGCTGGCACCGATCCAGCTGGTGGAGAGCGCCGATCGGGCCGACGTCCGCCTGACGCTGCCGTCCGCCTTCATGACGACCTGGGTGAAGAGCCATTACGCCGATCGGCTGGTGCACGAGTTCCGCGCCATCCTGCCGGGCATCCGCAGCGTCGAGATCGACACCGCGCCGCGCGTCGCGCCGGTGGAGGTCGTTGCCGCCGAACCGGCGACCCCGATCGCGGCGGCGAGCGTGCCGGCAGGCGAGCCGGTGTCGACCAGCGGGCGCCCGTCGCTCGACCCGCGGCTGACCTTCGACCGCTTCGTCGGCGACGCGTCCAACATGGTCGCGCTCAATGCCGCGCGCGCGCTGGCGCAGCCGGGGCCGGTGCGGTTCAGCCCGCTGTTCCTCCACGGCGGCACGGGGCAGGGCAAGACTCACCTGATGAACGCGATCGCGCACGATTTCCTCGCGGCGCATCCCGACGCCCGCGTCATGCTGATGTCGGCTGAGCGGTTCATGTTCGAGTTCGTCTCGGCGATGCGCGCGCGCGACACCTATTCGTTCAAGGCGAAGCTGCGCAGCTGCGACCTGCTGCTGATCGACGACCTGCAATTCATCGCGGGCAAGGACGCGACGCAGGAGGAATTCTTCCACACCGTCAACGAGATCATGGCCGCGGGCAAGCGGCTGGTGATCGCGGCCGATCGCGCGCCCCAGGCGCTGGAGGGGGTCGAGCCGCGGATCGTCGGGCGGCTGGCGTCCGGGCTGGTAGCGGATATCCGCCCCTCCACCCCCGAGCTGCGCCGCGCGGTGCTGACGCGCCGGATCGCCGACCTGCCCGACGTGACTGTGCCGGCCGACGTGGTGGACCTGCTGGCCACGCGCATCACCAGCAGCATTCGCGAGCTGGAGGGCGCGCTGACCCGCGTCACCGCCTATGCGATGCTGACCGGCGAGACGATCGACCTGGAGTTCGCGCAGGTCACGCTGGGCGACATGCTGCGGGGCGCGCAGCGCCGGGTGACGATCGACCAGATCCAGAAGGCGGTCGCCGACCATTTCGAGCTGAAGCCGCTCGACATGCTGTCGGCGCGCCGCGCGCGCGCGGTGGCCCGCCCGCGCCAGATCGCGATGTATCTGTCCAAGCGGCTGACGACCCGCTCGCTGCCCGAGATCGGGCGCAAGTTCGGTGGCCGCGACCATTCGACCGTGATCCATGCGGTGCGCCGCATCGAGGAATTGCGCGACTCCGACCGCGACGTGGACGGCGCGGTGCGGGTGCTGCTGGGGCAGCTGGAGGGTTGAGGCCGTACGCGTCACCTCGGACCTGATCCGGGGCCCCGGCGCAGGGCCTGGGTGACGGTGGAATCAGGCTGCCTGCCGGTACTCGATGGGTTCGACGTCGGGCTGCGCGATCGGCTCAGGTGTCGCCGTGGGCGTGCGGAACGCGAGGCGGCTGACCAGCACCAGCAGCCCGAGCGCGGCATAGGCCATCAGCACATGCTCCATGTCGAAGAGCAGCGCGACCGCGAACGCCATCCGCAGCCAGAGCGGGTCGAAGCCGAAATCCTCGCCTACCGCGGCACAGACGCCGAACAGATTGTCCTTGCGGGCGGGTTGGTCGGTGGTGGTCATCGTCGCAAACTCCGTTGTTGCGGAGTGCTTTGCAGGTGGCGTGCCAAGTCGCGTGCAGGAGGGGAGGGCGCGCGGCGGCGGGGGCTATGTTGGCGCATGTTGCGGAACGTTGGCGCATGCCGCCACTCCACCGTCATTCCCGCCTCCGCGGGAATGACGGTGTGGGGGGGCGGGTAGCAGCCCTTAGATCACCAGTCCCATCGCCTCCTGCGTGCGGCGGAGCAGCGGGCCGGCGAGGTCGGCGGCCTTTTCCGCGCCGGTCTTCAGGATTGCATCGATCGCGCTGGCGTCGTCCAACAGCCGCTGCATCTCGTCGCGGATCGGACCCAGCGTCGCGACCGCCAGATCGGCGAGCGCCGGCTTGAACTGGCCGAACCCGCGGCCGGCATATTCCGCCAGCACATCCTCCGGTGTGCGATCCGCCAGCGCGGCGAAGATCGTGACCAGGTTGCGCGCCTCCGGTCGTCCCTCCAGCTCGTCCCAGGTGGCGGGGAGCAGGTCCGGGTCGGTCTTGGCCTTGCGGAACTTGTCGGCGATCATCTCGTCGCTGTCGATCAGCTTGACGACCGACTGCTCGGACGGGTTCGACTTGGACATCTTGGCGCCCGCGTCGCGCAGCGACATGATGCGCGGCGCGGCCTTGCTCACCAGCGGCTCGGGCAAGGTGAACAGATCGGTCGCATAGTCGTTATTGAATTTGGTCGCGATGTCGCGCGCCAGCTCCAGATGCTGCTTCTGATCCTCGCCGACGGGAACGTGGGTGGCATTGTACAGCAGCACGTCGGCGGCCATCAGCACCGGATAGTCGTAGAGCCCGACGCTGGCGCCCTCGCGATTCTTGCCCGCCTTGTCCTTGAACTGCGTCATCCGGTTGAGCCAGCCGACGCGCGCGACGTTGTTGAGCAGCCACGACAGCTCGCTGTGCGCGGACACGCGCGCCTGGTTGAACAGGATCGAGCGTGCGGGATCGATCCCGGCGGCGACCAGCGTCGCGGTCATCTCGATCGTCTGCGCGCGCAGGTCGGCGGGGGCGATCCATTCGGTCAGCCCGTGGAGATCGGCGATGAAGTACATCGTCTCCCCGCCCGCGCGCTGGATCTCGTCCTGCATCGCCACCCACTGTTTCACCGCGCCGAGGTAGTTGCCGAGGTGGAGATTGCCGGTGGGCTTGATGCCGGAGACGACGCGCATGATGGGGTTCAGACCTGCTGGGGACGACGGATGAGCCTGCGCACGTCGGCGACGTGGAAGGCGCCGAAGAGGAAGGTGGCGGCGAAATAGACCAGCGCGCCCGTGGCCACCAGCGCGAACATCGCGATCCAGCGGTGCAGGCTCGGGCCGGTGGTCCACGGCGCGAGCGGCGCGTTGGCGAACCACATCACCGCGCCCATCAGCAGTGCGGCGGCCAGCAGGCGCGGCGCACGGCGCGCCAGCTGCGCATCGGCGACGAAATGCCCGCGCCGCGCCAACGCGCGCCACAGCATCGCGACGTTGACGCTGGAGGCGATCGCGGTGGCGAGCGGCGGGCCGACATGGCGCAGCGGCAGGATGAAGGCCAGGTTGAGCGCCAGATTCACCGCCATCGAGATGGTGGCGTAGCGCACCGGGGTACGCGTATCCTGCCGCGCGTAGAAGCCGGGAGTCAGCACCTTGACCAGGATGTAGGACGGCAGCCCCAGCGAAAAGGCGGCGAGCGAGGCGGCGGTGGCGGCGGTATCGGCCGGCGTGAACTTGCCGTGCTGGAACAGCGCCGCCACGATCGGCGCGCCGCACACCACCAGCGCGACCGTGGCGGGCAGCGTGAGGAACAGCGCCAGCTCCATGCCGCGATTCTGCGTGTCCATCGCCGCCGTCTCGTCGCCGCGGCCAAGCTGCGCGGAGATGGTGGGGAGCAGGACGGTGCCGAGCCCGATGCCGATCAGCCCCAATGGCAGCTGGTTCAGCCGGTCGGCGAAATAGATGTAGCTGACCGACCCCGCGCCCAGCAGACTGGCGGCGAGCGCGGTGGAGACGACGAGGTTGATCTGCATCGCGCCCGCGCCGGCGGCCGCGGGCCAGATCAGCGACAGAAGCCGGCGGACATCGGCGTTGATCGTGGGGCGCTTCAGCCGCAATCGCACGCCCGCGCGGCGGCAGGCCCAGATCAGCCACGCCAGCTGGAGCACGCCGGAGACGGTCACGGCGATCGCCTGATTCCGCGCGGTGAACAGCGGCTCGTGGTCGTGGAACAGCAGCAGCGCGACGATCAGGCACAGGTTGAGCAGGATCGGCGCGGCGGCGGCGACCCAGAAACGGTGCAGCGAGTTGAGGATGCCCCCCAGCAGCGAGACGAGGCTGATGAGCAGGAGGTAGGGGAAGGTGATCCGCGCCAGTTGCACCGCAAAGGCGAAGTCCGCCTCGCTCGCGTCGTTGAACCCGCCGGACAGGGCCCAGGTGACCGGCCAGGCGGCCAGTTCCATCAGCACCGTCATCGCGATGAGGACGGGCAGGAGCACCGACAGCGCATCCTCCGCGAACGCGACGCCGCGGGACAGGCCGGCGTCCTCGGCCTCTCCCTCACCCCGTTCCGCGACCTTCTTGTTGAACATCGGGATGAAGGCGGCGGAGAAGGCGCCCTCCGCGAACAGGGCGCGGAACATGTTGGGCAGGCGGAACGCGATCAGGAAGGCGTCCGATGCGAAGCCCGCCCCGACGAAGCGCGCGAACAGCGAGTCGCGCACCAGCCCCAGCACGCGGCTGGCGAGGGTCAGCCCGCCAATCGAGCCGAGCGCGCGTGCGAGGTTCACCGGCGCTCCGCCCGATCAGGTGACGGCGTCAGGCCTGGCCGACGTCGTTGCCGAACTGGATGCCCTGCTGCTGCGCCTGCTGGAGGAACAGCGCCTGGAAATCGATCGGCTCCAGCAGCAGCGGCGGGAAACCGCCGTCGCGGATCGCATCGGCGACGACGCGGCGCGCGAACGGGAAGAGCAGCCGCGGGCCCTCGCCCAGCAGGAACGGCTGGACATGCTCCTCGGGCACGTTGCGCAGCCCGAACAGGCCGGCATAGGCCAGCTCGGCGATGAAGGCGGTCTTGCCCGCGATCGTGGCGCGCACCTCGATCTTCAGCGTGACCTCGTGGACTTCCTCGCCGACCTGCGCCGCGCCGATGTCGAACTGGACGTTGATCTCGGGCGCGGTCTGCTCCTGGAACACGGCGGGCGCGTTCGGATTCTCGAACGACAGGTCCTTCACATATTGCGAGATCAGCCCGGCGGCGGGTGCCGTGTCGGCACCGTTCATATAGGGTTCGTTCGCAGCGCCTGCGTTGCCCTGTTCGTCCATCATCCGTTCCTTCGACCTGGGTCGCGCGTTCCTGCGCGCGAAAGTGTCGGGCGGTTAGCAGCGTGCCCGCGGCGACACAATCCACTCGCGGCCGCAGGATCACGGATACAAAGCGCCCTTCACGCGATTTGAAACATCGGGCGGCTACGCCTATGTTGGCATCACAGCATTCTGGAGTTGCCGTGTTCTACGTTGTCCTCCTCGCGATGGTCGCCGGTTTCCTGGCGCTGCGACTCTATTCGGTGCTCGGCAAGCGCAGCGGGCACGAGCAGCCGCTGCCCAGGCCGGCCGACGAGCGCGCGGTGCCCCGCGCGGCCACCCGTACGGTCGACGTGACGCCGGAAGTGCGCGAGGTCGCGTTGCCCCCGTTCGACGGTGCGGCGGAAGCCGGACTGCGCCAAGTGGTGCAAGCGGAGCCGGGGTTCGACGTCGCCCGTTTCGTGGAGGGCGCGAAATCGGCCTACCGCATGATCCTGGAGGCCTTCTGGCGCGGTGACGAGGAGGCATTGCGCGGGCTCGTCACGTCCGACGTCCATGCCGCCTTCGCCGAAGCGATCGCCGCGCGCAAGGAGGCCGGGCACGTGCTCGACAACCGTCTGGTGTCGATCGAAAAGGCGCATATCGCCGCGGCGGGGGTGCAGGGCGGAGAGGCGCGGATCACGATCCGTTTCGATGCCGATATCGCGGCGGTGACGCGCGATGCCGACGGCGATCTGGTCGCCGGATCGACGACGGATGCGGTCGAGACGCACGACGTGTGGACCTTCGTCCGCACCGTGCGCAGCTCGGACCCCAACTGGCTGCTGGCGGACACCGACGAGGCGTAAGAAGCGGTGCGGGCGGCCGCGCCGTACTTATCTCTCCCTTTCACGACGGTCCGGGGTGACGCGGTCCCGTCGCGTCCGTAAGGCTGCGCGATCGTTCAATTGCGCGAGGCCGGAAGTGGCATGACGATAGCGGGAACAAGGGCGGGTTGGTCCGCGCTGGCGGGCGTGGTGTTGCTGGCCGGTTGCGTCGGTCCGGGCGACGGCCCGCAGCGGCCGGCGATGCCGTCGACGCAGCCCGTCGGTCGGCCCGTCACCCGCACCCCGGCGCGCGACGTGCCGCAGCTTCACGTTCCCGTGCGCCAGCCGGTCGCCTCGATACCTATGGCGGGCATGCCGGCGACGGCCACCCCGGGCGCGACCAATGCCGCCGCTGCCGGGATCGTGCCCGGTCCCGCCGCCGCCACGCTCCCGATCGAGGCCGATCAGGCCGCGCAGGCGCTGGCGGCATTTCGGATTTCCTGCCCCAGCCTCGTGCGGCGTAACGACGCCTCGGGACTGACGACGGGGGCGGACTGGCAGCCGGCCTGTGCCGCCGCGGCTCAGACGCCACCGGCGCAGGCCGCCGCCTTCTTCGCGCGCTGGTTCGAGCCGGTGCAGGTCGGTGACGGGCGCGCCTTCGCCACCGGCTATTACATCCCCGAAATCCCCGGATCGCTCGGCCCGCGGGCCGGCTCCGCGCCGATCTATGCGCGGCCGTCCGACCTGATCGACGTCGACCTCGGCACCTTCTCGCCCGCGCTGGCGGGCAAGAAGGTCCGCGGCAAGGTGAAGGGCAGCAACCTCGTCCCCTATGATGACCGCACCGCCATCGAGGGGGGATCGCTGACCGGGCGCGCGCGCGTGCTCGGCTATGCCGACGATCCGGTCGAGCTGTTCTTCCTTCAGGTGCAGGGGTCGGGGCTGGTGCGGCTGCCCGATGGCGACGTGCTGCGCATCGGCTACGACAGCCAGAACGGTCGCGACTATACCGGAATCGGCGCCCTGATGAAGTCGCGCGGGCTGCTCGGGCCGGGGCAGGCATCGATGCAGGGGATCGTCGCCTGGCTCCATGCGCATCCGGACGAGGGGCGCGCGATCATGCGCGAGAACAAGAGCTACGTTTTCTTCCGCGAATTGTCGGGACCGCCGCTCGGCGCGCTGGGACTGCCGGTGAGTGGCGGCGCGACGGTCGCCGCGGACCCGGCGTTCGTTCCGCTGGGCGCGCCGATCTTTCTCTCGATGGACCGCACCGACGCCAACGGCATCTGGATCGCGCAGGATACCGGGGGCGCGATCAAGGGGGCGAACCGAGTCGACACGTTCTGGGGAGCGGGTGCCGATGCGCGCGCGATCGCGGGCGGGATGAGCGCGCGCGGCACCGCCTTCGTGCTGTTGCCGGTCGGCAGCTACGATCGCTGGATCGCGCGCGGCGGAGCCGCAGGCGGAGCGGGGGGCGCGCGTGGCGGGTCGACGCCTCGGCCCTGACGAGGAGGCGCTGTGGGCGCGGGTGCGCGCCACGGTGCGTGCGCTGCCCGGCCGGCGCAACGATCCGCTGCCGCCCGCCAAGGCTGCACCCGCGCCGGAGAAGAAGGTTAAGGTGGCGCCCGTGCGCGTCGCCGCGCCGGTTCGGCTGCCCCCGGCCAGGAAGCGTGAGCCGGGGCAGACGCTGGACGGCGGGTGGGACCGGCGGCTCGCGGGGGGTGTGGTGGCGCCCGATCGCATCATCGACCTGCACGGCCACACGCTCGCCTCCGCCCATGCCGCGCTGGATCATGGGCTCGCGCAGGCGGCGGCGGGGGGCGACCGCGTCATCCTGCTGGTGACGGGCAAGCCGCCGCGTGCCGGGAGCGAGCGACCGCATGCCCGCGGTGCGATCCGCGCCTCGATCGAGGACTGGTTGCGGCTGTCGCGGCACGCCGGGGCGATCGCGGCGGTGCGCAATGCGCATCCGCGGCACGGCGGGGCAGGGGCGCTGTATATCGTCCTGCGTCGCCCGCGTGAGTCAAACTTTTAACCCCTGGCTGCGACTGTCGCGCCGGCCGCGGATGGTTCGCGGTCACGGGGGAATACGGCAGCATAATGCAGAGCGATGCGTCAGCGAAACGCACGGCGGGGGGCCGTGTGCTATGGGGTGTCGCCGTCGTGGGGCTGGGGGCGGCGATGCTGTCGTGCGCCGCCGGCGGCGGGCACCATATCGCGTTCGTGGCGCTGGCGATCGTCACGATGCTGGCGCTGGGCGGCTGGGCGATCACGCAGCGCCGGCTGGGGCGCGTGATGTCGGGTACGCAGGCCGCGGCGTCGCGGCTGGACGCGGCCACGGGGGGCGACCTGGCCAGCGAGGCGCCGGCGTCGACGCACGACGCGCTGCCGCGGCTCGCCTTTGCGATGGAAACGCTGTTCGACGGACTGTGCCGCGACATGGAGGAAGTGACCGGGCGCGCCGCGCGCGACCCGGTGACGGGGCTCGCCAGCCGCGCATTCTTCCGCAACGAGGCGGAGACGCTGCTGGACGATGCGCCGGAAGAGGTGACCGCAGCGCTCTTCTTCATCGACCTCGACCGTTTCAAGGTCATCAACGACACCCGCGGGCACGCCTGCGGCGACAAATTGCTGGCGAAGGTGGCGGAGCGGCTGCGCGTGGTGGCGAGCACCGCGTGCGGCGATGGTGCGCTCGTAGGGCGGCTGGCGGGGGACGAATTCACCCTGCTGTGCCCCGGGATCGATGCGCCCGACCATATCCGGTCGATCGGCGACAGTATCGTCGCGACGCTGGGGGCACCGTTCACGATCGACGATGCGATGATCTCGATCGGCGCCTCGGTCGGTGTGGCGCAGCGGCCGCAGCACGGGCTGACGCTGCACGAACTGATGGGCGCGGCGGACGCGGCGATGTATCGGTCGAAGGCGGCGGGGCGCGCGCGCGTATCCAGCTTCGACGCGGGACTGGCGGCGGAGTTGACCGATCGCGACCGGCTGGACCAGGATCTCCGCGGCGCGGTGCGGCGCGACGAATTCGCGCTGGTGTTCCAGCCGCAGGTGTCGCTGCGCGACGGCGCGCTCGTCACCAGCGAGGCGCTGTTGCGGTGGCGGCACCCGACGCTGGGATTGCGCCCGGCGGCGGCGTTCCTGGCGCGGGCCGAACAGACCGGGCAGATGGCGGCGATCGGCGACTGGGTGGCGTCGAGCGTCGCGGCCGCGGCGGCGCGCTGGCACCGGCTGGGGCGGCCGGGGCGCGTCGCGCTGAACGTCGCGCAGCAGCAGGTGGAGGACGTGACGTTCTTCGACCGGCTGAGCGAGGCGTTCTCACGCGCGCAGGTGCCGCTCGACCGGCTGGAGCTGGAGCTGGCGGAGGGGGTGGCGATGCAATGCCCGCCCGCGGCGCTCGACATGCTGGAGGCGCTGCGGAGCGCCGGGGCGAGCGTGACGGTGGACGATTTCGGCGCCGGCGATTCGAACGTCCAGCGGCTGCGCGCGCTGCCGATGGACCGGATCAAGCTGGACCGCGCGCTGGTGCGCGACGTGGCGAGCGACGCCGATGCGCGCACCATCCTGCAGGCGCTGGTCGGGCTGGTGCACGGCCTCGGCTGCGAGGCGGTGGCCGAGGGCGTCGAGACGGCGGCGCAGATCGACGTGCTGCGCGTGATCGGTTGCGACGCGGTGCAGGGCTATGCGGTCGCTCACCCAATGGACGAAGGCGCGCTGGAGGCGTGGATCGCCGGCGCTACACGTTTCGCACGCGCCGGATGACCGCGGCATAGATCGCGGTCAGCTGCGCCAGATCGGCGATGGCGACCGCCTCGTCGGTCTTGTGCATCGTGGCGTTGAGCAGGCCGAATTCCACCACCGGGCACACGGCACGCAGGAAGCGCGCATCGGACGTACCGCCGGTGGTCGACAGGTCCGGGACGCGGCCGGTCACTTCCTGGATCGCGGCGGAGACCAGCGCCGAGAGCGCCCCGGGCTCGGTCAGGAACGCCTCGCCCGAAATGCGCGGGGTGACGATCGCGTCGGGGGCATGCTCGCGGACGATGTCGGTGATGCGCGCCGCCAGTTCGTCGCCCCGGTGCAGGTCGTTGAAGCGGATGCTGATCCGTGCGGAGGCGTGCGCGGGGATCACGTTGGTGGCCGCGTTGCCGACGGTGATGTCGGTGATCTCCAGGTTCGACGGCTGGAACCAGTCGCTACCCTGGTCCAGCACCAGCGCGTCGAGTGCGGCAAGCGCCGCCACCAGCCGCGGGATCGGATTGTCCGCCAGGTGGGGGTAGGCGACGTGACCCTGCCGGCCGGGCACGTCGATCCAGATGTTGACCGAGCCGCGCCGCCCGATCTTCACCATGTCGCCGAGCGCGTGGACCGATGTGGGCTCCCCGACGAGGCACAGGTCGGGCGCGATGCCGCGCGCGCGCATCCGCTCGATCAGCGACACGGTGCCGAAGGTCGCGGGGCCTTCCTCGTCCCCGGTGATGATGAGGGTGAGGGGGCCGGTATCGCCCGCCTGCGCCACCGCCGCGACGAAGGCCGCGATCGCGCCCTTCATGTCGACCGCGCCGCGTCCGTGGAGCAGGTCGCCGCGCACATCGGGGACGAACGCGCCCGCGGTCCAGCCCTCGCCTGCGGGCACGACGTCGACATGGCCGGCGAAGGCGAGATGCGTGCCCGTCCCGCCGCGGGTGGCGAGCAGATTCTCGACCGGGCCATCGGGCGCCCCGCCGGCGACGAATCGCTCCACCGCGAAGCCGAGGGGAACCAGCGCCGCCTCCAGTACGTCGAACACGCGGCCGCGCGCGGGGGGTGACACTTTCCGCCGCGATCAGGTCGCAGGCGAGCGGCAGGACGTCGGTCATGGAAGGGAGGCCTCATGCCCAGGATTGATGTGGAGCGTGTCGAGCGCGCCGTCGGCAGCGACTATCCCGCGCCGTTCGTGGAGGCGGCGTCGAACCGCGTGGTGCGCGACCTGTCGGCGGCGGGCGGGCTGACGGACTTCGTCGCGACGCATGTGGTGGTGCCGCCCGGCGGCTGGTCGTCGCAGCGGCATTGGCATGAGGGCGAGGACGAGATCGTGCTGGTCGTCGCGGGCGAGGCGGTGCTGGTCGACGACGACGGCGCGCATCCGATGCGCAGCGGCGACGTGGCGGTCTTCCGCAAGGGGGAGGCGAACGCGCACCATTTGCGCAACGAGAGCGATCGGCCCTGCGTGCTGTTCGCGGTCAGCCTGCCCGAGCGCTCGACGGTCCATTATCCCGATATCGCGATGCGCTGGCACCCCGAAGAGGGTTATGCCGCGGAGTGACCGATCCACCGTCCGATCACTGTCCGGCGGGCTGTTCGAACTTCTCGATCACCCAATCCTCCGCCTGCGCCGCGGCGATCCAGTCCTGCATGAACGGATGGCGCAGGACCGCGGCGATATAGGCGGCGGCGAAGCGGGGCGTGGGAAGCGAGTAGGTGACGATCCGGGTGCAGACCGGCGCGAACATGATGTCGGCCGCGCCGAACTCGCCGAACAGGAAGTCGCCCGCCCCATCGGCGCCGCCGCCGAACCGGGCGCGCGCCTGCGCCCACAGCTCGAAAATGCGCGACAGATCGGCCAGCACGTCGTCGTCGGGCGCCACGGGGGCATAGACCTGGCGGATATTCATGCTGTGCCTGCGGCGCAGCGCGACGAAGCTGGAGTGCATCTCCGCCGCCATCGACCGCGCCATCGCGCGCGCAGCGTCATCGGCCGGCCAGAAGCGCTCGCGCCCGACCTTGTCGGCGAGATAGTCGACGATCGCCAGACTGTCCCACACCACCGCATCGCCATCCCACAGGATCGGGACCTTGCCGGAGGACGGGGCGAACTCCGCGCCCTCGCGCCGCTTGTCCCATTCCTCGTCGTAGAGCGGCACCACCACCTCCTCGAACAGCAGCCCCGACTGGCGGCAGGCGAGCCAGCCACGGAGCGACCATGAGGAATAGGCCTTGTTGCCGATGATGAGTTTCATGCGCCCGGTGTAGCGTCATCGGGGCGCAGGGCAACGTGTGACCGCGCGTTTAACCGGGTTCCTCCACCCCGCGGCAAAGGAGCGTGCGCTACACCGGCAGGATCGCACCATCGGGGTGCGACGATCCTGTTTCGGGGAGCGTCCATGACCTGCACCGCCGACCTGTCGTCCTCCACGCCCGTCTACGTCCGCGCACCGACCTTCGTCTTCGAACGTCCGCTTGCCGGCGCGAGCCGCTCGGAAGCGCTGCGGCTGCGCATCGCCGCCGCACGCGAGGCGCACGCGCTGCGCTGACGGCGCGTCAGCGCGCCTCCGGGATCGCTGACATGCAGCGGTCCAGCCGTGCCTGCCCGCCCCAGCGTTCGAACTGGGCGCGGGTAGCGGCTGTGACGCTGGCACCGCTCAACGGGCGCGCGATGCGGTTGGCAGTACCGGGCAGCAGCAGGATGATGCTGCGCGGTGCCTGGAAGCGAGCGACCGCATCGCGATAGTTCGCCGGGCGCTCGCTGTCCGGCAGGCCGTTCAGCGTCCGGTTCATCGCGACCGATGCCTCGCCCAGTTCGTTCGTCGGCCCCTTGTCGCCGACCAGGCCATAGGCTATGCGCCGCGATTGCAGCGTCATCGCCACCACCGGCGTGCGGTTGTCGGCGCCGCGTGCTGCGAACTCGGTCCGGCCGGACGGCAGGACCAGCGCGTTGACATCCAGTGCATCGAGCCACTTCGCCTGCGCGCAATCCCCGTCGCGCGCATGGCCGCCGTCTACCGCGACCTCCGAGGTCTTCGACACCAGATAGCGGTCGGCGTCGAGGCATGGCTTGCCGGTACGACGATCCTTCTCGATCACGCCGGGCAGCAGTGCCTGCCATGTCGCGGGGAGAGGAAATCCCGCGGCGGCCAGCCGGCGGAACGTCGCCACCTTGTCCGGTACTCCGTTGCGCATCGCGTTGGCGATGTTGTTGATCGCGAGGCGCTGTGCGGTGGGATCGTCGGCGTGGTAGGAGATGCGCGTACCGTCGGTATTCACCTTCAGCGTGCTGACAAAGATCAGCGCGCGCGCACCGCCCGCGTCCGGAACTGCCTCATAGACCTGCACCCGCCGCGTTCCGCCTTCGTCGGCACGGGTGAAGGCGGGCGCAACGCGGCACGTCTGCGCGGCGACGGACTGGAACGGGAGCATAATGAGCGCGAACGTGGCGGCGAGCTTGGCGACAGGCATCGTACGTCTCCGGCGAAGGGTGACACGGTGCGACTCGTTCGGGCTTTTCGTCAGGATACGCCGCACGATGCCGGCGCGAAAGTCTCTGCGCCTAGCCGATCGCCTCGATCACCGCGGCGCGCAGCTCCGGGATGCCCATCCCCGTTTCCGAGGAGGTGACGATCAGGTCTGGGTGCGCCGCGGCGCGCTTGCGCGCCTCCGCCTGGGTCGCGGCAACGGTGTCGGCCAGGTCGCTCGCCTTCACCTTGTCCGCTTTGGTCATGACCAGGCGATAACCGACCGCGGCGCGGTCGAGCATCTCCAGCACCTCGCGGTCGACGTCCTTGATGCCGTGGCGGCTGTCGATCAGCACCAGTGCGCGCTTCAGCACCTGCCGCCCGCGCAGATAGTCGTTCACCAGGAAGCGCCACTTCTTGACCATGTCCTTGGGGGCCTTGGCGAAGCCGTAGCCGGGCATGTCGACGAGGCGGAAGACGATGGGGCCGCCCTGTTCGTTGCCCCCGACGTCGAAGAAGTTCAATTCCTGCGTGCGCCCCGGCGTGACCGAGGTACGCGCCAGCGCCTTGCGCCCTGCCAGCGCGTTCAGCAGCGACGACTTTCCGACGTTGGAGCGGCCGGCGAAGGCGATCTCCGGTGCCTGTGCGGGCGGCAGGAAGTTCAGCGCGGGCGCCGACTTCAGGAAGTCGATACGCCCGGCGAACACCTTGCGCGCCGCCTCGATCTGGTCGTCGGTGAAGACGGGTTCGGCGTCGGTCACTTGGCGGCCGCTTCCTTCAGCTGCGGATGGCGGCTGTAGAGGAACTTCTGCTGCGCGATCGAGATGCAGTTGGTGGTGATCCAGTAGATCTGCAGGCCGACCGCGAACGGCGCCATCACGAACATCAGCACCCACGGCAGGATCGCGAACACCTGCTTCTGCGTGTCGTCCATCGGGGCCGGATTGAGCCGGAACTGGAAGAACATCGAAATGCCCAGCAGCACGGGGAACACGCCGATCGCCAGGATGTGCGGCACGGTGAAGGGCAGATAGCCGAACAGGTTCAGGATCGTCGCGGGATCGGGCGCGGACAGGTCCTTGATCCACAGCGCGAACGGCTGATGGCGCATTTCGATCGTCAGCATCAGCGCCTTGTAGAGCGCGTAGAAGATCGGGATCTGGATCAGCGTCGGCAGGCAGCCCGCCAGCGGGTTGACCTTCTCCGCCTTGTACAGCGCCATGATCTCCTGCTGCTGGCGCTGCTTGTCGTCCTTGTAGCGCTCCTGAATCGCCTTCATCTTGGGCTGGAGTGCGCGCATCGCGGCCATGCTGGCGAACTGGCGCTGCGCGACGGGGAAGACGAGCAGGCGGATCGTCAGCGTCAGGATGATGATCGCGACGCCGAAATTGCCGATCAGGCGGAACAGCCAGTCGAGATAGTAGAAGATCGGCTTTTCGACGAGGCGGAACCAGCCCCAGTCGATCGCATAGTCCAGCTTCACCACCGCGCCGGTATCGGTATAGCGGTCGAGCAGCTTCACTTCCTTGGCGCCCGCGAACAGCTTGGCGGTCTGCGTCAGCTGGCGGCCGGGGGGCAGCAATTGCGCGGCGCTGGTGAAATCGGCCTGATAGGCCCTGTTCGTACCGGCGCCGGCGCCGGCGCGGAACTGGCCGTCGAACGCGCGGGTCTGGTCGGGGACCAGCGCGGCGAGCCAGTATTTGTCGGTGAAGCCCAGCCAGCCGCCGGTCGTGGTGAAGCCCTGCGGCCCCTCGTCCAGGTCCTTGAAATTCGGGCTGTAATGCGCCGCGCCGTTGTTGACCGACATCGGGCCGGTGTGGATCGTCCAGCTGTCGGGGTCCTTCGACACGCCGATACGGTTGACGAGGCCATAGGCCGACACCGGCACCGCGCCGCGACCGGCATTGGCGACGGTCTGCTGCACGGTGAACAGATAGTCGTTGTCGATCGCGATCCGGATCGCGAAACGCTGCCCCTGCGCATTGGCGGCGGTGAGCGTTACCGGCTGCGTCGGGGTCAGGACCGGCGCGGAGGCGGTCCAGACGGCGTCGGCGGCGGGGGGCTGGAGCCCCTGATCGCGCCAGCCGAACGCGGCGAAATACGCATCGGGCGCACCCGCGGGAGAGAACAGGCGGATCGGCGGCGAGTCCTTCGCCACTGTCTCCTTGTAGCGGGTGAGGACCAGGTCATCGATCCGCGCGCCCTTCAGGTTGATCGAGCCCTTCAGCGCGGGCGTCTCGATGCGGACGCGCGGGGAGGAGGCGAGCACGGTGGCGCGGTCGCGCAGCGCGGCGGGCGAATCGGCGGTGGGGTCCGCGGCGGGATTGGGCAGCGGGCGCGACTTGCCGTCCACCACCTTCGTCGCGGGCGGATTGGCGGTCGGGAAGAAGCGGTTCTGGATCAGCGGCCATCCGAACAGGATCAGCGCCGCGATGACCGCGAACAGCACGAAGTTCTTGCTTTCGTCCTTCACTTGGACCCCAATTCCGTCTTCATGGCACCGGATCGTGGCCGTGCCCGCCCCATGGATGGCAGCGCGCGATACGCCGCAGCGCCAGCCAGCCACCCTTGGCCGCGCCATAGCGGCGAAGCGCCTCGATTGCATAGGCGGAACATGACGGCTGGTAGCGGCATGACGGCGGCAGCACCAGCGACGGCCCCAGCTGCCACGCGCGCGCCACCAGGATCAGGGCGCGCGCGATCATGCGCGGCGTCGCGGCCGGCGCGGCGCATCGGCGGGCGCCGTGCGTGCCTTCGCCAGCGCCTTCGCCAGGTCGGCGGTGAGCAGCGACCAGTCGCGATCCGTCGCGGGCAGCCGCCCGATCAGCACATGGTCCGCGCCGCGCCAGCCGTGCACGGGCAGGACCTCGCGCGCCAGCGCGCGAAAGCGGCGTTTGATGCGGTTGCGCACCACCGCATTGCCGACCTTCTTGGTCACGGTGATCCCGATGCGCATCGCGTCGTCCGCATCGTCGCGCGGACGCACCAGAAGCACGAAGCCGGGCATCGGAGCCCGACGCCCGGCATTCGCCGCCAGATAATCCGATCGCTTCGTCATCCGGCCGATCACGGCCGGAGCAGCGATTACGCCGACAGCTTCTTGCGGCCGCGCGCGCGACGCGCCCGGATCACCGCACGGCCGCCGACCGTCGCCATCCGCGAGCGGAAGCCGTGACGGCGGGCGCGCACCAGATTGCTCGGCTGAAAGGTCCGCTTCATCGTTCATGTCCCGATATTCAAAATGCCGAAGGGCCGCCACGCGGGCAGCCCGAAGAAGGGGCCGCTTAGGCAAGAAGGGGCCAGGAGTCAACGCGCAACGCCCTTCGCACGGGCGCGACGGCGCAGGGTGCTGCGGCGACGCATCGCGACGTCGACGAGATGCCCGACGCGCGGCCAGCGACGTTTCCACCGCGCGAAGCGGACGCGCGCCCGGCGCGAGTTGCGCAGTACCAGCACCAGCCCGGCGGCGAAGACCAGCGTACCCGCCGGTCCCGGAAGCGGGGCGACAACCGGGGCGGCGAGCATCAGCAGCACGCCCGCGCACAGCTGCGCCATTCGCATCAGGGGGTGTCGGCGCGGCATGTCATCCATGTGAGCGCGGTGTGTTGCAGGTGCAAGACACGCGGTGCGGGGTTTGAAGAAGCCGCTATGGAGGATCGCGGGGACGGGGGGAATATGGTCGCGATCGTATCGACGGTAGCCTATCTGGGGCTGGAGGCACGCGCTGTGGAGGTGCAGGTGCAGCTGATCCCCGGCCTCCCTGCGTTCAATCTGGTCGGGCTGGCGGACAAGGCGGTGGCGGAAAGCCGCGAGCGCGTGCGCGGTGCGATCGCCGACATGGGGCTGGCGCTGCCGCCCAAGCGCATCGCGGTGAACCTGTCGCCCGCCGATCTGCCCAAGGAGGGGTCGCATTTCGACTTGGCCATCGCGCTGGGGCTGCTGGCGGCGATGGGAATCGTCGATGCCGAGGCGCTGGCGGACTATGTCGTCGTCGGCGAGCTGGGGCTGGACGGGCGGCTGGCGCCGTCGCCGGGCGTCTTGCTCGCGGCGCTGCATGCGGCGGAGACGGGGCGCGGGCTGATCTGCCCGGCGGCGCAGGGGGCGGAGGCGGCGTGGAGCGGATCGATCGAGGTGGTTGCCGCGCCCGATCTGCTGGGGTTGCTCAACCACCTGAAAGGGCAGGGGCTGCTCGCAGCACCTCAGCCCGGCGACGTGGTGGAGGGGCGCACCGGCCCCGACCTGCGCCAGGTGAAGGGGCAGGAGGTCGCCAAGCGCGCGCTGGAGATCGCGGCGGCGGGATCGCACAATCTGCTGTTCGTGGGGCCGCCGGGGGCGGGAAAGTCGCTGATGGCGGCGTGCCTGCCGGGCATCCTGCCCCCGCTCGACCCCGCCGAGGCGCTGGAAGTGTCGATGGTGCAATCGGTTGCGGGCGCGCTGCCGGGCGGGACGTTGACGCGGACTCGGCCGTTCAGGGCGCCGCATCACTCGGCGAGCATGGCGGCGCTGACCGGCGGGGGGCCGAAGGTGAAGCCGGGCGAGGTGTCGCTGGCGCATCTGGGCGTGCTGTTCCTCGACGAATTGCCCGAGTTCCAGCGCGCGGTACTCGATTCGCTGCGTCAGCCGCTGGAGTCTGGGACGGTCAGCGTGGCGCGCGCGAATGCGCACGTGACCTATCCGGCGCGGGTCCAGCTGGTCGCGGCGATGAACCCGTGCCGGTGCGGGCATCTGGGCGACGCCTCGCTGGCGTGCGCGCGGGCGCCGAAGTGCGCGGCGGATTATCAGGCGAAGGTGTCGGGGCCGCTGCTCGACCGCATCGACCTGCACGTCGAGGTGGCGGCGGTGAGCGCGGTCGACCTGACGCTGCCCGCGCCGGCGGAAGGATCGGCGGAGGTCGCGGCGCGGGTCGCGGCGGCCCGCGAGGTGCAGGCGGCGCGGCTAACGGGGACGGCGCTGCGGGTGAACGCTGAGCTCGACGGCGAGACGCTGGAGCGGTTCGCGCAGCCGGACGAGGCGGGGCGGGCGCTGCTGGCGCAGGCGGCGGTGGCGATGAAGCTGTCGGCGCGGGGGTACACGCGGATCCTGCGCGTGGCGCGGACGATCGCCGATCTGGCGGGGGCGGAGCAGGTGACGCGTATCCATGTTGCGGAGGCGCTGAGTTATCGGCGGCGTCCTCCGACGAATTGACGGCCGGTCACGCCCACTAACGGACGTTGACGGGTCGACCAAACGTCTACAGCTTGGTGTAATGAAGCGGCGCACTTTGCTCAGCGTTCTTGCCGCTCTGTTGGTAGGTATGGCAGCAGGTTGGGCCGCTCGCGACTTCGTTGCACAGGATCGCTGTCTCGATTCGAGGCGGGGCATGGAGCGGTGACCTGAGCGCTTGCGCGCTGCCAGTCGAGAATCTCCGCCAGCCACCAGTATCCGCCGTTATGCGGCGCCTGCCCCGGAAGATTGTGAAACTAACGGGGGCCGAAGTGGTCGGGCGCATTCCACGTGCGGGGGCGCTGAGCGATCGGCGGTAGGGGGCGCAGAATTGATTTTCGCGCGAGGACGCGAAGACGCGAAGAAGAAGGGGTTCGCGCGGAGGCGCGGAAACGCGGAGGGGTTGTGGGTGTCGGCGCGTAGCGCCCTTTCACTCCCGTGAGTTCCGCGTGCTCTGATCGAGATATAATGGTTCGCGCGGAGGACGCAGAGATGGTGATGAGCCGCCGGGGGCGGCTCGGGACGTCGCCGCGGGCGCGACACCTCCGCGTCTCCGCGCCTCCGCGCGAACCCCTTCTTCTTTGCGTCTTCGCGGCTTCGCGTGAACCTATAGCTTGCGGAAGCTGTCGACGTCGCGTGCCGGGCCGTCGCCGGAGGGTGCCGCCGGTCCCTCCACGACCACGGGCTCCTTCGGGTCCAGACCGCCTTCCCATTTTGCGATCACCGCGCTTGCCACCGCATTGCCGATCACGTTGGTCGCGGTACGGCCCATGTCGAGGAAGTGGTCGATCGCCAGCACCAGCAGCAGCCCCGCCTCCGGCAGGTTGAACATCGGCAGCGTCGCCGCGATCACCACCAGGCTGGCGCGCGGGACGCCCGCGATCCCCTTCGACGTGACCATCAGCACCAGCAGCATCGTAATCATCTGGCCCAGCGACATATCGATGCCGTACGCCTGGGCGATGAAGAGCGAGGCGAAGGTCATGTAGATCATCGACCCGTCGAGGTTGAACGAATAGCCCAGCGGCAGCACGAAGCTGGCGATGCGCGGCGGCACGCCGAAGCGGTCGAGCGCCTCCAACATCCGCGGATAGGCGGCTTCGGACGAGGCGGTGGAGAAGGCGACCAGCAGCGGCTCGCGCACGTAGCGGACCAAGTCGCGGATGCGCGGGCCGATGAAGAGGAAGCCGACGCCCAGCAGCACCATCCACAGCACCAGCAGCGTCAGGTAGAAGCTGCCCATGAAATAGGCGAGCTGCCCGATCACCGCGGGGCCGCGCTCGGTCAGCGTGCCCGCGACCGCGGCGAAGACCGCGACCGGCGCGACGCGCATGACGTAATCGGTGACCTGAAGCATGACGTGGACGAGCGCGTCGATCGCCTTCACCAGCGGCGCGGCCTTTTCGCCCACGGCGGTGATCGCGACGCCGACGAAGACCGACATCACGACGATCTGGAGGATCTCGTTCTTCGCCATCGCATCCACCATCGAGGCGGGGACGATGTGGGTGAAGAAGTCCTTGAGGTTGAACGCCGCCGTCTCCAGTCCGCTCGACGTCGTCGCGGCGGGCAGCTCCAGCCCGACGCCGACGCCCGGCTGGAGCAGGTTGACCATCACCAGACCGAGGCTGAGCGACAGCAGGCTGGCGGAGATGAACCAGGCAAGGCTGCGCGCACCGATCCGGCCGAGCGCGGCGGTATCGCCCATCTGCGCGATCCCCGACACCAATGTGGCGAAGACGAGCGGGGCGATAATCATCTTGATGAGGCGAAGGAACAACGTGGTCAGGATCGAGAAATAACCCGCGATCTGCGTCGTCAGCGCCTTGGCCGCGGGCGTGCCGTCGTCCAGCCAGCCGTTCAGGATCAGCCCGGTGACGAGCCCCAGCGCCAGTCCGGCCAGGATGTAATAGGTCAGCCGCTTGGCCATTCATGTTCCCCGCGAAGTCGAGCGTGAGGGAAAGGGGATCGCGCGCGCCGGGTCAAGCGCTCGTATGGTTCAGGACGCGGGTGAAGGGCGCGCCCTCACGCCGCCGCCTTCAGCACGTCGCCCAGCAGCTGGAAATCGCGCTCGCGTGGGGAGGCGCGGCGCCACACCAGCGCCAGCGTGCGCGTGGGGTGATCGGCGTCGAGCGGGCGTGCCGAGACGTTGGTGTGATCGAGGATGCCGGCGTCGAGCGCGATCTTGGGCAGCATCGTCACGCCCAGGCCGTTGTCGACCATCTGCACCATCGTATGGAGCGAGGTGCCCAGCATGGTCGCCTCCGCGCGAAGTTCGGCGCGGTTGCAGGCGGCGAGGGCATGGTCCTTGAGGCAGTGGCCGTCCTCCAGCAGCAGCAGACGGGTCTCGTCGATCTCCGCCGGGCTGACGGGGGCGAGCGTCGCGGGCATCTCTCCGTGAGGGAAGGCGAGGAACAGATGATCCTCGAACAGCTTCATCGCGGTCACCTCGCCACAGGCATAGGGGAGCGCCAGCAGCACGCAGTCGGTGCGGCCGTTGTGCAGCGCTTCGCAGGCCGCGCCGCTGGGTTCCTCGCGCAGGAACAGCTTGAGGTCGGGATAGTCCTTGCGCAGCCGCGGCAGGATGCGCGGCAACAGGAAGGGGGCGATGGTGGGGATGACGCTCATCCGCATCTCCCCCGACAGCGGGCGTCCCGCGGCGCGCGCCATGTCGCCCAGCTCCTCCGCCTCGCGCAAGACGACCCGCGCCTTGCCCGCGATCCGCTCACCCAGGGGGGTGAAGCGGACGACGCGGCGGGTGCGCTCGACGAGCGTGACGCCGATCAGCGTTTCCAGCTCGCGCAGGCCGGCGGACAGCGTCGACTGCGTGACGAAGCACGCCTCCGCCGCGCGGCCGAAATGGCCGTGCTCCCTGAGCGCGACGAGATATTGCAGCTGCTTCAAGGTCGGAAGATAGGTCGCCGCCATTCATCGCTCCGCTCGATCAACGGATGCGTCATAGTCGATTGGATCGATCGGGCGAACCCCCTATATCGCCTACGCAACGAGAGTCGCCCGAGCGACCGGACGCGAGAGGATGGCTGAGCCCCGAGTTTTGAGGAGCCATCACATGCTGACCATCGGCGACACCTTCCCCGCCATCACCGTTCCCGTTCAGCAGGGCACCGACGCGCTGCCCGCCGGCGAGACGCTGGACCTGACCACCGCCTATCCGGGCAAGTGGAAGGTGCTGTTCTATTGGCCGAAGGACTTCACCTTCGTCTGCCCGACGGAGATCGTCGGCTACAGCCAGATCAAGGGCGATTTCGAGGATCGCGACGCGGTGCTGATCGGCGCCTCGACCGACACCGCGCACGTCCATCTGGCGTGGCGCAAGTCGGACGCGGACCTGGCGGCGGCGGACTTCCCGTGGCTGGCGGACAACGGCCGCAAGCTGGCCGACGCGCTGGGCATCGTCGACAAGGACGAGCATGTCGCGTTCCGCGCGACCTTCATCGTCGACCCGGACAACATCATCCAGGCGGTGCAGGTCAACGGCCTGAACGTCGGTCGCAACCCGGCGGAGACGCTGCGCGTGCTGGACGCGCTGCAGACCGACGAGCTGTGCCCGTGCAACTGGAACAAGGGCGACGACGTCCTCCAGGTCGCGGCCTGATCCTGACGGGGCGGGGGCTTCGCCTCCCGCTCCGACCCTTCCCCGTCATTGCGAGCGTAGCGAAGCAATCCAGGGCGCCACGCGCTGGGCTCTGGATTGCTTCGCTGCGCTCGCAATGACGTCTTTGAAAGACACACGATGGCACTCAAGGAATTCGCGGGCATTCTGCCCGATTTCGCCAAGGACATCCGCCTCAACGTCGGCTCGCTGCTGAACGAGGCGGTGCTGAACGATCAGCGCAAGTACGGGCTGCTGCTCGCCTGCGCGCACGGTACCGGGCACAAGCCGCTGGTCGAGGCGACCGAGGCGGAGGTCGCGGGCAAGCTGTCGCCCGAGGCGGCCAATGCGGCGCGCGCGGCGGCGGCGGTGATGGCGATGAACAACGTCTATTACCGCTTCACGCACCTGGCCTCCAACACCGAATATCGCAACCTGCCCGCGAAGCTGCGGATGAACGTGATCGGCGCGCCCGGCATCGACAAGGTCGATTTCGAGCTGTTCAGCCTGGCGGTCAGTGCGATGAACGGCTGCGGCATGTGCATCGACAGCCACGAGCAGGTGCTGAAGAAGGCCGGCGTCACCGCGGAGGTGATCCAGGCGTCGGTCCGGGTCGCGTCGGTGATGAAGGCGGTGGCGACGATCCACGCCGCGGTGGCGTAACTCCGAACGCCACCAATATTCGCCGTCATCCCCGCGGAGGCGGGGATCCAGAAACGCAGGTCTGACGACAAAGGCGCGGTCTTAGCGTATCTGGATCCCGCCCTCGCGGGGATGACGGGTGGTCGCGGGGGGCGGGCGCCGATCGCCGCCCTATATCAGCACCGCGCGGATGAAGCCGTAGGTGCTGGTGATCGTCAGCACGGCGCCGACCAGGATCAGCATCACCTTCATCGGGATGCGCTTCGCCATCAGCGCGCCGAGCGGTGCTGCGATGACGCCGCCGATCAGCAGCCCGACCGTCGCCACCGCGAAGTCGCGCAGGCCCAGATGATAGATGAACGCGGCGGAGACGGTCGCGGTCAGGAAGAATTCGACCGAATTGACGGTCCCGACGACCTTGCGCGGCTCGACCCCCTGCACCAGCAGGTTGGAGGTCACGATCGGGCCCCAGCCGCCGCCGCCCATCGCGTCCAGGAAGCCGCCGAACAGCCCCAGCGGCTCGACCACCTTGGGCTTCTGCACCTTGGGCGGAAACAGCAGCCCGCGAACGAGCAGGTAGATGCCGATCACGATCAGATAGCCGAGCACGAACGGCTTGATCGTGGCCGCATCGATATTGGTCAGGACGAACGCGCCCGTCACCCCGCCGATGATGCCGGGCACCAGCAGCCGCAGGAACAGCCGCTTGTCGATATTGCCGTGGAGCGCGTGGCTGATCCCCGACACCGCGGTGGTGAACGTCTCGACGATATGGACGTTGGCGGAGGCGCGCGCGGGCGGCAGGCCGATGACCGCGACCAGCAACGTGTTACAGATGACGCCGAACGCCATCCCCAGCGCGCCGTCGACAAGTTGCGCGCCGAATCCCACCGCGATGAAGGGCAGCAGCGCGGCGAAATCCAGATCGGTCAGTGCCTGCATGAAGTTCCCTTGGCGTCCCGGCGGACCGGATTGCCCTCAGCTACCGGCAAAGTCGACCCGCCGGATAGGTAATTCGGGTTTGCGCGGGCAAAGCGCGGCTTATGGAAATGCCCCGCGGGCGCGCCTACATGTGACGAAACGTTGCACCCGCAGCCGAACGGGTCCGGGGGAAAGACCATGTCGCGACTGACCGCCTATCTCGATTCGATCCGCGCGCGCGACCCGGCGCCGCATTCGCGGTGGGAGGTGCTGACCTACCCCGGGGTCTGGGCGCTGGCGTGGCACCGCGTGGCGCACCGATTGTACAAGGCGCGCTGGTATCTGGCGGCGCGGATCGTCAACCACTGGTCGCGGATGACGACCGCGATCGACATCCACCCGGGCGCGACGATCGGGCGCAACTTCTTCATCGATCACGGTTTCGTCGTGATCGGCGAGACCGCGGAAATCGGCGACGACGTCACCATCTACCAATGCGTGACGCTGGGCGGGACCAGCCCGGACAACGGCGTCGCGGGCAAGCGGCACCCGACGATCGCGGACGGCGCGATCATCGGTTCGGGCGCGCAGGTGCTGGGGCCGATCACGGTGGGCGCGCGCGCGCGGGTCGGCGCCAATGCGGTAGTGACGAAGGACGTGCCGGCGGGCGCGGTGATGGTCGGCATCCCCGCGCGCCCGACGATGGTGGAGGGCGGCGCCGCGCCCGCGCCGCGCTTCGTCCCGTACGGGACGCCGTGCAGCGAGATGTTCGATCCCCAGACGCAGAAGGTCGAGCTGCTGCGCTGCGAGCTGGAGGCGATGAAGAAGCGGCTCGACGCGTTGCTGGGCGACGACCGGGAGCGCGACCGGGCGTGATGGGGATCGTCACGCCCTTTCCGGCCGGCGCCGGGCGCCAGCCGTTGCAGGTCGGGTTCGAGCGGGCCGAGCTGGCGCGTATCCTCGACCTCTATGGCCGGATGGTCGCGGCCGGCCATTGGCGCGACTATGCGATCGATCTCGGGCGCGAGGCGGCGGTGTTCGCCTGCTTCCGGCGCACCGCCGAGCGGCCGGAATTCCGCATCGAGAAACGCCCCGCGCTGCGCCAGCGCCAGGGTATGTGGGCGCTGGTGGGCGAGGCGGGGCAGGTGGTGAAGCGCGGGCACGAGCTGGGCCCGGTGCTGGCCCCGGTCGAGCGCCGGCTGATGAAGCTGGTGGAGGAATAGGGGGAGGCGCGCGGGGCGCCCCGGCGCTATTTGATCGCCGCCTTCACTGCGGCGAAGGCGCGATCCGCCACCTGCCCCAACGCGGCCTTGCGCGGCTGATAGTCGATGCCCTGCACGACGCTCGGTTCGCCAGGATACGATCATGGCGACGGTCCGCCACACCCGCAACGCGACACGCGCTCCGCCGTCGCCCGTCGCGGTCGGCTCGTCCGGCCGGCGCGAATACGGGCCCGGCGCGCGTTTCCGCGCGCCGCGCCCGCATCGGATCAGCTGCCCTGCAGCTTCTTGCCGATCAGCATCGACTGGCCCGCGCCCGAATCGGGGACGATCTCGCCCGAACGATCGGTGATCTCGGCCCAGTATTTCGCCACGCCCTCGGGCGACAGGTCGTCGCCGGTCAGGAGCTTGCCCGGGGTCAGCGTGACGTAGCTGGCCTGGAACACGCCCGCGCCCGCGCCGACGATCTGGTTGGTCGGCGCGTCCTCGCTGACGAGGAACAATGCCGCCGGCATCACCTTTTCCGGCGCGAAGGCCTGGAACAGCTGCTCGGGGAACAGGTCCTCGGTCATGCGCGTGCCCGCCACCGGGGCGAGCGTGTTGACCTTGATGTTGTTCTTCGCCCCCTCGAGATAGAGCGTCTTCGTCAGCCCGGCCAGGCCGAGCTTCGCGGCGCCATAGTTCGCCTGGCCGAAATTTCCGAACAGGCCGGTCGACGAGGCGGTCATCAGCACGCGGCCGTAATTCTGCTCGCGGAAGGTTTCCCAGCACGCCTTGGTGGCGTTGGCGGAGCCGAGCAGGTGGACGTTCACGACGAACGCGAAATCCGACGGCTCCATCTTCGCGAAGGTCTTGTCGCGCAGGACGCCCGCATTGTTGATGAGGATGTGGACGCCGCCCCACTTCTCCTTGGCCTTCGCGACCATCTCGACCATCTGGTCGTATTCGGTGACGCTGCCGCCATTGGCCATCGCCTGGCCGCCCGCAGCCTCGATCTCGGCCACGACCTTCTGCGCGGCGTCGGATGCGCCCTGGCCGGTGCGGTCGCCGCCGAGGTCGTTCACCACCACCTTCGCACCGCGGCGCGCCAGCTCGAGCGCATATTCGCGGCCCAGGCCGCCGCCGGCGCCGGTGACGATGGCAACCTTGTCGTCGAAACGAATGGACATGGAAAAGGCGCTCCCTCCCTGATGGAATGAGCGCCCTCCATACTCGACCTTCGAACGGGCGCAATGCCCGTTCGTCGGCGAGGGGTCGGTCGAGCCGCTTACTTGCGGCGCATCTTCTTCGCGCCGCGCGCGTCGCTGGCCTGCATGCAGCCGTCGTACTGGCCCTTCTTGCAGATCGGATATTCCGCCTTGGGCGCGGGCGGGGGGAATGCCTGCGACGGGGGCGGGGCGGGCTGGAACGTCACGGTCGACCCCGGCGCCGGGGTGCCGGAAATCGCCGGGCCCGACGGGGCATAGCCGCCCGCGGTCATCGTGCCGCTGCCGGCGGCGGTCGGCTGCGGCATGGCGGCGTCGCTGCCGGTGGTCTGCGACGCCATCGGCGGCGGCGGCGTGGTGGTGGTGCCGGTCGTCCCCATCGAGCCGTCGGTGGTGCCCATGGTCGAATCGGTGGTCGGCGGCGTCGTCGCGGGATCGGTCGGCGGCGTCATCGTGCTGGAATCGGCTGGGGGCGTGGTCTGCGCCGCATCCTGCGCGGTGGCCATCGCCGGAATTGCAAGAACGGCCGCAGCCGCGAGAAGCATCATCTTCATTCTATGTCTCCTGCCGTGTTCGGTCAGAACGCGTGTTTGTTACGCGACCGGGCCAACGCCCCGTGCGGGCGAAAGGCTCCATGGCGGATGAGACGAAGATGCGGGATGCACTCGTCACCCCGGCCTTGAGCCGGGGTCCCGCTTGCGACGGCGGTCAAGGAGCGGGACCCCGGGTCGAGCCCGGGGTGACGGGAGAGAGTCAGTGCCCCGTGTCGAGCGCGTAGCCGGCCGAGCGGACGGTGCGGATGATGTCGGGGCGACCGCCCTCGTTGATCGCCTTGCGCAGGCGGCGGATGTGGACGTCGACGGTGCGGCTCTCGATATCGCTGTCGTGGCCCCAGACGCTGTCGAGCAACCGTTCGCGCGAGAAGACGTGGCCGGGATGTTCCAGAAAGTGCTTGAGCAGGCGGAATTCGGTCGGCCCCAGCGCGATCACCTCGCCGCCGCGGCGCACCTTGTGTCCGACCGTGTCCATTTCGAGATCGGCGTAGCTGAGCGCCTCGCCGGCGAGTGCGGGGCGTACCCGGCGCAGCACGGCGCCGACGCGGGCGACCAGCTCGCGCGGGGAGAAGGGCTTGGTGACGTAATCGTCCGCGCCCGTCTCCAGCCCGCGGACGCGGTCCTCCTCCTCGCCGCGCGCGGTCAGCATGATGATCGGCACGTTCTGCGTCTCGGGCGCGCGGCGCAGGCGGCGACATACCTCGATCCCGGAAATGCCCTCCACCATCCAGTCGAGCAGCACGATGTCGGGCGGCGTCTCGCGCGCCATCAGCAGCGCTTCCTCACCGTCGATCGTATGCTGGACGTCGAAATGCTCGCGCGTGAAATGCCAGACGAGCAGTTCGGCCAGGCTGGCGTCGTCCTCCACCAGCAGCATGCGGGCCTTCGCCATCACAATTGTCCCTTCTCGCGTTCGAGCAGCCGCGTTCCGGTCGCGGCATAATAGACCATTTCGGCGACGTTCGTGGCATGGTCGCCGATCCGTTCCAGGTTCTTGGCCACGAAGAGCAGGTGCGCGCACTGGCCGATGGTCTTGGGATTCTCGACCATGTACGTCACCAGCGTGCGGAAGATGCTGTCGTAGAAATCGTCCAGCGCATTGTCGCGTTCGCACACCGCCAGCGCCGCCTGCGGGTCGCGCGCGGCGAAGGCGTTGAGCACGTCGTGCACCATTTCGGACGCCATGCGCGCCATCGCGGGGAGCATCGATACCGGCTCGATGCGGTGCTCGCTCTCGATCTGGGGCACGCGCTTGGCGATGTTCTTGGCATAATCGCCGATCCGCTCGACGACGGTGGCGATCTTCATCGCGGCGACCACCTCGCGAAGGTCGTCCGCCATCGGCGCGCGCAGCGCGATGACGCGCACGACGGTGCGCTCCACCTCCGCCTCGATCGCGTCGATCTTCCTGTCGTCGGCGCGCACCTCCGCGGCGAGCTCCGCATCGCCGCGCTGGAGCGCGGTCATCGCGCCGGCGATCGCCTTCTCCGCCAGCCCGCCCATCTGCGAGATGAGCCCGCGCAGCTGCCCGATGTCCTGGTCGAACGCCTTGACCGTATGTTCCTGGCCGAACGCCATGCCGCCCCTCCTTTCGCCGGCTTTCCTCTCGCGCTGCGGGATCATCCGTAGCGTCCGGTGATATAATCCTTCGTCCGTTCCTGACGGGGGTTCGTGAAGATGTCGGACGTGTCGCCATACTCGACCAGCTGGCCCAGGTGGAAGAAGGCGGTGCGCTGGCTGACGCGTGCCGCCTGCTGCATGTTGTGGGTGACGATGACGATCGCGTAGCGCCCGCGCAGTTCGTGGATCAGCTCCTCGATCTTCGCCGTCGCGATCGGGTCGAGCGCGCTGCACGGCTCGTCCATCAGGATCACCTCCGGATCGACCGCGATCGCGCGCGCGATGCACAATCGCTGCTGCTGGCCGCCCGACAGCGCGGTGCCGCTGTCGCCCAGGCGGTCCTTCACCTCGTTCCACAGCCCGGCGCGGGTCAGCGAACGCTCGACGATCTGCGCCAGGTCCGCCTTCGACCGGGCGAGGCCGTGGATGCGCGGGCCGTAGGCGACGTTCTCGAAGATCGATTTCGGGAAAGGGTTCGGCTTCTGGAAGACCATGCCGACACGCGCGCGCAGCTGCACCACGTCCATCGCCCGGGCGTAGATATCCTCGTCGTCCAGCCGCACGTCGCCCTCCACCCGTGCGCCGGGGATCGTATCGTTCATGCGGTTCAGCGTGCGCAGGAAGGTCGACTTGCCGCAGCCCGACGGGCCGATGAAGGCGGTCACGTCCTGCTGCCACACGTCGATCGACACGTCGTCGATCGCCTGCTTGCCGCCGTAGAAGACGTTGACGTGGCGGGCGGTCATCTTGGGGGGGGCGTTGCTTTTCACCAGCGGGTCTCGAAGCGGTTGCGCAGGTAGATGGCGATGCCGTTCATCGCCAGCAGGAAGACGAGCAGCACGATGATCGCGGCGGAGGTCTTCTCGACGAAGCCGGTGGACACCTCGTCCGACCAGAGGAAGATCTGCACCGGCAGCGCGGTGGCGGGATCGGTCAAACGGTCGGGCGGGGCGGCGATGAAGGCGCGCATCCCGATCATCAGCAACGGCGCGGTCTCGCCCAGCGCGCGCGCCATGCCGATGATCGTGCCGGTCAGGATGCCGGGGAGGGCGAGCGGCAGGACGTGGTGGAAGACGACCTGGATCCGCGAGGCGCCCAGCGCGCGCGCGGCGTCGCGGACGGAGGGCGGGACGCCGCGGATCGCATTGCGCCCGGCGATGACGATGACCGGCATCGTCATCAGCGCCAGCGTCAGCCCGCCGACCACCGCGGCGGAGCGCGGCATGTGGAAGGTGCCGAGGAACACCGCGAGGCCGAGCAGCCCGAAGATGATCGAGGGCACCGCGGCGAGGTTGTTGATCGACACCTCGATCAGGTCGGTCCAGCGGTTCCGCGGGGCATATTCCTCCAGGTAGAGCGCGGAGAGCACGCCGATCGGAAAGGCGAGCGCCAGCGTCACCAGCATGGTGAAGAGCGACCCCTTGAGCGCCCCCCAGATGCCGGCGCGGGTGGGATCGGTCGCGTCCGCGCCGGTGAAGAAGCTGCGGTTGAGGCCGCGCGAGAGCTTGCCCGTCAGCGCTGCGATCGTCGCTTCCGCCTCCGCGGTGCCGTCGCCCTTGCAGGCGACGTCGATGTCGGTGGCGACGGGCACGTCGAGCGTGACGCGGCGCGTCAGCAGCGTCGGATCGCGCTTCACCGCCTCGCGCACGCGTAGCCAGGCGCCGTCGGACAGCAGCGCGGCGCCACCCTGCGCCGGGTAGGCCGCGTTGGCGGCGGCATCGACCGCCCGCTCCAGCCCGGCACCCGCCAGCGCGAGGTCGCCGCGCGGTCCGGCGAGCCGCTGCGGCGCCACCGCGATGCCGCCCGCGCGCAGGTCGAGCGGCAGGGCGATGCGCGTTTCGGTGAAGCCGGCTGCGCCCTGGCGGATCATCGTGCCCAGCAGGAAGACGAGGAACGCCGCCGACAGCGCGACCGCCAGCAGCCCCAGCGCGCGGAAGCGGCGCTCCGCGGCGTAGCGGCGGCGGATACGGCGCTGCATCGCGGGCGTCGTCCAGTCCGTGGGGGCATGGGGCCGGCGCGCGTCAGTCATACGCCTCCCGGTACCGGCGCACCACGACCAGCGCGACGATGTTGAGCAGCAGGGTGACGACGAACAGCGTGAGGCCGAGCGCGAAGGCGGCGAGCGTCTTCGCCGAATCGAACTCCGCCTCGCCGGTCAGCAGGTCGACGATCTGCTTGGTGACGGTGGTGGTGCTGGCGAAGGGGTTGAGCGTCAGCGTCGCGACGCCCGAGGCGGCCATGACGACGATCATCGTCTCGCCGATCGCGCGGCTGACCGCGAGCAGGATGCCGCCGACGACGCCGGGCAGCGCGGCGGGAACCAGCACCTTCTTGATCGTCTCCGACCGGGTGGCGCCCATCGCGAGGCTGCCGTCCCGCATCGACTGCGGCACCGCTGCCAACGAGTCGTCCGCCATCGACGAGACGAAGGGGATAATCATGACGCCCATGACGACACCCGCGGCCAGCGCGCTTTCGCTCGATGCCCAGCTGACGCCCAGTGCGACCCCCAGATCGCGCACCGCGGGGGCGACCGTCAGCGCGGCGAAATAGCCGTAGACGACGGTGGGGACGCCGGCGAGGATCTCCAGCAGCGGCTTCATCCAGCGACGCGTGGCGGGCTGCGCATATTGCGTCAGATAGATCGCGCTCATCAGCCCGAACGGGATCGCGACCGCCATCGCGATCACCGCGCCAATGAAGAACGTGCCCCAGAACAGCGGCACCGCACCCAGCGACGCGCCGGGATCGCGCGGGTCGATCACCTGCGGGCTCCAGTGCGTGCCGAGCAGGAAGTCGCCGATGGGCACGATCCGGAAGAAGCGCGCGCTTTCGAACAGCAGGCTGGCGACGATGCCGATGGTCGTCAGGATCGCGATCAGCGAGGCGGCGAGCAGCAGCCCCATGACCACGCGCTCCACCTGCGTCCGCGCGGAGAAGGACGGGCGCACCGCGAGGAAGGCGAGCGCGCCGCCGCCGAACGCCAGCAGCAGCGTGACCGCGGTCGCGATCCAGTCGTAGCGCGATTGTGCCGCGGCATAGGCCGGGGCCAGCCGCTGCGACAGCGCATGGAATGCGCCGTAGCTGCTTCCCTCCGCCAGATGGCGCGCCTCCGACAGGATCGACGCGCGTTCGAACCCGGGCGGCGGCAGCTGTGCGGCCGGCGGGGTGGCGAGCACCGCATCGGTCACCAGCGCGGGCGAGGTGACGTTCCAGACGGCGAGGAAGATCAGCGGCGGCAGCAGCGTCGCCAGCGTGACGAACCAGCCGTGGTGCTGCGGCAGCGAGCTGAACCGCCGCGTCGCATCGGCGCGGAAGCGGACCGCGCGCGCGCGCGCCGTCAGCCAGCCGATCGTGGCGAGCGCCGCGATCATGAAGAGCAGCGGGAGCGTCGCCATCAGTCGAGCGCCGCCGGATCGAGCGGGGTTTCGCGTGCGACGATCGCGGCCGAGCGCGCCTGCACCGCAGCGGGGGCGGCGATCAGCCCGCGCTTCACCAGCGGGCCGTCGCGACCCCAGGCGCGGGCATAGGTCGCGAGGAACGCACGCAACCCGGGAATGGCATTCAGATGCGCCTTCTTGACGTAGAGGTACAGCGGGCGCGCGCCCGGATAGGCGCCCGACGCGATCGTCCCGTACGTGGGGGCGACGCCGTCGATCGCGACGCCGTTCACCGCGCGCGCATTCTCCTCCAGATAGCCGTAGCCGAAGACGCCGATCGCATTCGGGTTGGATTGCAGCTTCTGGACGATCAGGTTGTCGTTCTCGCCCGCATCGATATAGGCGCCGTCCTCGCGCACGCGCAGGCAGCGCGCCTCGAAGGCGGCGTGATCGCGCTCGCGCAGCGCCGTCATGCCGGGTTCGACCGCCGCGCAGCCTTGCGCCAGGATCAGTTCCGCCAGCGCATCGCGCGTGCCGCTGGTCGCGGGCGGGCCATAGACCTGGATCGGGATCGCGGGCAGTGCGGGGTTCACCTCGCGCCAGGTCCGCGCGCGATTGCGCCGGCCGAGCGGTGTGAAGGCGAGCGCACGATAGATGTCGGCGGTGGTCAGCCGCATCTTCGCGCCGTTCCTCGCCTCGGCGAAGGCGATGCCGTCGATACCGATCTGGATTTCCAGCACGCCGTGGACGCCGTGGCGGGCGCATTGATCGTACTCGCTGCGCTTCATCCGGCGCGACGCATCCTCGATATCGGGATGGCCCGCGCCCACCCCGGCGCAGAACAGCTTCATCCCCGCGCCGGTGCCGGTCGATTCGATCACCGGCGGCTTGGCCTGCGGCGTGTCGGCGAGAAATTGTTCGGCGACGATCGTGGTGAAGGGATAGACGGTCGAGGAGCCGACCACCTTGATCTGCTCCCGCGAGCCCGCGCCGCCGCCCGCCGCCTGGTCGACGCACGCCGTCAGCCCGCCCGCACAGGCGAGCGTGAGCGCAAGCGCCAACGCCAGGTCGTACCGCGACATCGATCCCCCGAAACGAGCGTCCGCCAGTGTGGCGGCTGCGCACGATGGCGCATGTGACACAACGGTTACGCCTTGATGACAGCGGTTTGGGGGCGGATCGTCATTGCTTCCTCACGCTCGCAACGACGGGGGCGCGTTCTACCCTTTCGTCACCCCGGACTTGATCCGGGGTCCCGCTTTTGCCGTGGTCCGAAGAAGGAGCCTCACCCCGGATCAAGTCCGGGGTGACGGTAGCATCAACTGGCGACAGGCGCGGCGGGCAGCGTCACCGTCACCTTCGTTCCCACGCCGGGGGTGCTGGCGATGTCGAGTCGGCCGCGGTGGCGGTCGACGACGTGCTTGACGATCGCCAGACCCAGTCCGGTACCGCCCAGCGAGCGGCTGCGCCCCGCGTCGACGCGGTAGAAGCGCTCGGTCAGCCGCGGCAGGTGCTCTGGCGCGATCCCGTCGCCCTGGTCGGCCACGGTGATGCAGACGCTGGTGTCGCGCGTCGCCAGCGTCACCTCCACCGGGGTGCCGTGGCGGCCGTATTTCATCGCGTTGCCGATCAGGTTGTGGAGCAGCTGCGACAGCTGCGTCTCATCGCCCAGCACCGCGGGCAGCGACGGTTCAACCGACAGCACGATGTCCGCGCCGCGGTTGCCGTGGCTGGTGGTCAGCGTGTTGCACGTCTCGCGCGCGACCGCGGCGAGATCGACCTCGGTCCGGGGCGGGCGGAACTTCTCCGCCTCGATCCGCGACAGGCTCATCAGATCCTCGACCAGCCGCTCCATCCGCCGCGCCTCGTCGAAGACGACCGCGAGGAAACGCTTGCGTAAGCCCGGCTCGTCGCCCGCCTCGTCCGCCAGCGTTTCGACATAGCCGATGATCGACGACAGCGGCGTGCGCAGCTCGTGGCTGGCATTGGCGACGAAATCGACGCGCATCCGGTCGGCGGCATGCTGCCCGGTCTGGTCGACCAGATGCACCAGCCGCGTATCGGGGCCGAGCGGCGCGGTGCGCATCTGCCAGCGCTGGTCGAGCGTGCCGATGCCGACGAGGTCGACCGGGTGCGGCGAGCCTTCGGCCAGATGCTCCGCCGCGGCGGGGTGACGGATCGCGACGCGCGCATCCTCCCCCACGATATGCGCGCCCAGCAGCGTGCGCGCGGCGGCGTTCGCCAGCATCACGCGCCCGCCGCTCATCAGCAGGACGGGCTCGCCGATCGCCTCCAGCACCGCGTCGACGGGCACGTCGGGCCGCTCGGTCGCGGTGGCGGCGGGGGCGGCCGCGCGCTCCTCGGGCGTGGTGGCGACGATCGCGACGAGCGCGGCGAGCCCGGCGAGGGTGGCGAGCGCCGTCTGCCCGTCGTATCCGGACAGCGCGTAGACGACCGCGGCGGTGGCGGCGGCCACGGCGAGGGCAAGCCAGGTGCGGAGCGAAATCTCGTCGATCACGCGCGCAGCGATAGCCGAGCGCGCGGGACGGCGTTAGCACATTCGAAGGGGGCTGCGGGTTAGCGTGCGGCATGGACGACGATCAGCCCAGCCCCGCCGACGAGAGCAGCGCCGCGCCGCCGACGCGCCGCGCGCTGATGCTGGGCGCGGTCGGCGCGGCATCGGTGCTGTCGATCCGCCCCGCGCTGGCGCAGGCGACCGGATCGATCCTGATGTGCGACATTCCCGTGCCCGATGCGGGACATGCCGGGTCGCAGATCGCGGCGGACGGCACGCTGGTCCCCGCCGGGACGAAGGGCGCGTATCCGCCGCCGTCGCGCCCGCTGAAGGGCGAGGACGTCCGCACCGCGCTGCGCGGCGGGGGCACCCTGCCGGGATATGATGACGATCGCAGCCGCGCGTATCTGAAATACGTGTCGCGGTTGCAGCGCGGGTCGGCGGGGTTCACCTGCTTCGCCTCGATCCAGATGCTGCGGAAGTAGCGCGTCATGGCCAAAGCGACGCGCTACTGCGCGCCGCCCGATACGCTGGTGCTGCGGCCGCTCGACGAGCTGAGCGCGGTCTATCACCGCGCGTCGGGCACGACGCACGTGCTCGCCTCGCCCGCGCCCGAGATCCTGTCCGCGCTGCGTGAGCCGATGTCCGCGCAGGCGCTCATGCTGGTGCTGGCGATCCGCTACGACCTGGCGGCGGCGGATCCCGCGGCGCTGGCGGCGCGGCTGGAGGAACTGGTCGCGGCCGGGCTGGTGGAGGCGGCGTGAGGCACGCCCTTTCCCTGCGCGTCGGGCCGATCGGCTTCCGCATCGGCAGCGAATGGTCCGCCCCCGTGGCGCAGCTGGCGTCGCTGTACGCCGGTTATCCCGCGGCGGAGGTGGCGGAGGCGACGGTGCGGCTGGCGCCGCCGCGGCCGTGGCGGCGGATGCTGCGCCCGACGGTGGCGCTGGCGGGCGACCATATGCTGCCGGATGCTGCGCCGCTGCCGCTCGCGCACGCTGTGCTGGCGGCGGAGATGGCGATGAACCTGCAGGTCGCGCTGGGGCACCGCCGCCACCTGCTGCTCCACGCCTCCGCGGTCGAACGCGACGGGCGCGCGATCGTGATGACCGGCGAATCCGGCGCGGGCAAGTCGACGCTGGCGACGCTGCTGGGCGCGCGCGGCTGGCGTTTCATGGGCGACGAGTTCGTGCTGCTCGATCTGGCCACGGGTTGGGTCCACGCCTTCCCGCGGCTGGTCAGCCTGAAGAACGAGGCGATCGCGGAGGTCGCCGCGCAGGTGCCCGGCGCACGTTTCGGCCCGCTGCTGACGGGGACGCCCAAGGGGACGATCCGGCACCTGGTCCCCGATGCCGCGGCGGTGGCGGCGATGGATGTCCCCGCGATGCCCGCGCTGCTGCTGTTTCCGCGCTACGGCGCGGCGGCGGGGGTGCGCGGCGTCGGCGCGGGCGAGGCGTTCGTGCGACTGACGCAGGCCTCCACCAATTACGTCGCGCTGGGGGAGGCGGGGTTCGACGTGCTGACCCGCTTCGCGCGCGATGTGCCGCGCGTCGCGATCGATTATCCCGATACGCAGGCCGCGCTGGCGCAGGTGGAGGCATTGTGGCGGGCGCTGTGATGCTGGCGCGCCTGCTGCGCACGCCTGCGCTCGCCGAAACGCTCGCTCCGCATCAATGGACCGGCGTGCTGTCCGCCGCGCGCGCGGAGCAGTTGCTCGGCGCGCTGGCGTATCGCCTGACGGGCATGGACCTGCCCGCGGCGGCGACGACGATCCTGAACGACGCCCGCGCGCTGGCGCTGGAGACGCGGCGCGGGGCGTTGTGGGAGGCGGAGGTGGTGCGTCGCGCGCTGGCGCCGCTGGACGTGCCGCTGCTGCTGCTGAAGGGGACGGCGTTCGCCGCGGCGGGACTGTCCGCGGGGCAGGGGCGGATGATCGGCGACCTCGACCTGCTGGTCCCGCGCGACGCGCTGGAGGCGGTGGAGGCGGCGCTGCTGGCGGCGGGGTGGGAGTGGGCGAAGGCGGAGCGCTACGACCAGCTCTATTACCGCCGCTGGATGCACGAGCTGCCGCCGCTGATCCACCGCGACCGCGACCGCGCGCTGGACGTGCATCACACGATCCTGCCGCCGACCGCGCGCATCACGCCGGATGCCGCCGCGATCGTCGCCGCGGCGGTGCCGCTGGGGAACGGGCTGTCGGTGCCGTGCGCGGAGGACATGATCGTCCACGCCGCGCTGCACCTGCTCGCGGACGGCGACCTGTCCGGGGGATTGCGCAACCTGTGGGACATCGACCGGCTGCTCCACGATCATGCCACGCCGGATTTCTGGCGCTCGCTGGCGGCGCGGGCGGTGCTCCACGGCGCGACCGTGCCCGTCGCGCGCGCACTTCGGCTGGCGGCGGCGCTGTTCGGCACGGCGGTGCCCGATGCGCGCGCCAGGCGGGGCGACGCGTGGTTCGTCCGGCGGCTGCTGGCGCGCGACGGCTGGGGGCGGGAGACGCGACCGATGACGCGGCTGGCGTTCTACCTTCGCTCGCACTGGATCCGGATGCCGGCGCCGCTGCTGGCGCGGCACCTGGCGGTCAAAACGTGGGTGCGCGTCGTCCCCGCCAGATCCTGACCACGACCAGCACCCCGATGATGACGGCGGTGTCCGCGATCCAGTCCATCACGTCGCAGTCGCGGTGGATCGACGGGATCGACTGGAACACCTCGATCAGCGCACCCAGGAACGACAGCCGCTCGCCGATCCGCAGCAGCGACTGGCGCGGGAAGGCGGCGCAATAGAGGATCGTGATCGTCCCGAACGCGGTCATGTGCTGGACCTTGTCCGACACGTTGCCCATCACGTTCGGCGGATGCGGCAGCAGCGCCATCGTCACCGCGACGACGATGGCGAGCGCCAGAAGGAGGCGCGCGACGCGCTTCACAACCGCTCCAGCGCGGGGATCAGTTCGTCGAAGCCGTCGATGATCGCATCGGCGCCCAGTTCCTCGATCGGCTGCATCAGGAAGCCGAAGCGGCACGCGATCGCGGGGATGCCGGCGGCATGCGCGGCGGCGATGTCGTAGATCGAATCGCCGACGAATGCGGCGCGCCCGCCGCCGCTCCCCGCCTCTCTACACCGCTCGATCATCGCATCGATCGGCAGGCGGCTCGGCTTGCCGTTGCCCGGCCCCATCGTGTCGCCGCCGATGATCGCGGCGAAGCGGGGCGTCAGCGCCAGATCGTCCAGGATCGCGCGCGCGAACCGCTCCAGCTTGTTGGTCACGATCGCCAGCGTCACGCCCATTTGCGCCAGCCGGTCCAGCGCCTCCAGCGCATGCGGATAGGGTCGCGTGGTGACGCAGATGTTGGCCTCGTAGAAATCGAGCAGCCGGCGCAGCAGCACTTCCAGCTCCGCCTCGCTGCATCCGCCGCTCGCCGCCATCCCCTGCGCCAGCATGTGGCGCGCGCCGCCGCCGATCATCGGCTTGACCTGCTCGATCGAGAGCGCGGGCCGCCCTGCCGAGGCGAGCGCATGGTTGACCGCCGCGGTCAGGTCGCCGGAGGTGTCGAGCAGCGTCCCGTCGAGATCGAGCCCGACGATGGAAAAAGGGAAGGAAGGGGAAAAGGGAAAGGCGGCCATTGCCGACACGCGTTGCCCGTGCCCGCTGGAATTGGCAAGCGAGTGATGGCAGGGGGTGCAACCATGTCACAGGATCGCCCCGTCGCCATCGTCGTCCTCGCCGCGGGCAAGGGCACGCGGATGAAGTCCGACCTGCACAAGGTGCTCCACCCGATCGCCGGACGCCCGATGCTGCTCCACCTGCTGGCGAGCGCGGCGACGCTGTCGCCGGCGAAGACGGTGGTCGTGGTCGGGGCCGGGCGCGAGCAGGTGGAAACCGCCGTCGCGCCGCTGGGCGCGCAGATCGCGCATCAGGCGGAGCAACTGGGCACCGGCCATGCGGTAATGCAGGCGGAGGACGCGCTGGCCGCGTTCGAGGGCGACGTGCTGATCCTCTACGGCGACGTGCCGCTGGTGTCGCCCGCGACGATGCGCGCGATGCTGGAGCGGCTGCACGCCGCCGATGCGCCGCCGGTCGTGGTGCTCGGCTTCCGTCCCGCCGATCCCGCCGCCTATGGCCGCGTGATCGTGACGCCGGGCACCGACCGGGTCGAGCGGATCGTCGAGTTCAAGGACGCCTCGCCCGCCGAACGCGCGGAGACCTTGTGCAATTCGGGGCTGATGGCGGCGCGGGGCCGCGACCTGTTCGCGCTGCTGAAGCGGCTGGGCAACGACAATGCCGCGGGCGAATATTACCTGACCGACATCGTCGCGCTCGCGGGCGGCGCGGCGGCGATCGAGGTCGATGCGGCCGAGGTGGCGGGCGTCAACAGCCGCGCCGAGCTGGCGGCGGTCGAGGCATCGTGGCAGCAGGCCCGCCGTGCGCAGGCGATGGCGGACGGCGCGTCGCTGGTCGCGCCCGACACGGTGTGGTTCAGCCACGATACCGTGCTGGGCCGCGACGTGATCGTCGGGCCCAACGTCGTCTTCGGCCCCGGGGTTACGGTAGCGGACGGGGTGACGATCCATGCGTTCAGCCATCTGGAGGGTGCCGAGGTGGCGAGCGGCGCGGAGGTCGGCCCCTATGCCCGCCTGCGCCCCGGCGCGGTGCTGGAGGCGAAGGCGAAGGTCGGCAATTTCGTCGAGGTGAAGAAGGCGCGGCTGGGCGCCGGCGCGAAGGCCAACCACCTGAGCTACATCGGCGACGCCGACGTCGGTGCGAAGGCCAATATCGGCGCGGGCACGATCACCTGCAATTACGACGGCTTCTTCAAATATCGCACCGTCATCGGGGAGGGGGCCTTCGTGGGGTCGAACTCCGCGCTCGTCGCGCCGGTCACGATCGGCGCGGGCGCGATCGTCGCCGCGGGCAGCGTAGTTGTCCGGGAGGTTGCCGATGATTCACTTGCCTTGGCACGCGGTCGGCAGGAAGAGCGGCCCGGCTGGGCGGCGCGTTTCCGCGCGGCGATGAAGGCGAAGAAGGACGGCAAGTAGATGTGCGGAATCGTTGGCATCCTGGGCAATGACGATGTGGCGGACCGCCTGCTCGACGGGCTGAAGCGGCTGGAATATCGCGGCTACGATTCCGCCGGGATCGCTACCGTGGTCGACGGCGCGATCGCGCGCCGCCGCGCCTCGGGCAAGCTGGTCAATCTGGCGAAGGTGCTCGCCGCCGAGCCGCTGCCCGGCACCACCGGGATCGCGCACACCCGCTGGGCGACGCACGGCGGCCCCACCACCAACAACGCCCACCCGCATGCCACCGGCGAGGTCGCGGTCGTCCACAACGGCATCATCGAGAATTTCAAGCCGCTGCGCGAGGAATTGCAGGCGCGCGGCCGCGTCTTCACCAGCGAGACCGATACCGAGGTCGTCGCACACCTCATCAGCGAGAAGGTCGAGGCCGGGCTGGAGCCGGTCGACGCGGTGCGCGAGGTGCTGCCGCGGCTGCACGGCGCGTTCGCGCTGGCGATCCTGTTCCGCAGCCACCCGGAGCTGCTGATTGGCGCGCGGCTCGGCTCGCCGCTGGTCGTCGGTTATGGCGCCGATTCAGAAGGGGGGGGCGAGACGTATCTCGGCTCCGACGCGCTGGCGCTCGCCCCGCTGACGCAGCGGATCGCCTATCTGGAGGAGGGTGACTGGGTCGTCTGCACCCGCGGCGGCGCGCAGGTCTACGACCGCGACAACCGGGCGGTCGAGCGTCCCGTCACCATCTCCGGCGTGACCGGCGCGCTGATCGACAAGGGCAACCACCGCCACTTCATGCAGAAGGAGATCTACGAGCAGCCGATCGTGGTCGCCCAGACGCTGCGTGGCTATCTGCAGCGGTTCGAGGGGCGCGTGGCGCTGCCGATCCCCGATTTCGACCTGTCGGGCATCCGCCGTGTCACGATCGTGGCGTGCGGCACCAGCTTCTATGCCGGGATGGTCGCGAAATACTGGTTCGAGCAGTTCGCGCGCGTTCCCGTCGACCTCGATGTCGCCAGCGAGTTCCGCTACCGCGCGCCGGTGATGGAGGAAGGCGGGCTCGCGCTCTTCATCAGCCAGTCGGGCGAGACCGCTGACACGCTCGCCGCGCTGCGCCACGCGCGTGCGGAGAAGCAGACGATCGCGGTCGTCGTCAACGTGCCGACCAGCACGATGGCGCGCGAGGCGGACCTGCTGCTGCCCACCCACGCCGGACCGGAGATCGGCGTCGCCTCGACCAAGGCGTTCACCTGCCAGCTGGCGGTGCTCGCCGCCTTCGCCGCCAATCTCGCCAAGGCGAAGGGGCGGCTCACCGAGCAGGAGGAGCGCAACATCGTCCGCCAGCTGGCGGAGGCACCCGCGGCGATCAACGGCGCGCTCGCCTATGACGAATCGATCGAGGCGATGGCGGGCGTCGTCGCGGCGGCGCGCGACGTCCTCTACCTGGGGCGCGGCACCGATTATCCGCTGGCGCTGGAAGGCGCGCTGAAGCTGAAGGAGATCAGCTACATCCACGCCGAAGGCTATGCCGCGGGCGAGATGAAGCACGGGCCGATCGCGCTGATCGACGAGAACGTGCCGGTGGTGGTCATCGCCCCCTCGGGCCCGTTGTTCGACAAGACCGTCAGCAACATGCAGGAGGTGCAGGCGCGCGGCGGCAAGGTCGTCCTCATCAGCGATTACGACGGCGTGCAGGCGGCGGGCGAAGGCTGCGTCGCGACGATCACCATGCCCAAGGTCCACCCGCTGATCGCGCCGATCGTCTATGCGGTGCCGGTGCAGCTGCTGGCCTATCATGTCGCGGTGGCCAAGGGGACCGACGTCGATCAGCCGCGCAACCTGGCGAAGAGCGTCACCGTCGAGTGACGCGCCGGCGGGCGGTCAGCATTCGACCACGTTGACCGCCAGCCCGCCGAGCGAGGTTTCCTTGTAGCGCTCGCTCATGTCGAGCCCGGTGCGGCGCATCGTCTCGATCACCTGATCCAGGCTGACGCGGTGCGTGCCGTCGCCCAGCATCGCGAGGCGGACCGCCTCGATCGCCTTGATCGACCCCACCGCGTTGCGTTCGATGCACGGCACCTGGACCAGCCCGCCGACAGGATCGCAGGTGAGGCCGAGGTTGTGCTCCATCGCGATCTCCGCGGCATTCTCCACCTGCGCCGCGGTCGCGCCCAGCGCGGCGGCGAGCCCGGCGGCCGCCATCGAGCAGGCGACGCCGACCTCCCCCTGGCACCCGACCTCCGCACCGGAGATCGAGGCATTCTCCTTGAACAGCGTGCCGATCGCGGCGGCGGTCAGCAGGAAATTCTCCATCCCGCGCGGCGTCGGGTTGGGCGCGAAGCGTTCGTAATAGCGCAGCACCGCGGGCACCACGCCCGCCGCGCCGTTGGTGGGGGCGGTGACGACGCGGCCCCCCGCCGCATTCTCCTCGTTCACCGCCAGCGCCCACAGGTTGATCCAGTCGATGACGGTCAACGGGTCGGCGAGCGCGCGCTCCTGCCGGTCGACCAGCATGCGGTGGACGCCCGGCGCGCGCCGCTTGACCCGCAACCCGCCGGGCAATTCGCCTTCCGGCGCGCGCACGCCGCGATCGATGCAGGCCGCCATCGCGTCGCGGATCGCCTTCAGACGCGCCGATACCTCGTCGGGGGCGAGGTGCACTTCCTCGTTCTCGCGCATCAGCGTCGCGATGCACGTGCCGGTGCGCGCGACGAGCGCCAGCAGTTCCTCCCCCGACCGGAAGACGTTGGGAACGTCCCAGCCGCCCTCAGCGGCGGCGTTGCGGCCTGTTTCATGTTCCTCGACGATCGCGCCGCCCCCGATCGAATAATAGGTGCGGCGGCGCACTTCCTCGCCCGCGGCGTCGAACGCGATGCAGGTCATCGCATTGGAATGGAAGGTCAGCCGTTCGCGCTGGAGGAAGCGCAGGTCGCGTGCCTCGTCGAAGGCCATCGTGTGCGTGCCGCCCAGCATCAGCATGCCCGTGGCGCGGACATCCGCGACGACGCGGTCCGCCGCGTCGGGATCGATCGTTGCCGGGGTCGTGCCGGACAGCCCCAGGATGACCGCACGGTCGGTGGCATGGCCCTTCCCGGTCAGCGCCAGCGAGCCGAACAGATCGACCTCGACGCGGTGGGCGCACCCCGCCACCTCCGCGGCGAAGCGGGCGGCCGCGGTCATCGGACCCATGGTGTGCGAACTCGACGGCCCGACGCCGATCTTGAACAGGTCGAAGGTGCTGGCGACCACGATACGCTCCGGTAATGACGGTTCCTGTCCGCGGGATGCCACAATGTGCAGCCGCTGCCTATGTAGTTTCCGATGATACGATCGCGTGGATGGCTCCGTGCTCCTGCCTGCGCAGGAGCACGGTGTCGCCTTTTGCACAGGTCCCGCCTTCGCCGGGGAACGGCGAAATTGTCGAGCGATCCGTGACTTTCGCAGAGGTCTGGATCGAGTCCGGGGTGACGGCACCAAGGCGCCGAACGTCGGTTCAGGGAACTAGGCGACCGCGACGACCTCGATCGCGTCCTCGCGGCCGTTGAAGCCGACGAACTCCCCCGCCTCCGCCCCCATCAACGCGCGGGCGAGCGGGGCGGAGAAGGCGATCGCGCCGGCCCCCGGGTCGGCCTCATCGTCGCCGACCAGCGTGACGACCCGCTCCTTGCCCGCCAGCCGATAGGTCACGCGATTGCCGAAGCCGACCGCGCCGTCGTCGCGCGGCGGCGTCTCGATCGCGGTGGCGCGGCGGGTTGCCCAATAGCGCAGGTCGCGCCTGACGGCCTTGACCGTTTCCTCGTCCGCCGCCTCCGCCAGCGCTGCTTCCAGCGTGGCGATCCGCTCCTCGATCAGTGCGCGACCCCGCGGCGTGACCAGGTTCGGCCCGGCCGGGATCGGCAGCTCGAAGCGCGGCTCGAGATGCTCGTCGTCGTTCTCGCGGCGGAAGGCGACGCTCATCCCAGCTTGCCGAACTGTGCCTCATACCCGGCGCGGTCGCCCTGCGCGAGCAGCCGCGCCTGTTCGCGCCAGCGGTCGCGCTCCATCCGGCCCTCGAACGGGGTCAGTCGCGCGTCGAGCTCTGCGGCTTCGGCATCGTCCAGCCAGGCCAGCTGGTCGACGCGGGTGATGCCCAGATCCGCCAGCTTCGCCGCGATCTTCGGTCCCAGCCCCTTCAGCAGCGTGATCGATTGTGCCGCCGGATCGCCGTCCGCCGCCTCGGTCGGGGCGGAGGCGGCATGGCTGGCGGGCGAGGCATTGAGCGGCGCGGCGGCGGCGATCGGTTCGTCGGCCAGCGGCGCCGGCGTCGGATCCGCGGACGGGGTGGCAGGGGGCGGGGGAGGCGGTGCGGGAGGGGGCGGCGGGGGGGGCGCGGGGGTAGCCTCGCGCGCGTCGTCGTGGGGGGTGGTGACGCCCACACCCTCCGCCTTCAGTTCCTCGATCCGGCGCTCTTCCTCCGCCTCGGCCTTGCGGCGCTGGCGCTTCAGCCGGGCGCCGAACACCATCGCGATGATGGTCAGCACCGCCAGGATGGCGACGAGCACCAGCGAGATGGTGACGAGCGCGCCGTCATGCGAAATGGGTTCGAGAGAGAAGCTGCCGGAATTCATGACGTCATCCTGGTAGAAGGCGTGCGAGCGGTTCAACCCCTGGCGATGGCCTTGGCTCCGATGTCGCGGCGCACGAAGCCGGTCGGGAAGTCGATCGCGTCGACGCCGCGATAGGCCGCCGCCTGTGCCGCGGCCACGTCGGCGCCGGTCGCGGTCACCGCCAGGACGCGTCCGCCCGCGGAGACGAGCGTGTCGCCGTCCATCCGCGTGCCCGCCTGAAAGACGGTCGCGCCGGTCGCCTCCGCCGCATCGATCCCGCGAATCGCGCCGCCGGTGCGCGGCGTGCCGGGATAGCCCTCCGCCGCCATCACCACCGTCAGCGCGACGGCGTCGCGGAACGCCGGCGCGGGCAGGTCCGCCAGCCGACCCTCCGCCACCGCCAGCAGCGTCTCGATCAGGTCGCCGTCGAACCGCGCCATCAGCACCTGGCATTCGGGATCGCCGAAGCGCACGTTATATTCGATCAGCTTCGGCCCGTCCGCGGTCAGCATCAGTCCGGCGTAGAGGACGCCGACATAGGGCGTTCCCGCCGCCGCCAGCGCGTCGATCGTCGGGCGCACGATCTCGCCCAGCGCGCGCTCCTCCAGATCGGGCGTCAGGTCGAACGCCGGGCTGTACGCGCCCATCCCGCCGGTGTTGGGGCCGGTATCGCCCTCGCCGACGCGCTTGTGGTCCTGCGCCGATCCGAACGAGGCGGTGGTGGTGCCGTCCGACAGCACGAACAGGCTCGCCTCCGGTCCCTCCAGTCGCTCCTCGATCACCGCCTCGACCGGGCCGTTCGCATACAGGTCGCGGATCGCGGCCTCCGCCTCGGCGCGGGTGGCGGCGACCACGACGCCCTTGCCCGCGGCCAGGCCGTCCGCCTTGATGACGCACGATTCGCCGAAATCGTCGAGGCAGGCGAGCGCGCCGTCGCGCGAGGTCGTCCGGAAATAGCGCGCGGTCGGAATGCCGACGCGCGCGCACAGGTCCTTGGTGAAGCCCTTCGACCCCTCCAGCTTCGCCGCCTCCCGCCCGGGGCCGAACACCGGCACGCCGATGGCGCGGACATTGTCGGCGAGACCGTCGACCAGCGGCGCCTCCGGTCCGATCACGACCAGCGCGATCTGGTGCCGGCGGACGAAGTCGATCGTCGCGCGGTGATCGGTCACGTCCAGATCGGCGATCGTCGCGACCTGTGCCACGCCGGGGTTGCCGGGGGCGGCAAAGAGCGTACCTAGGCGGGGCGACTGCGCGAGTTTCCATGCCAGCGCATGCTCGCGTCCTCCGGACCCTACCAGCAGGATATTCATGGCCGACCCCTTCTTATATACCCCCGATACCGGCAGCGATACGGGGACGGGGCGGCTGGTAGCCGAGGCGACGCCCGGCGACAATGCGATGGCGGTCAGCGTCAGCGAGCTGTCGGGCCGGCTGAAGCGGATGGTGGAGGGTGAGTTCGGCCATGTCCGGCTGCGCGGCGAGATATCGGGCTACAAGCGGGCGGCGTCGGGGCACGTCTATCTCTGCCTGAAGGACGACGGCGCCGTCATCGACGGGGTGATGTGGAAGGGGAGCGCGGCGGGCCTCGGCTTCCGCCCGGAGGACGGTATCGAGGTGGTCGCGACCGGCCGGCTGACGACCTATCCGGGCCGCTCGAAATACCAGATCGTCGTCGACCGCATGGAACTGGCCGGCGCCGGCGCGCTGATGGCGCTGCTGGAGAAACTGCGCGCCAAGCTCGCCGCGGAAGGGCTGTTCGATCGCGCCGCGAAGAAGCCGCTGCCGTTCATGCCGCGCACGATCGGCGTCGTCACCTCGCCCACCGGCGCGGTGATCCGCGACATCCTCCACCGGCTGGAGGATCGCTGCCCGACGCATGTCGTCGTCTGGCCGGTCAAGGTGCAGGGCGCGGGCGCCGCGGAGGAGGTCGCGGCTGCGGTGCGCGGGTTCGACGCGCTGCCCGCCGGCGGCGCGGTGCCGCGCCCCGACCTGGTGATCGTCGCGCGCGGCGGCGGCTCGATCGAGGACCTGTGGGCCTTCAACGAGGAGCCCGTGGTGCGCGCGGTCGCCGCCTGCTCGATCCCGATCATCTCCGCGGTCGGGCATGAGACCGACACCACCTTGTGCGACCATGCCGCCGACCTGCGCGCGCCCACGCCCACCGCGGCGGCGGAGATCGCGGTGCCGGTGCTCGCCGACCTGCGCCTGACGCTCGACGCGATGGCGATGCGCACCGAGCGGTGCGCGCGCCGCTATGTCGAGCGCGGTCGCGAGCGGCTCGACGCGCTGGTGCGCGTCCTGCCGACGCGCGACCGCCTGCTGGGGCCGCAGCGCCAGCGCGTCGACGAGCTGGGCGTGCGCGGCGACCGCGCGCTGGAGCGGCGCGTCGCGCGTGCCCGCGGCGAGCTGGACCGCGCCGCAGGCGCGATCCGTCCGGCCACGCTGGAGCGCCGCGTCGAGGCGGCGCGCGCCCGGCTGGCCGATGTCGGCCGCCTGATCGACAGCCTCAACCCCGACCGCATCCTCCAGCGCGGCTATGCCCGCGTGGAGGACTGCGCGGGCGCGACCGTCACCACCGCCGCGGGCGCGACCGCCGCGGGCGCGCTGACGCTGCGCTTCCGCGACGGTGCGGTGGCGGTACGGACTGGCGATGGTCCTGCGACGCCGCCCAGGGTCGAGCGCACCCCCGCCCGGCCGCAGCCCGCCGCCGGCGCCCGCACGGCCGCCACGACCGACCAACCCCGCCTGCTGTGAAAGTCCGACCGATGCTGATGTCCCACACCGACCGCCCCGCGAAGGTCCATTACATGCCCAACGGCTTCCGCATCCTGGCGCCGGGCGACCACGTCGTCTGCGCCGTCACCGGCGCCCGCATTGCGTTGGAAGACCTGCGCTACTGGGACGTCGCCGGGCAGCGGCCGTTCGCGAGTGCCGCGGTGGCGAGCGAGGAGATGGCGCCGCGGTGAGGGGTCGTCCTGCTCTGACGTGTTGCCTGATTGCAACAATTGCAATGGATTGGTAACTCGCATCATCGGATTTCTTTACACGACCTCATGTTCGGCTTCATCAGGCCCCCATACCCCATAACGGGGTGACAGTTCGATCCGGACCAGGTGCCGGACGACGACAGGGAAGGACATCGAGGGAATGAAATCCTCTGCAATCAAGAGGGCGAACCTGCTGCTTGGTGTAGCGTTCGCCGGTTTGGCAACGGTTCCGGCCTACGCTCAGACTGCGCCTCAGGATGCGCCGGCAACCACGGACGCTGCGGGCGAAACCTCTGGGGCCGATATCGTCGTGACGGGCTCTCGCCTGTCGTCGCCGAACCTGACCTCGGCAAGCCCCATCACAGCCGTCAACGCGCAGGACATTCGTCTTCAGGGTGCGACCCGTATCGAGGACGTGCTGAACGCCTTGCCGCAGGTTTCGCCGTCGCAGGGCTCGGCCGTTTCCAACGGAAGCGACGGCACCGCCACGATCAACCTGCGTAACCTCGGTGACCGCCGCACGCTCGTTCTCATCAACGGCCGTCGTCTCAATCCTGGCGCGCCGTCGTCCTCCGTGGGCGGAACGTCTGCGGCTGATGTCAACGCGATTCCGCAGATGCTGATCAAGCGCGTCGACGTTCTGACCGGCGGTGCGTCGTCGGTGTACGGCTCGGATGCGATCGCCGGCGTCGTCAACTTCGTTCTCGACACCGATTATGAAGGCTTTGGCGTCGACCTGAATTACGGCGTCGCG